>SBBA01000057.1 GCA_005239925.1 Candidatus Troglogloeales bacterium | reverse complement strand
TCCCCGCAAATTTTTGCCTGACAGGAGAGGCGATACGGGGCAGTCAGCTGGGCCTCTTCCAGCATATTTTCTTCATCGAGATCAATCTCGGTTAGGTTGGACATCCCCTCGACAACAACGATACGGCAGGTGCTACATGTGGCAAAGCCGCCGCAGTCGTGTCGCATGATTAGTCCCATTTGTTCTGCGGCGTCAAGCAGACTGGTTCCTGCAGGTATCTCCTTACAGGGGCCGTTTATAAATGTAACCGTAGGCATGGCATCCTTAATGATTGAAATAAAACTTGATTCTATATTGATTACATAGGCCAAAGCAATCAAGGCCATCCATTCTCATTGACAATATATGGCTATCTTTCTATACTCTACTTGTTCGATGATATCCGACGTTAACTTGCTTAAACCATCAAACAAAGGAGGTGTGCGATGAGTGTACGTATTGGTGATATAGCGCCTGATTTTACTGCAGAAACAACAGAGGGAACAATTCAGTTCCATCATTGGATTGGGGATAAGTGGGCGATTTTGTTCTCCCATCCCAAGGACTTTACACCAGTTTGCACCACGGAGCTGGGATATATGGCGCGCCTTAAACCGGAATTCGATTTACGCAACACGAAGATCATTGGTCTAAGCGCGGACCCGGTAAGCGATCATGAAAAATGGTCCAATGACATCCGGGAGACCCAGGGATACGCGGTCAACTATCCCTTAATTGGCGATTCGGAGTTGAAGGTTGCCAAGCTTTATGACATGCTCCCGGCCGAGGCGGTGGAAGGCAAGCGAACTGCGGCGGATAATGCCACGGTGCGTTCCGTGTTTGTCATCGGGCCTGATAAGAAGGTGAAGGCAATGATCGTCTATCCGATGAGCACCGGCCGCAACTTTGATGAGGTGCTGCGGCTGCTCGACTCGGTGCAATTAACCGCGAAGTTTACGGTTGCAACGCCGGTGAACTGGAAGCAGGGCCAGGATGTAATCATTCCCACGTCGGTTTCCGATGATGATGCCAAGAAGAAATATCCGCAGGGTTTCACGACGCACAAGCCGTATCTGAGAACGGTTGCTCAACCCAAATAGGGTTGGAGAGGGTGGGGGCCTTGCTACAGGGCCCTCACCTTTTTTTTCAGATAGCACCATGGCGACAAAGGCGGCCGCCACCATCAATACAAATTATCCCCCGAAATCTCAAATATTATTTTGTATGCCCAGCATATTTTTCCCGTTCTAAAAAGTTCACGGCATGTTCTTTGAAGTCATCAAGAGATACAAACTGCTTATCACAAGCGCTTGTGAGACGACTCTGGTCCTTCTTGCCAAGCCGAGTAAAATCCTCGTGAACAATGTAACTTCTAAAGTCAATATGCAACTTTTGGTACTCAAGACAGCAGATGGTCGCTAATCGTGCTTTGTCTTTATCTTTGACTCCAAAGAGAAAAACAGGATAGCCATTAGGACGAAAGGCATAGTCGGCTTCAAGATCATCCCGTTCGGGGATCGGTAATACTTTTTTTCCCGGGTGATAAGGGAGAAGCTCAGAATCAACAAACTCGTCTAACTGCTCGTAAAATAGACTTTCAATCACCTCACGCTTAAAGTATCTCATGGATGAAACTTTGCTAATTCCACCGGCAAACTGTAGTATGGCGGGATACAACTGTTCTTCCTTGGTCGTAATGAAAATATTCCCGTCTTCCTCTTTCAACCCGTTTTCAGCAATAATTTTCTGAAATATTTTTTCTTTGTTTTCAGTGTCTACTTCATAGCTGTATGAGAGCCGCATTAAGGTCATCGCATAATCAGAAATTTTCCAACGCCCGTTTTCTAATTGTAGATACACCTCAATCATGTCACCATCTTCATGATACAAAGGAATAAACAATTGATAGATACCCGGACGTTTTTCACTGACTCTAATACGTCCGTTAAATTGTTCTTTTAATTGGTTTGTAATTCGTTCTATCATGGCTCAGTCAAAAAGAGATCGCCATTTTGGAGGAAACATTACTGCAATGTCACCTTTTGCTACATGAATGTATCGGAGAAAAAATTTGAGCGCCTCATTATAGTTCGTATACCCATCTGTTATTTCGATCGTGCCATCTTCCTTGAGTCCGCTGTCAATACTTTCCTGAGTGGCTTTGTGAATATGGTAATGCTCGTGATGAGGATACTGCAGATGTTCTCCATGATACCCGTTGCATCTTATGATTTCGTATTGACCTTTTTCATTTTTTGGAAGATAAACGAGTCCGAAAGAAAAATTCTCGTTGAACTTTTCGTTGTATCGGCCAAAAGCAGTGAAAAAATATTTTTTGTCTGTACTTTCTAATTCATAGCCCATGCGCCAACTACCCTTTTCCAATTTCCACTGAGAGGGTCTTTTAACAATCTGTTTAGAGCAGTGAATTAATTCGTCGATGAAATTTTGGTTAATAGCCATTACTTTTAGTATAAGACATATTTAGCTCTGAAAATCAGAGCAGAAGCTAACAGGGTCAGGATACCATACCCTTCATGCTAATATCGATGTCCCCTCTGAAAAGGAGAAGTGACGAGGGTAAGCCCTATCTTACAGGGCCCTCAGTTTCTTTTGGATTTGTTCCGCCCCTTTTTTTCCGGACAGCAGCATGGCACCAAAGGCGGGGCCCATCCGAGGCGTGCCAAACACAGCGGCCACCGAAAGCCCCACCACAAAGAGATTCGGATAGACCTCACCGGTTTTTTCCATCACCGTCTCTTCGGAACGATCCACCCACATCGCGCCATTTCCCGGCACCGGCTGATGAAGCCCCCTTTTTGCAAGCAGCGCAACGGTAATCGCATCGTGACCGGTGGCATCCACCACCACTTTTGATTCCAATGCGATGGGATCGATATGGGCGGCATCATGGCCCATTACTTCCAGCGAGTGCCAGTTGACCACCACCCCTTCCAACCGGGCATCGTCCCCCCGCACGACCAGATCCACCACCTGTGTGTTATTGAGCACTTTTACACCTGCGTCGTAGGCCGATCCAATGATCTTGGAAGTGGCGTGGGGCGGGTCCACGATATACATCTCCTCGGATATCTTCTTACAGGGAACACCCATTTTCAATAAGATTTCCTGTGCCGGATGCGCAATCGTGGCCTTGTTCATTAAATATCCGCCGTTCCAGAACCCGCCGCCCAGGTGATTAAGTTGCTCCACGACAACCAC
>SBBA01000159.1 GCA_005239925.1 Candidatus Troglogloeales bacterium | reverse complement strand
TAGAACGGTAGCAGAATCGTTAAAACCTGTCAAACGGCTGTAGCAATGGGGTTTCGCCACTTAATTTTCGGAAAGCGAGCAAAATCAGCGTCCGTGGAGAACAACTCGCAGTCGTGTTCAATGGCAAGCGCCGCCAGGTGGGCATCGCTCACAAGATTCGCTACGGCCTGTCTGCCGACCAAAAGTTGTTGTAAAATGACCCAGTGTCGTTGGGTAGGATAGATCAGCCGGATACAGGGCTGGTCCAGCCAGCTCTGTACGCGCAAGACGGCTTCCTCGATGGAGAGAGGATGTTTAAAAATACGAGGATTGGTCGCTATTCGAATGAACGCACAGAGGATGGTCCAGCAAAGACAAACCGGTGTCGTACCGGACAACTGATCGTCCCACCATTGACGCGCAGCCGTATGGCGCGGGCTGAGCTGGTCTTCGGCGTACAAAAGGAGATTGGCATCAACAAGGATCATCTGAAATCCTCCCCCTCAACCTGTGCGAGAAGCTCCTGGATATTATCCAGATTCTTTCCTGCCTTCAAGCCCATCTTGTGGGGTTGGGTTCGATAGCGTCGCATTTTCGTAGGCGCCTCGACCGTCTCCAAGCCTGCACGAAGGGCTTCATTGACCACCCTACGAAAAGGGGTGCCCAGTTTTTGTGATAAGGCCCTCGCGCGGTCCAGCACATCGTCATCTATTGGCAGTGTCGTCCTCATTTCTGCATTATAGCATCTTTACAAATGATGTCAAGGCATCACTTTTTGAAAACAGATTGGGTGGTTTTGGGCCTATAGCTTGGAGGACGCCTCTAAAAAACAATCCCTTCGGTTAAGACCCAGCCCTTCTTACCGTCGGCAAGGGTGATTTGTATCCACTTCTCTCCCGCTGCATCCGTTTGATCAAATTCCGCGCCTTCGTGAAGCTTAAAGAGAACCACGCTATCACGCTCAAACCCGGAATACACCGAAATTTCAGGAACTAAAACCACCCCAAACTCTTTTAAGGTACGCTCCCTCGTAAAAATAAGCAGGAGGGATAAGATCAAGATTGCAAAACTGGTATTTTTCGCCCATTTTGTTACCTCCTTTTTCACATATAAATGTAAGAGGCCCAGGCTAAAGGCAAACAGACAGAAAAAAAGAGCAAAGAGGTGCCGCTCCTTTTGTGTAAAGAAATCGGTCAAAGACAATGCCTGTGTCCAGAGCGATGAGGTGCTTTCGATCTTGTCGGATACCTTCTCCCGTGCAAATGCGAGATTGTATTGGATATCCGGATCGCGTGGCTCCCACAACAACGCCTTTCGAAAATGAAAAATCGCTTGTCCCAGTTGGTTAGAACGAAGGTAGGCGTTCCCCAGGTTAAAATGAATTTCACCGCTTTTGACGCCCTGATTTACGATCTGCGTATATTGTTCGATGGCCTTTGGGTAATCGCCCTGTTCGTAGGACTGGTTCGCCTGAAAGAAGGTTTGAGTCAGGTCTTCATGAGGTGCGGCCCAAATACCCGTCGGAACCAGAGAGAAAATACAGATGAAGAGGCTTACTATTAGACTCATTTTAGAGTCCTCCTTACTCATTTACTCACGGGACATCAATCTTATCAAGAACCTTCATAATAATGTCGTCTGAAGTCTGTCCTTGTGCCTCCGCTTCGTAAGAGACAAGGACGCGATGCCGGAGGATATCCATGCCAATCGATTTGATATCCTGTGGCGTAACATATCCCCGTCCCTGAAGAAACGCATACGCCTTAGCGGCCTGGATCAGACAGATGGACGCCCGCGGAGAGGCGCCATATTCGATCAAGGAAACCAGGTCTTTGAGGCCAAAGGCATTGGGGTTGCGGGTAGAAAAGACGATATTGGCCACATAGCCATACAGTTTTTCATCCAGAAAGATTTGGTCTACGATGGCTTTTATCTGATTGATTTTTTCCGATGTAAGCACCTTTTTGATCGGCTCGGTTTGTCGCACCATCCGCTTCTTCATGATGGCAATTTCTTCTTCTTTGGTGGGGTAAGTGACCACCACCTTCAGCATAAAGCGATCTACCTGTGCCTCCGGTAGGGGATAGGTGCCTTCCTGCTCGATAGGGTTTTGCGTGGCCATCACCAGAAAAGGGGTGGGTAGAGAAAAGGTCTTACCCCCGATAGTCACCTGGCGCTCTTGCATTGCCTCTAAAAGCGCGCTTTGAACCTTTGCAGGCGCCCGATTGATCTCATCAGCCAGAATAATATTGGCAAAAACTGGGCCCTGTTTCACAGAAAAATTACCGTCCTTTTGGGAATAGATTTCCGTACCGATCAGGTCAGCGGGCAAGAGATCAGGCGTAAACTGAAGTCGGTGAAACGAAAGAGAAAGCGCATCGGCAAGTGTTTTGACCGCCGTGGTCTTTGCCAGGCCGGGGACCCCTTCCACGAGGATATGACCATCGGCAAAAAGGCCGATCAGCAATTTCTCGATCATGTTTTGTTGACCCACCATTACCTTGGCCATCTCTTCTTTGAGTTGGATAATGGTCGGAATTTGTTTTTGTACCTCTTCTGCAATCTGTTCTACGTTTAACCCCATCATTTACTCCTAATCCCCCAACGGGCGGAGGCGAATAGACAACTTCCGTTGGTCGCTGTGGGCCTATGAATTACGAATTAAGAATTATGAATTACGAATTAAGAATAAAACCTTTAAAACCTTCATTCTTGATTTAGAATAAATTATCTACGCAAAAAACGCAGATGTCACCAACAGAGCATTAAAACCGTAAAAAGCGTGTATCAAACCTCCCTCTCGTTGACGGGAGAGGTGATAATTTAATCCGCATCCATCCCAAAATGCAATCCGGTGCCTGCTTTTCCTTTTTTGAGGTGTTTAATAATTGCCTCGAAAGAGTTTGATCCACAAAAATTGCGTATCGCATGATTATCTCCAATAGCAGACACGATGTGATTTCATATTGTCTCTTCCGATTGGTCTTAGGGGCACCTCTAAAAAACCCCCTCAATTCCCTTTGTCAGAGGGATTTTTGCCGCATTCCCTCCTTGATAAAGAAGGCAAAGAGGGTGAGTCTTCAGATTTTTAGAGGCGTCCTTAAGTATTTTAATAATTCCGGTAACGTGCATGAAATCTGATTCTCCCCTATTACCGATTGTATCGTCTGGGAGACCAATACACGCTTATCTGCGTGAACCATATCCGCGGCACGATTAAGCCTATCCAATTTTGGGGGCGTCGTAAAAAGACCTGTTTCTACGTTCACGTCTAGAACATCTTTCACACGCTACCAATAGGCCCAATAGGTCGTTAGATCAAGCGGGATATTGACACGCTGGGGCAATTCGTATACTGTTCTGCCTCACTATGATTTGCGTTAAAAATTTAAGCAAGCGATATGGCGATTTCGCGGCCATCCACGATATTAGCTTTTCCGTTGACAAGGGGGAAATCCTCGCCTTTCTTGGCCCCAACGGCGCGGGCAAAACCACAACCATGCGGATTCTCACCGGCTTTGCCCCCGCAACATCCGGGACGGCCATGGTCGCGGGGTTTGATATCTTCGAGAACCCCATGGAAGTCAAACGCCGTATCGGGTACCTCCCTGAACATCCCCCGCTCTATCTCGACTTAACGGTATCCGAATATCTAAAGTTCGTCGGTAAAATCAAAGGCCTCTCCGGGCAGCGTCTTACCTCAGGATTTAATTCGGCTATTGAAAAGTGCAACCTGGGTGATGTCACGGGAAGGCTGATTAACAATCTCTCCCGCGGCTATCGCCAAAGGGTGGGGCTGGCCCAGTCCCTGATCCATGACCCCGAAGTGTTGATCCTGGATGAACCCACCAACGGGCTTGACCCCAAGCAGATTATCGAGATTCGCGACCTGATTCAAAACCTTAAAGGGGAACACACCGTCATCCTCTCGACCCATATTCTGCCGGAGGCGACGGCCGTCTGCCAAAAGGTGGTCATTATCAACAAAGGACAGATCGTTGCGGTGGACTCCCCCGAACGGCTTTCGTCACAGCTTTCCCATTCGGAGCGGCTGGCGTTCACAATTGCCAAGAAAGAATCATTCAACGCCCAGAAGGTTCTCTCGCTTGCAGGCGTAACCCGGTTAACAGAAGAGCCGGGAAAAGCAGGAAGCTTCATCGTGGAAACCCAGCAGGGATGCGACGTTCGTGAAAAACTCGCCTGCACTATCGTTGAAAACGGGTGGGGCCTTTTAGAGATGCGGCCTTTAACGGTGAGCCTCGAAGAGGTCTTTCTCCACCTCACCACAGAAGAAAAGGGTGTGCAAGAGGTTTAGTATGCTTATAATCATCCTTACACCACTTAATACCAGCGAGCGGATGCGAGCGTTGAGGGGGAGGCTCCGTCCGGCTTTGCCGGTGGAGGGGGTGCGACCCCTGCGAGGGGCGACGCGAGCCCCTGTAATGGAGACTCCATGAAAAATATCCTTACCCTGGTTGGAAAAGAAATGCGGCTTTATTTTATCTCCCCCGTGGCCTATGTTGTCGCAATGGTCTTTCTCTTGGTCGTTGACTTTCTGTTTTACAGCCAGATTGTTTTCTTCTCGAATATCTCTATGCAGATGATGCAGTTTCAACAGAATCTGCCGCAGATCAATATCCATATGGTGGTCTTTCGACCCGCCTTTATGAACATGGGGATTATCCTGCTTTTGCTGGTGCCGCTTCTGACCATGCGGCTGGTCGCGGAAGAAAAAAAAGCCCATACCATGGAACTGCTCCTCACCTCGCCGCTTTCGATCTCCCAGATTGTATTGGGCAAGTTTATGGCCGCCTTTCTGTTTTATCTCCTTCTCCTGGCGGTCACTCTTCATGTGCCTTTGATTCTGTCAACGATCACAACGGTTCCGGTCAAGCCGCTGCTGACGGCCTATTTGGGGCTGGCCCTGATGGGTGGGGTCTTTGTGGCGTTTGGTCTTTTTGCCTCGACGGTAACGGAAAACCAGATTGTCGCGGCGGTCGTATCCTTTGGCATCCTGATCGGTCTCTGGCTGGTTGGCGCGGGAAGTCAGGATACCTCCAGTACGCCAATGGGAGAGGTCTTGAATTTCCTCTCCCTGGTTTCACATCTCGATAATATGGTGAAGGGGCTGATTGATACACGTGATCTGGGTTACTTTATCTCGATGATGCTGCTTGGGCTTTTCCTATCGCATCGCGTAGTAGAATCCACGCGATGGAAGTAGGGGCGAGGCGCCCCGGCCACGGCGGTCGGAATGCCGACTGCGGGTGAACAGCTTCCGTTGGTCGCTGTGAGAGCGGGAAGGCACCCCCATAGCAAAGTCCGTCATTCCGGCGTGGTTCTAGCCGGAATCCAGAATTAGGCCATTACGGGCAACTCTGGATTCCGGCTTAAGGATTGCCGGAATGACAGAAATTTAAAGTTGTTTTATTGGTAGTACACTAAAGAAGATAAATACAATGGAAATCAATAAAAAAACGGCTATTTTAATCGGGGTGAT
>SBBA01000006.1 GCA_005239925.1 Candidatus Troglogloeales bacterium | reverse complement strand
GTTCCTTTTCCAACACCGGGTGATCCTAAAAAAACCAGTCGCATTTTCGTCGTTCCTTAGACTCTTTGTTGGTGACATTACCGTCGTAGGCCCGAACCGACCAACGACCGGGACGCCGGCTGCGGGAGGTCTCCGTTCGGAGTCGCCGTTGCGACTGGATTAGCCGCTTCTTGCCCGTAATTTTCCCTTTTTCAGAAGGCCTTCATAATTTCGGGTCAGTAACTGTGTCTCGATCTGTTGGGCCGTATCCAAACTTACGCCAATCACAATGAGCAAAGAGGTTCCCCCAAAGAAAAAGGGAACATTAAAGCGAAAAATAAGCACCTCCGGTACTACGGCGACGACGGCCAGGTAAAGCGCTCCTACGAATGTAATACGGGTTAACACCTTGTAGATATAATCGGACGTGCGGGTGCCGGGCCGAATGCCGGGAATAAACCCGCCGTATTTTTTCATATTATCAGCCATATCAACCGGATTTAAAACAACTGCCGTATAGAAAAACGCGAAGAAAATAATCAGGAGGGAATAAATGATCGAATAAAGCAGGCTGCCTGGGGATAAGTTTTCTCCAATCGCACGCACCCAGGGGACGGTAATAAACCCAGCTAATGTGGCTGGAAAGGCAATGAGTGACGACGCGAAGATAGGGGGAATGACCCCAGCCGTATTGATCTTCAGGGGAATATGGGTAGATTGGCCGCCGTAGACCTTTCTCCCCACCACACGACGGGCATATTGCACGGCAATCTTTCTTCGACCCGATTCTAAAAAGACCACGGCAACGGTAATTGCCACCATGAAGAAGAGCAGGACAACAATGAAAAACAGGCTGATCTGACCGGTGTCAAAAAGCTGATAGGTGTTAAAAATGGCCGTTGGAATGCCGGCCACGATTCCAGAAAAGATGATTAATGAAATACCGTTGCCAATCCCCCGTTCCGTAATCTGCTCCCCCAGCCACATCAAAAAGGCCGTTCCAGCGGTAATGGTAATCATGACCATCAGCCGAAATCCCCAACCGGGATTTTGGACAAAGGCCCCTTCATTCATCCCCTCGACACCAATGGCAATTCCCAACGCCTGAATCAGTCCGATGCCAATGGTGCTAAGTCGGGTGTATTGTGTGATCTTTCTTCGGCCCTGCTCTCCCTCCTTTGCTAATTTAGAGAGGGCTGGGATAACTACGGTCAAAAGCTGAATAATAATGGACGCGGAAATATAGGGCATGATGCCCAGTGCAAAGATCGTGAGTCGTGACAGTGCCCCGCCGGAAAAGACATCGAGGAATCCCATCAATGCACCGCCACGTTCCATTAAAAACTCGCGGAGCGCCTCGCCATTGACGCCGGGAGTAGGGATGTGGGCGCCAATGCGGAAGATCGCCAGCATGCCAGCGGTGAAAAAAATGCGGTATCTTAATTCAGCAATTTTGAAGATATTCTGAAAGGTGGTGAAAAATCGTTCAAGCATTATTTCTTTTTTAAGGATGCAGAGATAACCTCAACGCTTCCACCGGCAGATTGAATTTTTTCAATGGCCGTTTTGCTGAACTGATGGGCGCAAAGAATGAGCGGATGGGCCAGGCTTCCATTCCCCAATATCTTGATCTGTCCTTTTTTGACAATGCCTGTCTCATAAAGCAGCTTTGGATTGACCAGGGTATTGGCCTCAAAGCGGCCCAATTGCTTTAGATTGACAATGGCGAACGCTTTGCGCGCGATAGGTCGAAAACCCCGTTTTGGGGCGCGCCGAATGAGGGGCTGTTGCCCCCCTTCAAATCCGGGCGCCTTGGTGCCGCCGGAACGGGCCGCCTGCCCCTTGTGTCCCTTTGTGGAGGTTTTACCATGTCCGGAACCGGGGCCTCTACCAACCCGCTTTTCTTTCTTTTTCGCTCCTAAGCCCGGAGATAAATCTGAAATTTTCATGCGATCTCCACCACCTCAACAAGATGACAAATTTTATGAGCCATGCCACGAATCTCAGGGGTGTCTTTTAGGAGGACGGTTTTATTGAGCTTGGTTAGCCCCAATCCGATGGCAACACGCCTCTGTTTCTCAGGCTTTCCGATATAGCTTCTTTTTAGCTTAATAGATAATTGTTTTGCCATGATATTAATCCAATAAGACGGCCGGTAAATGCCGCATTCTGATTGCCTCCTGCGGTTCTTTTAGTTTTGAAAACCCGTTTAACGTCGCCCGAACAACGTTGTAGGGATTGCCGCTGCCCAGCGATTTACATAAAACATTGGAAATACCAGCGACCTCCATAACGGCGCGCACTGCGCCTCCCGCAATAATTCCGGTTCCTTCAGAGGCGGGTTTTAGCATAACATCCTCAGCGCCAAAATGGCCAATGACCTCAAAGGGGATGGTCCCTTCTTTGCGTGGCACATGAACAAGGTTCTTTTTAGCGGACTCAATGGCCTTCCGAATGGCCTCGGGAACCTCTGCGGCCTTACCCTTTCCCATGCCAACCTTGCCCTGTTGATCACCCACAACAACGATGGCCGCAAAAGAAAATCGCTTTCCCCCCTTGACCACCTTCGCGCACCGGTTAATAAAGACGATTTTGTCTTTTAACTCCAGGGTATCTGATTGGATTGTTTCTTCTGTCATTATTTTATTTTCCTTTGCCTATTAGTTAATCGTCTCATTTTATAGAAATATCTTTAAAAGTCACTGGATTCCGGCTTAAACATTGCCGGAATGACAGCGTTGTGTTGTTTTAATTATGAGACCCTGCTTTATATGCCGCTCTGTTCACCTATCCACGCCTTCAAACCACCTCACCCTTCGCAGTTGACGTTCCGGCCTCCTTATCCAAGGAAGGGAATAAATACTAAAACGAGAGACCGGCTTCTCGTGCCCCTTCTGCCAGGGCCTTCACCCTTCCGTGGTACAGGTATCCCCCTCGATCGAAAACCACCTTTTCAATACGGGCCTCTTTTGCCAATACGGCAATCTGTTTTCCCACCGCCTTGGCCGCGTCAGTCTTGGATAACCTCTCTGCGCCCTCTGTCAGTTTGGCCGTACTGGATGACACCAAGGTTTTTCCAGAAAGGTCGTCCACCATTTGGGCATAGATATGATTGAGGCTACGATACACGGAAAGTCGCGGCCGTTCAGGGGTACCTTGAATCTTCTCTCGCACTCTTCTATGCCGTCTAACTCTTGCCAAAACTGTTTTATTTGTTCTCATCTGTCTCCCTGCCTTATTTCTTACCGGTCTTACCCTCTTTCCGAATAATCTGCTCGTCCTTGTATTTAATTCCTTTACCTTTATAGGGTTCCGGCTTTTTTAGGGCACGGATATTGTCTGCAACCTGTCCGACAAGATATTTATCAAGACCCTTAATGGTGAGAATGGTTTGTTTTTCAACCGAAATATCAATTCCAGGCGGCAGATCGAACACCACCGGGTGCGAATATCCCAGATTAAGCGTTAGCTGTTTTCCCGTAACGGCAGCACGATAACCCACCCCGTTAATTTCTAGTATCTTCTGATATCCTTCAGTGGTTCCAATGATTGCATTACTGACTTCACTTCGGATTAATCCATGAAGCGATCTCTGAAAGCGATCCTCCCCGGAGCGGGTGACAACAATTTCGCTTCCTCCTTTTTCTCCCTTGGACACCGCCACGGAGATACCTGCTCTTAACGGAACAACCTTTTCTCCCTTTGGCCCACGAACGTGGATCCCGTCATCGCTGGGTGTAACCGTTACACCAGTTGGAATGGCGATATGCTTTTGACCTACTCGAGACATTCCTCTCTCCGAAAAAATTATAGAAAGAAATCTAAAAACGAAAAACTACAGGCAAAAGCCGAAATATAAGGTGTTCTACTGTGTGTTGTCAAGGTGATCCTACCCCTTCTTCCCGTTTCTTTTGTTTTTTAGTTTGTTTGGCGTGATAGATTTAACCTTATCCAACCGATCCAACCTGGCTTGCAGGCGTTTGATTTCACCGGCCTGCTCTGCGTTTTTCCGTTCCAGGGCCTGCAAGGCAATCATCATAATTCCGGTCATATCGGTGGAATTAATGGTGGTTGGGGTGCCAATGGTTCCAATTCCATCATTCCCAAAGGCAGAATAAAATTCCTGTGCCACCGGCCCGTAGTGCCGGAACTGTTTCGGGTCGTGACCCTTGAGATTCCAGCTTCCCAGCTTTAGCTTGCGTACTTTCCTCAACACGGCCTCCCCATCAACGGCCTGAAAGTTTTCCTTCAAGGCACTATCTGAAGTAACCGTGATGCCGACTGAGGCCTCAATGACCGTAACAGCGGCGTTTCCCAAACGGATTTTATTGCTGGCATTGACCAGTGCCCCTGCGCCAATGGCCGTGGCGTTTTGCAGGTCACAAGGAAAAATGTCTGCGCCTGCGCCGATGGCGGTGTTGTTGCTGCCCGTCGTGTTATTAAAAAGCGCATTGGCACCGGCGGCCGTGTTGTTGGAGCCCTCGGTATTGTTTTGAAGGGCGCGCACCCCGCTGGCGGTATTGAAATTACCGGCGTTATTGAAGAAAAGCGCGCTGATGCCGTTTGCAGTATTGGAGTCCCCAATGGTATTATTCACCAGGGCACTGGCCCCAATAGCCGTATTGTTAGACCCCTCCGTGTTGCCATGAAGGACGCTGTGTCCCATCGCCGTGTTGGAACTACCCGTTGTATTCGTTCGTAAGGAGCCAACCCCACTGGCCGTATTCGAGTTGCCATTGGTGTTATTGACCAGAACGTCGCGCCCGATCCCTGTATTGTCAAAGCCGGTGCTATTGTTGAGCAGGGTATTAAGGCCAATCGCGGTATTAGAGCCGCCCGTTGTGTTATTAATAAGCGAATCCGCGCCAATTGCAACGTTGCTGCCTCTCATGATGACGCTCTGTAAGGAGATTTCGGTGCCGGACAAAATAAGCGGCGCTATGGCCGTTACCACGCCGGGATGGCCTGCAGGTCCAGTTGGCCCAACAGGCCCAATAGGTCCAGCAGGGCCCGCTACACCATCGGCACCAGCCGGTCCGATAGGGCCAGGGATACCCATAGGGCCTACCGGACCAATTGGTCCAGCGGGGCCCATCACTCCGGCAGCCCCTGAAGGGCCGGTAGGCCCCATTGGACCAGCTGGTCCCGTTGGGCCGATGGGGCCAGCTGGCCCTATCGGCCCTATCGGACCTTCCGGGCCCATTGGCCC
Organism: Candidatus Troglogloeales bacterium; assembly: GCA_005239925.1. Classification (GTDB taxonomy): domain Bacteria; phylum Nitrospirota; class Nitrospiria; order SBBL01; family SBBA01; genus SBBA01. The sequence continues at coordinate 5,019 of SBBA01000006.1, read as the reverse complement.
AATCGGCCCTATTTCACCCTTCGCCCCTTCTAACCCCCTTGGTCCCATTAGTCCTTCCGGTCCTATGGGTCCAACTGGTCCCATAGGACCAGTCGCCCCCGCAGGGCCTGCAATCCCAGGAATCCCTTCACGCCCTTGCGGGCCAGGAGGCCCCATCGGCCCTTCCGGCCCCATTGGCCCCATCGCTCCCACGGGGCCTACCGGCCCTTCCGGCCCCATTGGCCCTGGTATACCATCCACACCAGGAGGCCCCGCAGGCCCCATTGGACCTAATCTACCTACAGGGCCAGGCTCGCCTTGTGGCCCAACTGGGCCCATTGGGCCCGTTGCTCCCACTGGGCCAGCTGGCCCTATTGGGCCTGTTGGACCTACTGGGCCTGCCGGCCCCATCATGCCATTTGCACCCGCTGGTCCTGCTGGTCCCATGGGGCCAACAGGACCACAAGGACCCATCATACCAGCAGGCCCTTCTGGTCCCATCGGCCCAACAGGGCCGACCAATCCTTCCGGTCCCATTGGCCCAGAGGGTCCCATTGCGCCATCTGCTCCGGCCGGACCTGCCGGACCCACAGGGCCAGCAGGTCCTATTGGGCCAATAGGGCCGGTTGCTCCCACTGGGCCCATTGGCCCTGGAGGTCCCATTGGCCCTGCCAAACCCTCTGGCCCCGGAGGGCCAGGTTCGCCGTTCTTGCCCATTGGCCCCGCAGGCCCCATAGCTCCTGCAGGCCCCACCGGGCCAACAGCCCCCATGACACCATCGACACCCGCTGGGCCTGCAGGACCCATTGGCCCCGTAGGACCAATTGGCCCCATAACGCCTGCGGGCCCTCTTGGCCCCATTGGCCCAACAGGGCCAGAAGGGCCCTGCGGCCCCACTAAAACAGCAGCCTCCACAGGCCTTGCGATCCGGTTTAAAACAGCCGTGCCTTCATTTGATGTACTCATTAAACCATCCCCCCCATCTATTTTTTTAGATTCTATTTCCATTCTCGTTTTTTCCCCATCCAATTCCATTTACACTCCCTCCTCATCGGTTTACGGTTGTTAAAATAATTCACCAAGAAACTCATGTGACATCTTTAACGAACAATTTGATCCAGCCGGTCTAGTCGGACTTTCAACGCGGCGTTATCTGCCTTCAGATGCTGGATTTCCTCCCTTTGTTGGGTGTTCTTTTTTTCCAGCGCCTGTATAGCAATCATCAGGATCCCTGATAGATCGGTGGAGTTAATGGTCGTCGGGCTTCCAATTGTTCCTATATTATCTTGTCCAAAGGCCGCATAAAATTCTTGTGCAATCGGCCCGTAATGGCGAAACTGCGTAGGATCGTGGCCCTTGATATTCCAACTACCCAGATTCAACCCACGCATCTTTTCCAACACCGTGTTGCCATCAATCGTCTGAAAGTTTTCCTTCTGGGCACAATCCGAAACAATGGTGATGCCCACGGGGGCTTCGATGATGGTCACTGCGGCATTACCTAAACGAATTTTATTGCTGGCGTTCACCAAGGCCCCTGCGCCAATAGCCGTGGCATTTTGCAAATCACCAGGAAAGACATCGGCGCCTGCGCCTATCGCGGTATTGTTAGCGCCGGTCGTGTTATTGAAAAGGGCATTGACGCCAATCGCCGTATTGGAGCCGCCCGTCACATTGTTCTGAAGCGCACGAACGCCATTTGCAGTATTGTTATTGCCGCTGGTGTTTCTAAAAAGGGCATTGACGCCGCTGGCTGTATTACTAAAACCAGTCGTGTTGCTTTGGAGGGCGCTGACTCCGTCGGCGGTATTGGAACCACCACCCAAGTTACTCGCCAGGGCGCTCACCCCACTGGCCGTGTTGGAACGGCCGGTGGTGTTGCTCTGTAAGGCGCTCACTCCACTGGCCGTGTTGCTAAATCCGGTTGTGTTTTTTAAAAGCGCATTAACGCCAATAGCCGTGTTGCTGCGATTAATTGCAACATTGGGGAGTGAAATCACGGCATCGGTCAACGCAAGAGGCGCAGCCGCTTCAGCAATGCCCACCGACCCAGGAGACCCCGCAGGCCCCATGGGGCCAATAGCACCCTGTGCACCTACCGGCCCAGGCTGGCCTTTTGGGCCCATCGGTCCTACCGGCCCTACGTCACCCTTTGGGCCAACTGGCCCTATCGGTCCTATTTCACCTTTTGGGCCAACCGGTCCTACCGGCCCGGCAGGGCCGATCGGGCCCATTACCCCTGGAGGCCCTACCGGCCCTGTTAACCCTTCAACCCCTTCAGGACCCGCAGGCCCCATGGGTCCCACAGGCCCCCTTGGTCCAACCGGCCCTGCAGGGCCTACTGGCCCGGCAGCGCCGTTGGCCCCAGCCGGCCCAACCATGCCCATCGGCCCAGGCGGTCCGGCAGGGCCAACTGGCCCTGCAACTCCATCCTTACCACTAGGTCCGGGAGGCCCTATTGGCCCTTGAGGGCCAACTGGCCCCATCGGTCCTACAGCGCCATCTACACCCGCTGGGCCGGTTAAACCGATTGGCCCTATCGGTCCCGCAGGCCCCACCGGGCCATCTCTACCGTCCCTACCGGCAGGTCCTCTTGGCCCAACAGGTCCTACTAAGCCCTGTGGCCCTACTGGACCAACCATACCATCCTTACCTACCGGTCCTGCAGGCCCCATTGGCCCCATCGGTCCGGTAGGCCCTATTGGGCCATCTCTGCCATCTGTACCTGCAGGCCCCACAGGCCCCATCGGGCCAACCGGCCCCGCAGGGCCGATGGGACCTATCCATCTCTCTATGTTATCCACGTGAACAGAAACAGGACGCTCCTCCAACAAGGCAGACTGAATCAACGGGGGGGCGTTATTGATGTCAGTTATTTTTGTCTCAACAGGTACACCGACATACTCCACATTTTCAACGGGTGTTGGAACACTTTCTTCTTCATCCGCGCCAGCGGAGGACGTGGTTTCATCAATAGGCTCGGTGCCCGTTACTTCGACGGACTGGACAGGATTACCGTTTGTACCGTTTAATAATTGACCATCTTCATCAAATATAGCCGTATGTAATCTATCTTCCATTTTGCGCCTCCCCCACGCCTTAAGTTGCCTTATCCATGACCTCCCCCATCAAGACAAAAGCGCTTCGTATGCCAATTCGGTATTCTACATCCGTTTGGGTGGTATTTTCAATTTTAAATGATTCTTTTTCAAAAGAGATCCCCCAAAAAAGGAGTAGATGCAAGACACAAAATGGAAGATATACCCCGAAACAGTGATTGGAGTAATGTGGTTGGCAGGGGAAGGCTGCTTATGTATAATGAAAAATGAGGGGGCCGTTGCCATCGTTAACATGATTAACACTTAAAAACTCATGCCAAAACAATTTATAAAAGAACATTGGGCGTCCCGTTCTGCTTTTTACAATTATTGCAAGACCCGACAGATAACATCCGTATCCCATTTACAACAAAAGAAAGAGAACACCCCGCAAGCCGTGCCCGATACGTTGTTGCGGCTGCTGCTTCTTTCTGATGGAACGATGACCCGTCTTCTCGAAGGAATCTGCCTTGCAACGATTGGGTTTGAGCTGGCAGAACAATTTGAAACCGTGCTTTCAGATCAGGACGCAAAATCACTCTCCCTTCCCAAAGGCGAAAAGGCAATCAAACGGCAAGGTTGGTTAACGCTGGGTAACGTCAGTGAGAATACAACGGGTCAAAGGCTGGATGGGATGCCCATGCGGCTGGTTTATGTGGAGTCTGTTCTCCCCATTTCCATCCTGACAGCCAAACTCCATCATGAGATTCTATTGGGGAGAAAACCTCTGGGACAAATCATCCATGAGCAGGGCTATCTTTTTCGTCGTGATGATATTCAGATTGGGCAGTTTCTGCTGCCGGATATCGCCAAAGGGTTTGGGCTTGCATCGAATGAACCCCTTTGGGCCAGACGCTATCAATTGGCTCTTTCAAACGAGATATCAGGACTGCTCTTTGAAGTAATTTCTCCGAACATAGCCTCTTTTGCCTATCATTATTTACCGACAATATAAGGAAACCCCTATTGCCTTTGTTAAAGCGAAATGAGATCGCCCGACTGATCCGGTGGGACCGACCTTATGGCACGCTTCTTCTGTTGTTTCCAACGCTTTGGTCTCTTTTTATTGCCTCTTCAGGCCGCCCAACGTTCAAACATCTGGCCGTCTTTATCCTGGGCTCCTTCTTCATGAGAAGCGCCGGGTGCGTGATCAATGATATGGCCGATTGCAGTCTGGATGCCCAGATCACACGCACACGCAATCGTCCTCTGCCGAGAGGCACGTTAACTCATATTGAGGCACTGCTTATATTATTTGCGCTTCTGACCGTTTCTTTTCTGCTGGTGTTAACCCTGAACTGGATTACCGTTGAGTTGAGCTTCGTGGCCCTTTTGTTGGCCGCTTTTTATCCCTTTGCCAAGCGATTTACCTATTTCCCACAGGCCATACTCGGCATCAGTTTTAGCTTTGGTATTTTGATGGCCTGGACAGCCACGCAGGGAAAGCTCACCCTGATTCCCTGTCTTATCCTGATGGCCAATCTCTGTTGGACCATTGGTTACGATACGATCTATGCCCTAATGGACAAAGAAGAGGATATAAAAATTGGCGTGAAATCAACGGCTGTTTTTTGGGGGGACAAAAGCGGATTGGCCATAGGGCTTTGTTTTTTTCTGACGCTCATCTTTCTTTATATTGTGGGGAGACAGGCGAAAATGGGAGGGTTCTATTATTTTACGCTAATTATTGCCGCAGCCATATTCTTATATCAATCGATTATGCTGCAAGGAACGTTAGAGCGGGAGAAACTCTTTTCGCTATTTAAGACGCATGTCTTTATCGGCGGCATTGTTCTGACGGGGATTTTGTCTCATTATTATCTCGGAGGATAGAGCATTTGATTTAATTGTTTACAGATTCTTACTACGTAAGAACAGGATTATTTTGTCATTCCGGTAATGTTTAAGCCGGAATCCCACCACCCTTCCCTCCTCCGCTTGC
>SBBA01000214.1 GCA_005239925.1 Candidatus Troglogloeales bacterium | reverse complement strand
GCGGTACTCGGAATCCTCATGTATACTGCATACATTGCGGTTCCTGCGCTCCGTGCGCCTTGCACTTGGGCCGCTCGCTACGGTTTTTAGAGGTGCCTTCAATTGTTTAGGCCACGAATAATAGCAGAATGGCGTCTAAATCGGAAGATGAATTTTATCTCAATATAAACTTGACGTTGTATATACATTACACTAATATAGTTTGTATGGAGATTACTTGGGATCCTCAAAAACAGAAAAATTTAATGCTTGAGAGGGGAATTGACCTGGAAGAAATAAAGGGGTTGATTGAACATAATGATTATTTAGATATTTTGGAAAATGCAAAGAAACCAGGACAATATATGATTGTTCTTGAATATAAGTCTTATGTACATATTGTTCCCATCATCGTAGGAAAAGAGGAAGTTGTGCTTAAAACATGCTATCCCAGCCGAAAGGCCAATAAAAAGTATAAGGAGGATAAAAAATGAAAAAGGTCATTCTTGATGCTGAAGAAGAAGAGATTGAAACGCACTTTGAAGATTATAAACCTGCTTCAAAGGCAACGAAAAAACGTATTGAAAAAATAATTGAACGGAGCAGAAAAAGCAGGCCGATCAGCTTGAGAATAAACGAGATGGATTTAAAAAAGCTTAAAGAAAAGGCTAATAAAAATGGATTGCCCTATCAAACTATGATTAATGTCGTTATCCATAAATATGTTTCTGATGCCTTTTTGGACAAAGACGAGATTGGCCAATATCTCAAATTAAAAGTAAGCTAATAAAAATCCTTTTCTGATTCTGGCTCAAACCTATTTAATTGGGGGTGGCGACGGCTTTCAAGAACGCTGCGGAAAACCGCAAGCGAACGGCCCTGCATGGAATAGGTTCGGCCTCCACGGGATGTCCAATGACACCGACGATTCTCCTCCAAGGCTGTATCCAGCATCAGTACCCAAAAGGACCCCTTTTTACTGGTCGGCAATGTAAACGGCACGGTTCCATCATGGGCATTTATTAGAATGAGTAGGGTATCCCCAATAATTCGATTGCCGTGTTCATCCACTTCTTTAATGGCGTCTCCAGAAAGACGCACCATTAGACATCGAACGAAATCGGCATGCCATTCGGCATCGGTCATTTCATGGCCGGCCTCGGTAAACCAGGCAATGTCCTTAATTTCGGAGCCGTGAATCGGCTGCCCATGAAAAAAATGACGCCGACGTAAAACCGGGTTTTTCTTCCGAATAGCAATCACCCTTCGAACAAATTGTAAAAACGCGTTTTGATCCTTGTCCAACATCCAATTATGCCAGGAGACTTTACTGTCCTGACAGTAGGCATTGTTGTTCCCTTCCTGTGTGCGCCCTATTTCGTCGCCACCAGAGATCATAGGGACCCCCTGTGAGAACAACAAGGTAGCCATGAAATTTCGTTTTTGCTTTTCCCTGAGTGCACGGATGACTGGATCGGTAGTCGCCCCCTCTACACCACAGTTCCAACTGATATTGTCGTTGGTGCCATCCTTGTTGTCTTCGCCATTGGCTTCGTTATGTTTTTGGTTATAACTCACCAGATCATGAAGTGTAAAACCATCATGGGCCGTTACAAAATTGATACTGGCATACGGCCTTCGACCATTATGTCCATAAAGATCGCTGCTACCGGCAAGACGGGTGGCCACCTCGTCCACCTGGCCGCCGTCTCCCTTCCAAAACCGGCGAATCGTATCCCGATAGATTCCGTTCCACTCCGTCCAAAGGGCAGGGAAATGCCCTACCTGATACCCCCCCTCTCCTAGGTCCCATGGCTCTGCAATCAATTTGACCTGCGAAATAACAGGGTCTTGTTGGATAATATCGAAGAAAGACCCCAGCCGATCCACCTCGTGTAACTCACGCGCTAGAGAACTCGCCAGATCAAAGCGGAATCCATCCACATGCATTTCGGTAATCCAATACCGCAGGGAATCCATAATGAGCTGCAACACATGCGGGGAGAGCATGTTCAGGCTATTTCCACAACCGGTATAATCTTTATAGTGTCGCAAGTTGTCACGAACCAGCCGGTAATACGATCGGTTGTCAATTCCCTTGAAGGATAATGTGGGGCCCAAGTGATCCCCATCCGATGTATGATTATAAACCACATCCAGAATCACCTCGATGCCGGCCGCATGCAACGAACGCACCATCATCTTAAATTCGTTAACCGCGTTCATGGCGTTAGACTGATAGCGGGTATTGGGGGCAAAAAATGCCAGTGTATTATACCCCCAGTAGTTTTTCAGGTTTAGCTTTGATAGAGGATACTCATCAACATGGTGATGAACCGGCATTAGCTCAATGGCCGTAATACCCAGTTCACGCAAGTAATTGATCATCGGCTCTGAGGCCAAACCGGCATAGGTGCCACGCAATGGCTGCGGGACATCCGGGTGAGTAATTGAAATCCCCTTCACATGCGCCTCATAGATGATCGTCTCATGCCAGGGGATTTTAGGTGGATGATCGTCTCCCCATGAAAATGCCGTGTCCACAACGGCAGAAAGGGGGGCATAGGGGGCGTTGTCAGATTTGTCCATCACCAGATCATCGCAAGACCCCAGAGGATAGCCAAAGTGAGTGGTATTCCATTTGATATCTCTGCCAATTAACTTTGTGTAAGGATCAACCAGGATTTTATTGGCATTAAAACGATGGCCATTTTTAGGATCATATGGGCCATGAACACGATAGCCGTAGAGTCTGCCAGGGCGTTCGTTGGGAAGATAGATGTGCCAAACGTTGTTGGTCTTTTCCGTAAGTGCAATCTGATGGCTCTCTTCTTTTGCGTTAATTGTATCAAACAGGCAAAGTATGACGCCCGTTGCATGTTCGGAAAAGAGGGCGAAGTTGACCCCTTTTCCATCCCATGTTGCCCCTAAAGGGTAGGGGACTCCCGGCATTGTTCGTATAGGACTCATTACTATATAATAGGTAATATTTAAGAAGCTTTATTATCGTAAAGTAATTCTAGCATTGTACTGTCGTATAAAAACAGGCCCGTTGGTTAGAATGGGCCATCAAACATGCAGATGAAGTTAAGTATAACCTCTTATTAAATGGCGCGAATGGGATTTTTATTTTTAGTTGTGGTAGGCCTTTTGGCGATGATTCTTGTTGCTCTACTTGCGTC
>SBBA01000179.1 GCA_005239925.1 Candidatus Troglogloeales bacterium | reverse complement strand
GCAAGGTCACGGCATAGTTGAATATAACATGTTGAAATTAGAATGGAATGGTCAATAATCAAACCAAGCCATTTTCGTCATTCCCGAATGGTTCTATCGGGAATCCAGAATGTAAAATAGGACACAAACCACTGGATTCCCGCTTAAAGCATGCGGGAATGACGGAGACTTTGCCGTAGCCCTGGCTCGTAGCGGTTTAATTTTTAAACCATGCATGGTATAACACTTCGTGTACGATAAACCACGCATGGTGGTTTTTATCGATCTTTGGAATTCTAAAAATATTTCAATGCCTTACGTATTTATGTGGGCGGGCATGAAATTTGCTCAGTTAAAGGGGTTATCGAAGAGTACGTGGAATAAAAAAGAGATGACCCTTTTTGGTAAACAACCGTGTCTACGAGCGAGGCTTGTTTTTAGTATGCTTGGCCTTATTCTTTTAGGCTGTGTCGCGAGCCGGGAAGGTGCGCCGCTACTGGTCGGCAAGACCTATACATGGGAGGATGGATTACGTCAGTTGATTTTCCAAACGGTGTACCCTCTTGCCAAAGAAACCATACGAATCAGCGTGGGGGAATTTAAGGATGCCACAACGGATGGGAAAACAACCGTAAGTGATTCCCTTGAATCAGACCTGAAGGTCTTATTAGCCGATGACGATGGCATTATTTCAGGAAGTGGGCTTCCTGTAGAAACAACACCGGTGGAATATCTTTTATCCGGGGTATATGTGCTGGCAGGAGATACCCTTCGCATTAACACCACGCTCCAATCATCAACAAGGCAGATTGTTTCTACGGGCAGCATTTTAATTTATCCAAAACCGCTCGATAGTAAGGGTATGCCAAAAGTTGAACCGGGACATCCCAGAAAAATACTGCCCCCCATTGAGCCTAAGCCACCGGAGCAACCTATTGATATTATTGGTGTGCCCGGCGTTCAATCTCCGAAAATCAACTCGGATCAGCGTTGAGCAATAAATCATGCGTAGATACTTAGAGAATCATTATTTCATGGCGGCTGGGATGGCGTTCCTCTCTTCCCTCATTGTTGCCGGAACCCTTTCTTTGTTTGATGGCCTTTTTTCAGATTGGGAAAACAAGACACTGGATTATCGTTTCCGTCTGCGGGGAAGTATCCCCGTTGATCCCAGAATTGTGATGATCGACATTGATGACCAGAGTATTGGCAAGATCGGCCGTTGGCCCTGGGATCGCACCTATCATGCCCAGATGATTGATATTCTTTCTGAAAGTGGCGTGGCGGTAACGGGTTACGACATTCTCTTTAATTCGAAGACGGGAGGGCCGGATGACAATGCCCTGATTACGGCAATTGCCAAGGCGGGAAATATCATTCTGCCTATCGGGTTTGATCTAGAGAAGGGGCGGGATTTATTAAATGCTAAGCGCGCGGTTGGGCCTTTCGATGCGTTGGCAAAGGCAGCAGCGGGCATGGGGCATATCTCTTCCAATCAAGATCGCGATGGGATTATCCGACGCATGCCATTGCTCGTGAATACAGGGGAACCTTTGGCAGGTGGGAACCGAGCAGGTGGACACCTGTTCCCCAGCTTTTCTCTTGGAATTTTGGCAGGATATTTTCAGGTGCCCTCCAATCAGATCACCATTGAACCCGGAAAAGAAATTGCCCTTCTCGGTCCATCCAACCTGGACATGAGAATCCCTATTGATGACGCCGGAATGATGCCAATCAATTACGCGGGACGTTGGGTTACGACCTTCACGCATTTCTCGTTTGCCAATATTCTGGACGCCTGGGACAACGGCGAAAAAGCGTCCCTCGCCAATCTCCTTCGTGGAAAGATTGCCATTGTTTCTAACACGGCAACCGGGTATGACCTGAAACCGATACCGCTGGAGCCGGCCCACCCTGGCGGTGGAATTCACGCCAATGCGATTAACACCATCCTAACACGACAGTATCTCCAAAACAGTATTATTACAACGTGGGTCATGGCCTTCGTATTATCTTTGCTCGAGGCTCTGGCCCTGTTGAGGACACAGCCGTGGATGGGTGTTGGCGCAGGGGTTCTGCTGGCGGCGACTTCTCTCTTTTTCGCAATTGGGGCCTTTCATTGGGGGATCGTTCTATCGACACTACCGCCTTTCCTGGCAATTGCAATGACCTCTGCTATTGGACTCTTGTATCAACATGGGCGCGCCGCGGATCAAGTGAAGTCTCTGTTGGTAGAAAAAGAGCGGCTTTCCAAGTCCCTTGCAGAGAAGGTTCATGCGCTCGAAGCACTTGAAAAAAAATCTGAACAGGATACCAATCCAACCCGCGAGAAAGAAAAGCAGTTACGAGGTGAGAAGCAACAACTGGAAAAACAATGGGCGGCCTGTTTACCCATTAAGCTACGGGATGATTTATCTGAAAAAGACTTAGAAGGTCTCATGAGGGCGTGTAATGATGATCATAAAATTGTTACCCGTAGTCCGGTCATGTTAAAGATTTTTGATGCAGTCAAGCGAATCGCCCAGGCGAATTCCACTGTTGTGATTTACGGAGAAAGTGGCACTGGAAAAGAAAAATTGGCCATGGCGATAAGAAACTTGAGCCAACGACAGGGGAAGCCCTTTATTAGTTTTAATTGTGGCGCCTTAGCGCCAGGGTTGTTAGAAGATGAGCTTTTTGGACATGAACCCGGCGCCTTTCCAAATGCCATTAAAACTAAAATAGGGCGATTTGAGCAGGCCAATAACGGAACCATGTTTCTCGATGAAATTGGAGATATAGAACTGCAATCGCAGGTCAAGCTTTTGCGCGTCATTCAGGAAGGGGAGTTCGAACGTTTAGGGGGTGTGAAAAAAATAACAGTGGACGTTAGGCTGATCGCCGCCACCTATCGCAATCTCTCTGAAATGGTTCAGTCAGGGACATTTCGGGAGGATCTATACTACAGGCTGAATGTTATTCCGATTACACTTCCCCCCCTACGCGACAGAAAAGAAGATATTGAACCACTCTGTCATTTTTTTGTTGAAAACTTTTCTAAGGAGAACAATAAAAAAGTGAAAAGGATATCCCCTAAGGCAATGGAGAGGATGCAATCCTATGCCTGGCCCGGAAATATCCGTGAACTGGAAAATGCCATCGCGAGGGCAGTTGCGCTGGCTGGAGACGAGGAAGAACTCACGGATGCCGATTTCTCATTTATCCCCGTGAGTTCTTCAGGGAATACTATTACCCCGGCAAAGCAGACATCCTCCCCCCCTGTCCTGAATACGCCAACAGTAGGATTTCTCTCCGACACTGAAAATGAATTTCTTGAAACTCTGATGAAAAACAAATTGGATATGAAAAAGACCGCCAAAGACAAAGGGCTAAACAACTACAATGCCATTACAGGTCGGTTAAAAGGGATATGCTTTAAAACACTGGCTTATATCGTTAACGATCAGAACCGGTACATCAATGATTCGGATATGGCTGCGGCAGTGAGTCATTTATGTGGGGCCGGGGCAAACGGCGATATTAAAGAGGGAATGAAGGAAAAAATAAATGAGTACCATAACAACCATCTCCAAAAAGTCGAAAAATATCCAGAGATGGATTTAGCCGTTCGTGCCCTTATTCATGAGGAATGGAACACCAACACGCCGGTTGAGTACAAGAAGGATTATGAGGCACTGATACGACAATATTTTTTAACAACACGACGCCGTCCGGCAATGTTTAAGCCGGGATCCAGTGGTTTTTAGATGCTGGATTCCCGATAGAATCATTCGGGAATGACGTAGAAGAATGTCCCTTTGATGATATGAAGCCCTCTAACAATGAACAAATATAAAAATTACCCCCTGTTTATTGCCGTCCTTGGAATGACGATCTTATTGGGATGCCGTCATACGGCTGTGGTGTTGCCTCTCACGCCGGTAGATACCCTTCCAAAGAAGGACGATCTCTTCTCCATGGCATTAAGCCCGGATAACCGCTACCTGGCCGTCGGCGGCGCCCGAAAGGTTCTGCTCTGGGATATGCTTCTAAAAAAGGAACGACACGTCTTTGAGGGGGGCGTCGGGGATATTCTCTCGCTGGCATTTAGCGCGGATGGGAAGACGCTTGCTGCAGGGGGCTTCAAAACGGTCACCCTGTGGGATATTGACGGTGGGCAGGAAATCGCAACGCTCTCCGATCCTACCGACTATATTACGTCCCTGGCATTTAGTCCTGATAGCCTTCTCCTGGCGGCAGGATCACGTGGAACAGAAAGTGCGATCCATCTCTGGAATGTGAGCAATAAAAAGTTGATCCAACGGATGATCCCCCGCGCCAAATATGCCGATCAGATCAGGGCGCTGGCGTTTAGCCCGGATGGGAACCAACTGGCCTCTCTCCGTCTTCACGCGATCCATCTATGGGATATAAAAAAAGAATCGGAGCGCATTCCCGTTCCTATAGATGGGTCTGATTTTTTACCTACTCCACTTGTCATTGCCTTAAGCCCCCACGGCAAACAGCTTGCCGTGGGAACGGCAGAGGGACAAGTGATCCTCTATAGCCTCTTGGATCATGAGAGAACCGTTATGGGGAGCCATCAGGAAAAGATTTTTTCTTTAGCGTTTACCCAGGATGGGAAAGGCCTGATCTCTTTAGGAGGAGATAACACGGTTTTCCGATGGAATGTAGAAACGCAAAAAGTAATGGCGTCTCACCGGTTAAACGCTTCATCAACGTTCACAGGGATGATTACAAATGGAAATATTGTGGCCGCTATGGGGAGAGAGGGCATCAATCTCTTTTCGCTGGAACAAGTAAGGGGTATCCCCCCCGTAATTGCCATTCTCACGCCAACGGATCAACAAGAGGTTGCTATGCCGTCGGTTAAACTGACCGGAAAAATTGCCGACGATACCGGCATCAAAGACATTACCATTTGGGTGAACGGGGTCGCGTGGAAACAGCATCACATGGAAGGGAATATCAGAGAAATACGCCTGGATGAAGCCCTTTCCTTAAAGGCCGGCGCGAATAGAATTGCCATTCGTGCCACCGACTTGGACGATTTAGCCCAGACGGAAACATTAGAGGTCCATATGGAGACGGGAAAGGTCTATGCCGCCATCATCGGAATCAGCAAGTATAAAAATATAGAGGGGCTCCGTTACGCCGATAACGACGCAAAGGCATTTTACAAGTATCTCACGGAGGACAATCGTATTCCAAAGGACCAGGTCTGGTTGCTGTTAAATGACGAAGCCACGCTCGATCATATTAAGGACGTTCTGGGGGGAAAGATACTGGCACAGGCAGGGAAACAGGATACCGTGATTATCTTTTATGCGGGGCATGGCGCGCCATTATCCAATCGAAACAGCTTGGACGGAGATGGCCTGGACAAGTATCTGCTGCCTCACGATGCCGATCTTAAACGTTTATATGCAACGGGCTATCCGATGTATGAGTTCTCATTTTTACTTCCACGGTTTATGGCGGAAAGGGTTGTCCTGATCCAGGACACCTGCTTTTCGGGCGCCACTGCGCCCTACGACTCCGTCGCGAAGGGTCGTACCATACCAACAGGGGTTTATCGCGCCCCTATTTCGGAGACGTTTTGGGAGCGGTTGACCCGTGGCAAGGGGCAGGTGATCCTGACGGCCAGTCAGGCCAATGAGGTGAGTATGGAACGGGACGATTTGCGTCACGGTGTTTTTACCTATTATCTCCTGGAGGCCTTTGCGCATGGCGACGTCAATGGGGACGGATGGATTTCCACCGGAGAGGCCTTTCGTTATGTCTCTAAGAAGGTACCGGATGCCACCGGCCAAAATCAGAATCCGGTAAAAACAGGCCATGAGGTCGGAAATGAAATTGTTCTAGGGCGTGTTCGGAGTGGAAAATAAGGGTAAGCAGGCGTATGATCCGGCCTTATGTCTAGGCCTTTTCGTTTTTTTATGACTTATATTCTTGTGCTGATGTTGATTGGACTTCCAACGATGAGATCCTTTGCTCAGACGGTTGCGGCGGAGTCAGTGGCTCCGATCATTCGCCATGCCCCCGTAACGACGGCCACGATTG
>SBBA01000102.1 GCA_005239925.1 Candidatus Troglogloeales bacterium | reverse complement strand
GGCGCGCCATTTCGAGGCCATCGGCTCCGTGCGCATGATCTCGTCTGTCCATCCATCGAGTTGTTGCCGGTTATGGTCTACAATAACGGTCAGGTTATCAATTTTATAATGGGCACAAAACAATGCGGCTTCCCAGACCTGCCCTTCGTTGGTCTCGCCATCCCCCATTAAGACATAGACCCGATACCCCTTTTGGTCGAGCCGCGCGGCCAACGCGATCCCCGCCCCAATCGAGACCCCCTGACCCAACGATCCGGTGGAGGCCTCCACGCCAACAAGCTTTCCTTTTTCCGGATGGCCTTGAAGGGGCGATCCCATTTTACGCAGGTGGGCTAGCTCGGATATTGGGAAATAGCCGGTATGGTCCAACGCCGCGTAAAGCGCGGGCGCTGCGTGACCTTTGCTCAAGATAAACCGGTCGCGATCTTCCCATTCCGGCTCGGACGGGCGATGGCGCAGGATCTTAAAATAGAGCGCGGTGATGATATCGATCGCGGAGAGCGACCCTCCGGGATGACCGGAGGCGGCCGTGGCGATCATCGTAACGATCTCTTTTCGGAGTATTTTGGCCTGATTTTTAAGGGAAGTGATGGTATCCATAATAGAGAGGCGAGGGTAACAAAGCGGAACCGGTCAAGTCAAACGAAGGGGGAAGCCTCATGGCCTGTGGTCGGTGCCCAGCGCCATCGACAATCCTTTCTAAAATTATTTCATTTTTGATTGTTGACAAAAGCTAATGTATTTGCTATAACCCCCACCTTATTGGGGCCCGAAGAACAGGACAGAACAGGGCAGTTGCCCGTTTGTGTTTTGGGAATGATTTTTTATTAGGTAGAGGAGGAGGCTATGAAAGCTAAGATTTTTTCAGCAAGTGGGGCGAAGAGAGCGTTTTGGAAAGAGGCGGCGATGTTGGGCATTGTTGCCATTCTGGTGTTCTCTCATCGAGAGGGTTTTTCGCTTCAAAGCCAACATCTAAGCTTGTCCCAGATGACCGCTCAGGCGGGTCGAATTGTGGTGGGGCATGTCCTTTCGTCGGTAGATCATTCTATTCCGGCCCCCGGGGGAGGAAGTATTCCAATAACTCAGTATACGATATCGGTTTCAGACACCCTGAAGGGGAAGCATGCAAAGACGATTGTGGTACGGCATGTCCGGATGGAGAATAAACTCTTTATTGTGGGCAAGGGTAAGGGCGCTTCTGCCAAGTCCGAGTTTCCCTCTTATAAGGCCGATGAAGATGTCGTTCTATTTTTAACCGCTGAGAGTGCGTTGGGGCTGTCTTCTCCCGTTGGGCTGACCCAGGGGGTGTTCCGGGTCACGAAAGATGTTGAAGGCAAGCCAGTGAGCCTTGTCAACGGGCTGGGCAATGCGGGTCTGTTGGAAGGGATGAGCAGCAAAAGTATGAAGTTAAGAAAAGGAGGGCCCGCTTCGTATACAGAGTTTGTCTCTGTGGTGAAGGAGATCGTTAAGCATCAACAGGGGGGGCTTAAGCAATAAAAATAAGGCAATATACTTTGGAGGGCGTGTCCATGAAGATTGGAATGCGGAATCGGTTTTTTGCTGGGTTAGTCGGTCTTTTTATTTTAATGGGATCAACCCCAAGCTTTGGTGGAAGTCCTATTTATACCAATGGGGCCTGTGTCCCATTTGTCTGGGATACATCAGCGCCGGTTGTTTGGAACCCCGATCTGGGTGATTTGGGGGTGCCCGCATCGGCGGGTGGCCCGGGTTATGACAATGCCGGAGCGGTTGCCGCAACGGACGCCGCATTTGGCTTATGGGAGGCCGTTCCTACGGCCAGCATCGCGTTTGTTCCGGGACCGCCCCTTCCGGTAGATGTCGATGCAACAAATTATGGGCCGTTTTTATTTGGCGCACCGGATGGGCTGAGCCCGATTGTCTATGACGCCGATGGGTCAATTTTTATTGATATATTCGGATCCGGGAGCGGTGTCCTGGGATTTGCCGGGCCCGATTTTGGGGTATTGGGTCCCCCTCCCATTATTACCGAGGCTGTTGCCGCGTTCAATGGTGAATACTTGGATGGCGTATTTCCTGACTTAACCCCGGCAGAGTTTGACTCAGTATTTGTCCATGAGTTTGGTCATTTCATCAATCTACATCACTCGCAAGTAAATGGTTTTGCTTTGATATCGGGCGAGGAGCCTGTAGCCGGCTTTGGCGTTCCCACGCTCGCTTCTGTTGAGACAATGTACCCCTTTGCCCTCGGTGGAGATGTTGATCTGGAGGCAGACGACATCGCCATGGTCTCGTCGTTGTACCCGGATCCTGCCTTTTTCCCAACGACGGGGACGATTTCAGGCACGATCTTTTCCCCCGATGGAGTCACTCCAGTCTCTGGGGTAAACGTGATTGCACGAGATCTTGCGGACCCATTGTTTGGCGCGGTTTCGTCTATTTCCGGCGACTTTGGTCCGGCTCCAGGCTGTGATGGCGCCTATACGGTCAATGGTTTGGTGGGTGGGGCCGCTTATCGCGTTGAGGTAGATGAGTTGGGTCCAGGGGCGTTTGCGCCGTTTGGTTCTTCTATCACCTTGCCTGGCCCGGAGGAGTTTTACAATGGGGCGAGTGAAGCAGTCATTGACCCCCCCGATGCCCCTTCCGATTTTGTCCCCGTGCTTGCGTCTGCGGGCGCTCCAGTAGGAGGCATTGACATTTTATTTAATGGCCCTTCGCCAGGGCCTGCAGGGGTACGCAAATATGGAATGCTTGATAGTGGAACGGGTGGGGCTGGTTTCCCCTATTTGGACATTGCTGCAACGGGCACACCGGTTTTTACGCCGCCTTGGGATGATGTGTCCTCGCCTGCTATTCCGATTGGTTTTGCATTTCCATTCCATGGAGAGACGTTTACTGACCTTTTTATAAACTCCAATGGACAGATTCTTTTTGATAGCGCATTTGATGGCTTCTTTAACTTTACGATTCCGCTTACGGCAGAACCAAATAATTACATAGCCCCCTTCTGGGACGATCTGGTCTCAGGTGCAGCGGGGGGGACTGTTTTCACAGAGTTATTCTCCCCATGTCCATTGGATGCTGCGGTGGATTGTAGGGTTGTCGAATGGCATGAGGTAGACCATTATTTTTTTATAGGAGACCTCTACCATTTTGAGGTGATCCTTTTTTCAGACGGCCGGATATTGTTTCAATATGCAGATATGACCGGTTCTTTTGCAGATGGCAGCTCAGCAACAATCGGGATTGAGAATAAAATAGGGAACGGCGGGTTGCTTTTTGGGTTTGGTTCACCCGTTATTCCAACGGGGGTTGGAGTTGATTTTGATATCCAGCTTGCATTAGGAACGGGTACGATTCTGGGGACCCTTTTTGGTGATGTCGGCTCTTCCATTCGGTTCTCAGGCGAGTTTGTTGATCCCCTGTTTGCAGCGGGTGACCCCTATACATTCGAGTTGGACTTTGGTGACGGGGCCGGGACAGGTCCGATTCTTGTCCCCTATGGTCCTGCCCTAATTGCGCCGCTTCCAGAACTGACGCACACGTATGCGCTTCCGGGGACTTATACGGTTACCTCAACGGTAACCAATGCGTTAGGAGGGGTGCTACTTGATCCCATTTCAGTTGTCATTGGTGCGTCTACAGAGATTTGTGATGGTCTGGACAATGACGGTAATGGCTTAGTGGATGAAGGATTCCCGGATACCGATGGGGATGGGATTGCCGACTGCGTCGACAACTGCGTGGCGACGCCCAATGCCGATCAGGCGGATGCGGATGGGGACGGTGTTGGGGATGTCTGTGACAACTGTGTCTTCATACCCAATGCCGATCAGGCGGATGCGGATGGAGATGGGGTTGGGGATGCCTGCGATAACTGTGTTCTCACGCCCAATGCCGATCAGG
>SBBA01000227.1 GCA_005239925.1 Candidatus Troglogloeales bacterium | reverse complement strand
TTGGGGGGGCAGTCGCGCCTATTATGCCACACCTCCTCTCTTCCCATTACAAGAATTTTTAGAAATCTTAAAAATAATCGGAGTTTTTAGAGACGCCCTAAAGTTGAAATTAAAATCGAAACGCGGTTTGTGTTAATAGATGATTCGCGTGCCTATTCCTATCCCTATACGGGTTCCTGGCCTGACGAAAAAGAGATACCTATTCCCGGTTGGCATGGGATTGGCAACCGTACATGGTATACCAGCAAGATGTCCAGGAATTGTTTCCCCGCTCCCGTTGTTAATAACATTGCCACAGACTGGCCCGCATCCGCAGGCTCTGCAACCATTACTGTCGGTGGCGTAAACTTGCCGGATGATCTGTTACTTAATGTACTGCCAATTGCGGATTGCAAAAAAAATAACACGTCCAATAATGCTATAGCCATTTTTTCTTGCCCCGTCGCTGGTACGACCACGAACTTAGATTATACCCTAACCTCGGCCAAGGCAGAAAACATGGACTTAAGCCAGGTAAAAGATCAATTATTCTCTGACCGGCCACCGCCACCACAGGATGACCCCATTGTTATTCTCAGCGTAGTAGTAGCAGGGCCGGGCGGCGGCACGGTAGAAGGCGGGGGAATCATTTGCCCAAGTCGTTGCTTCGAAACGTTTGCAACCAGCACGCCCGTTACATTAACGGCAACGCCCATGTTAGGCTCAGTCTTTTCCGGCTGGTCGGATACAAATTGCCCCGGCACAGGCACCTGCATAGTAATCATGGATAACAATAAATCGGTTACCGCTACGTTTACTCGGATGTCTGCACCGATGTTTACACTGGCCGTTACTAAAACTGGATCGGGATCGGGTACGGTCACATCCACTTCCACCGGAATCGACTGTGGGGCAACCTGCTCTGCATCGTATGCAAGCAGTACGGCTGTTACATTAATTGCAACACCGGATTTGGGGTCGGTCTTTGTTGGTTGGTCGGATGGATGTATTGGCACCGGCCCCTGTGTTGTTATTATGGGTGTGGCCAAAGAAATTAAAGCCACATTCCAACCCTTTACTCCAATGCCTACGCCGATGTTTACACTGGCCGTTACTAAAGCCGGATTGGGCAACGTTACCTCCGCTCCTCATGGGATCGATTGTGGGGCAACATGCTCTGCCTCGTTTGCACCCGGCACATTAGTCACATTAACGGCCACATCAACAACGGGGTCGGTCTTTGTCAGTTGGTCGGATGCAGGCTGCCCCGGCACAGGCCTCTGCACGGTGACAATGAATGCAGACAAATCGGTCACCGCTACATTTCAACCCGTAAACGCATCCACAAAGAGATGGGGAACGGCTACGCTCTTTGCAACGGACAACGCGGGAGCGGGAGATGCCATTTTACCCCAGGTTTCCTTTGATGGCTCGGGCAACGCCATTGCCGTGTGGCGCCAACGGTACAGCATCTGGGCCAACCGGTTTACCGCCGCCAGTAGTAGCTGGGGCGTTGCCACGCCTATTGAAATGAGCGACACATCACGTGCCTATTCCCCCAAAGTTGCCGTTGATGCATCGGGCAACGCCATTGCCGTATGGAGCCAGTATGATGGAACACTGAGCAAGCTCTCAATCTGGGCCAACCGGTTTACAGCCGCTAGTAATAGCTGGGACGTTGCTACGCTTATTGAAACGGACAACGCGGAACATGCCAATTACCCTAAAATTGCCGTTGATGCATCGGGCAACGCCATTGTCGTGTGGGTGCAGTCTGATGGAACACGGTACAACATCTGGGCGAACCGGTTTACAGTCGGTAATAGTAGCTGGGGCGTTGCCACGCCTATTGAAACGGACAACACACTTTATGCCTATTCCCCCAAAGTTGCCGTTGATGCATCGGGCAACGCCATTGCCCTATGGCACCAGCATGATGGGACACGGTACAACATCTGGGCGAACCGGTTTACGGCCGCTAGTAGTAGCTGGGGCGTTGCCACGTTATTTGAAACGGACAACGCGGGAGATGCCGGTGCCTACCAGGTTGCTTTTGATGGCTCGGGCAACGCCATTGCCGTGTGGCTCCAGTATGACGGGACACGGAGCAACCTCTGGGCCAACCGGTTTACAGCCAGTAGTAATAGCTGGGGCGTCGCCACGCTTATTGAAACGAACAACGCAGGAACTGTCTTTGCCTTCCCCCAGGTTGCCGTTGATGCCTTGGGTAACGCCATTGCCGTGTGGGTGCAGTCTGATGGAACACTGAACAATCGCTCAATCTGGGCTAACCGGTTTACAGCCGGTAGTAGTAGCTGGGGTGCCGCCACACTTATTGAAACGGAGAACGCGGGAACTGATGATGCCCAGGTTGCCGTTGATGCCTCTGGCAACGCCATTGCCCTATGGCAACAGTCTGATGGGACACGGTACAACATCTGGGCCAACCGGTTTGAATAGGCACCATATCGTAGGGGCAGGCCCCCGTGCCTGCCCAAATGGGGTAACGCGGGATGGCCAATACAAAACTGGGCGACAATTAAAAACAGGGCGACCCACCGGGTCGCCCCTACATTAACAATACACACATCTATGAAACCATCGGATAAACACCGCCGTTCCATACGTCTTACGGGTCATGATTATGCACAGACCGGGGCCCTGACTACCACTGGCGGTGTCAAATGTTGGGGAGACAATTGTGATGGTCAGTTGGGGAATGGGGGCACGATCCCCAACATACCGGCTGATGTGAAATTCTAGGTGGGAGGGTAGGGTGGCTCGCTAGGGTAGCTCCCCTTTTTGACACATCTGAGATAAATGTGATATTTTTCGTGCATTCAGGGCATTCATCCCCAGGAGACCCGCCATGACCGCCTTAAAGAAACCAACCTATATCATCGACCAAAACGGCAAGAAAAAGGGAGTGATTCTTGATATGAAAGCGTATCAAACACTCATGGAACAACTGGAAGACCTGAATGATTTAAAATACGTCAAGGAACATCTGTCTGAGGAGGCCATTCCATATAAAACGGCACGTAAGCGTCTCTTCTCCAAAAAATAGGTGTATACGGTCCTCATTAAAAAATCGGCAGAGAAATCTCTTGCAGGAATTTCAAAAAAGGATGGAGACCGCATTGATAAAGCCATTCTGAATCTCTCGGCTAACCCGTATCCTCAAGGCTGCAAGCAACTCTCGGCAAGAACAAAAGCCGTTCGTATCCGACAGGGAGATTATCGTATCCTCTATACCGTTGATGATCACAAGCGGGAAGTCGTCATCTTTCGCGTTAGACATAGGAAAGAAGCCTACAGATAGAGTAAGTGCATTATGAAATCACTTGTGGCGATGTATAACCCGCCCATCCGGTAGCGGCAGAAGCGCTTGACGTGTGGGTATAAATCTTGAAATAATTTAATTGTAATATCAAAAGGGAGAGAGTATGACTGCATTACTGGAACAGGCGCTTGTGGCCATTGGAAAGCTGCCAGGGGATGCGCAGGATGCGATTGCAACCCGGTTGCTTGCTGAGGTGGCGGATGAACGTGCCTGGGCAGAGCGTTTTGAAGCGACAACCGACGCCCAGTGGGATCGCATCGCTGCATCTGTACGCCAGGCGATTGCGACAGAGGATATGTTGCCGGTGGACGACGTATTTCCACCGCGCGTGCGCCCGTGACATCCAGTGTTACAAAGGCCTTTCGGGACCTGCTGTATCGTCTTCCTGTAGACATTCAGGAGCAAGCGGCCCGTGCCTATGCCATCTGGCGTGTGAATCCGTACCACAGTAGTCTACAGTTTAAGCGAGTCAGTCAGCGGCAACCCATTTATGCGGTGCGAATCGGTCTTGGCTATCGTGCGTTGGGATTGTGCGAAGGCGATCATGTGTACTGGTTCTGGGTCGGCCCACACGCCGAATACGATGCACTACTGAAACGGCTATAGGGATTATCATATAACCCACCCATCCCGTATCGGAACCTATTGACGGGATATTTGCATTGAGGTACGATATGACTAGTTCAACTAGTTTGAGTGAGGGCGACCATGCACACATGGCAATTGCAGAAGGCCAAGGCACAGTTTTCCGAGGTGATTCGGCAGGCGTCAACAGAAGGTCCGCAAGCCATTACCGTGCGTGGGCACGATGAGGCCATTGTGCTTTCCATGAAGGACTATCAGAAGCTCCTGGGTAAGCAACCCTCTTTTCTCCAGTTCATCGAACAGTCTCCTCTTAAAGGGATTGATCTTACGGTTTGGCGGGATTCTTCCAAAAATCGCTCTGTGACACTATGAGCTACCTCCTGGATACCAACGTCATTTATGAGACCTCTCGTAAACGCCCCGAACCGAAGGTGATTCAATGGTTGCATGCGGTTGCTTCAGAGGATCTTCACCTGAGTGTGCTCACGCTTGGGGAAATCCGCAGGGGTATTGAAGCGTTGGGAGATGTCCCTCGAAAAAGCCAATTGCTCATCTGGCTTACGCATGATCTACCGCAATGGTTTGGAAAGCGGATACTCCCCATTGATGTCCATGTGGCGGATCGTTGGGGCTACCTTGTTGCGACTGCGTCCCTCTCTATTCCAGCCATTGATGGACTGCTTGCCGCGACAGCGCTGGCGCATAACCTCAAAATTGTCACACGCAACGAAAAAGACTTTCACTTATCTGGGGTTGAGGTGGTGAACCCCTGGAAATAGTGGTTTTTGATGTAAGTGTGCTAACATAAGCCGTTGGAAGGGCTTTTCAGGTTGTATCGTAGTCATGAGGATTTATTGATATGGATATTGTTCTAACTGACAAAGAGGCGCGTGTGTTGGGGTGCCTCATCGAGAAGAAAACCACCACACCAGACTATTACCCGCTTTCCTTAAATGCATTGCGGATTGCGTGTAATCAGACCACCAGCCGTGATCCGATTGTTTTTTTCGATGACGCCACGGTTGCCGATGCATTAGAAACGCTAAAGAAAAAAGGCTTGGCCTCACAAGATAATCTCAGCCGCGTGCCAAAATTTGAGGAAAACTTTTTGAAGGTCACCCGTTTGATGCCGCCGGAATCGGCCGTCATGTGTGTGCTGATGCTAAGAGGTCCTCAAACCGGTGGTGAGCTTCGCACGCGCACGGAGCGGCTTTATTCTTTTGAAAGCGTTGATGCGGTGGTTCACACGCTTCAGACATTGCAGGAATGGGGATATGTCACATTGCTTCCCCGTCAATCCGGGAAGAAGGAGCAGCGTTATGCCCATCTGCTCTGTGGCACGCCGGATATTCCACAGGAGACGGCCCTGGCCCGATCGGTTGTTTCCGATTTTGTCGTCGAAAATGAGGCGTTTATCAAACTGCAATCTGATGTTGTGTTTCTCCAGCAGGAGTTAACGGAGTTGAAACAGGCCTTCCTTGATTTTAAATCGCAGTTTTAGACGGATGGACAACCTTTCCAATAGAGTGCACGGCCAGCAGGCATTATAATACCTGCTGGCCATACTACCTTATCTCCGTATTCCCGATGATAAGGGAATAAAAAGCGGTTCAAAGCTGTGATTCTCCCTTTGGGTCAGCAGGCAGGGGTAAAGCATCCCTCTCTCCACAGAGAATGCCTTCCGAGTGTTCTTATACAGGAAGGCCGCCGCGATACCCCCTAACAAGATCAGCAGAAAGAGAGGCCCAACTACAGGGAGGGCCTCCCCCCTCGCATACTCTGCCGCCAACGGGCGATAAAAAGAGAGCAGCGGAGCGCCGGTATAAATCACCTCCGGCCTGGCCTGAGAGGCCCAGGCCGGATCAGGGAGATTGTTTCGTCTTACAATATCCAGAATCTGTCCTTCTGTCTTTTTAAGATGTTGATTAAGATCAGAAAGGGCCTTGTCGCTCTCGGCAAAGTCAATACTTCCCTGAAAAAGAAGGTATTCCCGATGTCGGGGTAGCAGTTGCTCAGAGCCTTGCTGGATCTTTTCCCTAAGCTGGCTGATCTTTTGGAGGGTCGCCGCTCTTTCCTTATACAGATCCGTTAATAAAGGATCCGCGGCAAACCCTACGCTTCCCCATAAAAAAAGAAGCGCGAAAGAGACTAAAAACACAGATTGATTGTTTGCTTGCGTTTTCATCTTTACCTCCTCTGTTAGACTGTCTGTTGGTGACATCTACATTTCTTGCGTAGATAACTTTGGTACAACGATATCCGCGTACTCAGACCGACCGCAGGCGGTGTCTCGCCCAACGGGAGGGCTTATCCGGTGTGGCCGGTGCCACTCGCTTCCGCCCGTCGGCGGGGCTTATATTGCCTCTAATCTGTTTTAGGCGGCTCAACGGGCCGACTTCGCTCGCAGGAGGTCGTCACCCCCTACCCACCGACTGGTATGGGGTGAAGCAAATCTCGCACAGAGAGAACTCCTACCGTCTTTCCCTCTTCTGTGACAACCAAGTGGCGGACGTTCTTTTTTTCCATCATCTGATTGGCCTCTACCAAAGACGCTTCCGCGTCAATGGTAAAGACCGGGGTACTCATGACCTGTTCTATTTTTGTTTTGGAGGGATCAAGGCCATGCGCCAGGACCTTTCTCGTGAAATCGGTCTCCGTGACAATCCCGATAATGGCATTCTCCCTCTCGACCAAGAGACTTCCGATTCTCATGTCAGCCATGATTTTAGCCGCTATTTGAACCGTTACTGCAGGCCCCATCTGACAGACCTTTTCCGTCATGATGCTTTTTACCTTTGGAATCATCTTGCACCTCCCTTCTGGGGGCAACGGCCCCTGGTGAATGGACTGCCCACGTTGGGCGTAACAACGCCCCTTACCTATGAGGATAGCACTTTTATTTAAGAACAACAAGGATGATAACCGTGATTGGAGAAAGGTATCCCGTAATCTACCTCCTACTTTTTTCCCCTGTTTAATGCAGTGTTATAAGCCGCGTAAACCTCGTCATTAAAACAAACAAATAGAACGGCTTGAAGACAGGTTTGGGTAGAAGAAAGGACGCAGGCACGGGCCGTTTTGACGGCAATCTCTGCCGCCTGGTTGATGGGATAGCCATAGACCCCACAGCTAATGGCGGGAAGGGCAATGGATTGCATCTGCTTTTCATGGGCCAGGCGAAATACCGCTTGATAGGCCGATGCCAGTTGCTTGGCCTCCCCTTGGTTTCCCCCTCGCCATATCGGGCCTACGGCGTGGATCACGTAGCGGGCGGGCAATTGGTACCCTGCGGTTAGCTTGGCACTGCCGGTTTCACAGCCGCCCAGTTGTCGACATTCTTTTAAAAGTCCCGGACCGGCGGCACGATGTATTGCCCCATCCACGCCGCCGCCGCCCAACAGGCTGTTGTTGGCCGCGTTGACGATGGCATCCACGACCTGCTTTGTAATGTCGCCCAGGATGAGTTGGAATTGGGTCATCTTAGGTCTTGTATTGATGGCATCTACGTTGTTTGTATAGATCATTTATTCTGAATCAAGAATGAAGAATCAAGAATTAAGGTTTTAAAAGTTTTATTCTTAATTCGTAATTCTTAATTCGTAATTCATAGGTCCACAGCGACCGTTGGATTATCTGGGGCCAAGCAAAATAATCAGAGCACCAACGATAGAAATAGAGGCACCAATAATATCCCACCGATCTGGGGGCGATCCCTCGATAACGCGAAGCCAGACGAGGGATGAAACAATATAAATTCCGCCATAGGCGGCGTAGGCACGTCCGGCATAGTCTGAATCTATTTGCGTTAAACAGAACGAAAAAAGAACCAAGCTAATAATACCGGGGAGAAGAACCCACATTGGCCGTCCCTGACGAAGCCAGGCCCAAAACGAAAAACATCCTGCAATTTCCAGAAAGGCCGCAAGTACAAAATAAAGAACGCTCTTCACCCTAGATGCCCAATAACCGTTGGGCATTATGTAGCAGGATTTTTTCCATTACCGCAGGTTTAAACCCGACGGTTTCGGCGTCCGCAAGCCACCGCTCCGGCGTTAAAAAGGGATAATCCGATCCGAATAAAACCCGATCCTGTAAGACCGTGTTGGCGTATTTTATCAGGGAAGGGGAAAAGTATTTCGGCGACCAACCAGATAGATCAATATAGACGTTGGTTTTGTGCACGGCAATGGCCAGCATCTCTTCCTGCCAGGGCCAGGAAGGATGCGCCCCAATAATGGTTAGGTTGGGGAAGTCTGCGGCAATATCATCAATATAGGGAATGGGCTGTGCATATTTGAGTTTCAACCCGTTACCTCCGGGCACACCGGCACCAACACCGGTGGTGCCCGTATGAAGCAGCAGCGGGATACCTAAGCTCTGACAGGTTTCCCACAAGGGATAAAAGCGGCGGTCGTTGGGGTAAAAGGCCTGGGCAATCGGATGGAGTTTTAGACCATTTAAGTGTAACGTCCTAATGGCGCGTTCGCATTCGCGGACTGCCATTGCGCCCTTCCAAGGGTCGACCGAGGCAAACCCGATAAAGCAATCCGGATACTTTTGTGCTAAGTCAGCGACATAATCGTTGGTAACGGCAGGAAGACCGGTGGCCGTTTCCGCGTCCCAGGCCAGGAGCACAGCCATGATATCCAGCCGCCGATAGTATTCGACCATCTCATCTACACTCACGACGGCATCGTGCCGATGGAAATAATGCAGGGCGTCGGAGAGATATTTACCTCCAGAGTCGACCAGATATTCCCGTGTGCCGGGGTGAACGTGCATGTCAATCGCGCGCATTATGTCCCCCTCACCCTACCCTCACCCGTTCCTTCGGAACACCCTCCCCCGCGAGCGGGGGAGGGAAGGGGAGAGGGGAAAAATATTTGAAAGCAGTGAGAAATCATTTCCCTTTCTGATAAGTGCCGATGATTTGGGCCGTACCCAGGATATGACCCTTCATTGCCTGCTCAAGCTGTTCTTTTTTAGGTTGTTTTAAATCGGGCAAGACAATGTCAAGGGCGTAGAGTTTATGGAAATACCGGTGCCTGCCAATCGGCGGACAAGGGCCGCCATACCCTGTTCTTTTCCAATCGTTAATTCCGTCCCTGGCCCCCTCCGGACTCGCCCGGTTTCCAGCACCCTCTGGAAGATTTGTCACCGTTGGCGCAATGTTATAGAGAATCCAATGTACCCAGGTCATCTTGGGCGCCGCGGGATCGGGCGCGTCCGGATCGTCCACAATCAGGGCCAACGATTTTGTCCCGGGTGGGATACCTGAAAAGGCCAGCGGCACCGAGGTGTCGCTCCCCTCACAAGTATATTTTGATGGGATCGTCCCATTCTCTGAAAATGCGGTGGATGTAATTATCAACGCCATGAGCACCTCCTTCATGATTTTATTTGCTTTCTTTCAACAACTCTTCGAACGTTTTCATTATTGGAATTGACTCTTTCTCCCCGAAGGGCCTTAATCATTTTTTTTAATTAGAAGGCCCTTTTTAGCGGGGATATTTTCTTGGAGTTTTCGACCGCAGTCGGCGTTTCGACTTGTTTGCGTATCCTATTATCTTCCACCCTATTTTTACCTCCCCACTATAACGTTATCAATCAATCGAACCGAGCCGATCTTGACAGCCATAAGCAAAACGGTCTTTCCTAATATTTGGTCTACCGGCTCCAATGTCTCCGGGTGACAAAAGGCCACGTAATCAATCTTCGCCACAGGCTCTTTTTTGATGAGCGATTCTACCTCTTTTTGTAAATAATGACAATGACGTTCTCCCTTTTTGACTAATTGTTGGGCATGTTGCAACGCACGGTACAAAACGGTGGCAGCCGCGCGACCCTCCGGGGAGAGAAACTGATTACGAGAGGACATAGCCAATCCATCCGTCTCCCGCACCGTCGGCATGACGCGCATTTTAAGATCAAAGTGAAGATCACGAATAAGTTGTCGGATGACCACGGTTTGCTGATAATCCTTCTGTCCAAAATAGGCGATATCCGGCTTGATAATCTGAAACAGTTTAGCAACGATGGTGGCGACGCCACGAAAATGGCCGGGGCGAACGGCACCCTCCCAACGGTCGGTCACTCTTGCAACATCCACAGATGTGGCAAGATCAGGCGGCACAATATCGTGGGCATCAGGTGTCCATAGCAAATCCACTCCTGTGGATTTTGCTAACGTGCGATCCCGTGCAAGATCGCGTGGATATCGGTTAAAATCTTCGCTAGGGCCAAATTGAAGCGGATTCACAAAAAGCGAGACCACGACAAAATCGCACTCCTGTTTTGCCGTCCGCATCAAAGCAAGATGTCCCTCATGAAATGCCCCCATCGTGGGGACCAGGCCGATGGTCTTTCTTTTGTTGCGGAGAGAGATCAGGATATTCTGGACCGTTCTGATTGAAGAAATGACTTTCATCGTGCTTGTTCGTTTTCGTTATTATGCTCATCATATCCTATTTGATTATCTAGGGGAAACGAAGCATAACCTGTAAAGCACATTCCATCTCTGCTATCCTTTCCATTGACTCTAAAATGAATGTGGATTATTATAGCTATAAATATAGTCATAAAATGACGAAAGGAGTGTATATGCGAACCATTCAAATGACCTTAGATGACGATTTAGTTGTATCGGTTGATCAGGTTGTTAAAAGACTGAAAACAAGTCGGTCTGCTTTTACCCGAAAGGCATTAAAAGATGCGATACAACGTGTGAATGCAAGCCAGCTTGAGATAAAACATAGAAAGGGGTATGAACAGCATCCCGTCGGTGCAACGGAGTTTAGCGTTTGGGAGTCTGAGCAGGAGTGGGGTGAATGAAACGGGGAGAAGTGCGATGGTACACCTTTAAAAGTCCGGACAAGAAACGCCCCGTGGTGATCCTCACAAGAGACTTTATTTTAGATTATTTGGGTGAAGTGACGGTTGCACCCATCACCTCGACTATAAGGAACATCCCCAGCGAAGTCCTCTTATCTGCAGAAGAGGGTATGTATGGTAATTGCGCTATCAATTGTGACCATATACAAACAGTCTCAAAAAAGAAAATGGGATCACTGATTACTGCCTTGTCGCAAGAAAAATTGCTTCAGATCGGTGTCGCGATTCGTTTTGCATTGCACCTTTCATGAAAATCATGAAAAAGTAACCCACTCCTGCCCCAACACTTTTCGAACTCCGGAGTCCGATGGCATCGCCTCGCAAAGGGCTTTGATGGTTTGATCTTCTGGCGGCGGAATAAAATCAGGCGCTATCTCGGCCATCGGGATCAGCACAAACGTCCGCTTTAATGCCGATGGATGCGGCACCGTTAAGCGCGGTTCGGAAATGATCCGATCTTGATAAAACAAAATATCCAGATCAATTGTACGCGGCCCTTTTGAGATTTCAATCTTCTTTCCTAACCTTTGTTCAATCCGCATACAATGGGCCAGTAAAGCCAAGGGATCATAGGTCGTTGTTACTGCTACGACGGCATTATAAAACTCGTCCTGATCGGTGTAATCCACCGGCTCGGTGGCGTAGAGGGAGGAGACTTTTGTAATGGTTATTTCCGCACAAGAGAGATAGGAAATCGCCTGCCGGCATTGGTCAAGCCGATCCCCTACGTTCGATCCAATGCCGATATAAGCGATAGAGGAGAGACAATTCAATGAGTAATATCCGATAAAAATAATAGAATAGTTTATTGCAATTGGTTCTTGGATCATAAAGGTTGAAGATGGACAAATGCAAAGAATTTGATTTATAAGAAACCCCATGAAGGCAGTACGATTTCATCAGTTAGGTGGCCCAGAGGTTATGTCTTACGGGGAGGCTGAAATCCCTGTCCTTGGCCCCGGCGAGGTGCCTTGTTGGGCGATGCTGGGTCGAATTGACCGGGTTGAAAATGTGACGACAGTGGCACCGCTCATCTCTTGTTCATGGCGTAGGGCCAGACACATTTTGTGCAAGTCATAGTTGAATTGACGAGCATATTCGTCACGCGTCTTTCGGATTTCTTGTATGATTGTGTCAGACAGCTTACTCTCCTTGTTCTAGCATTTCTTGTTGCGTACAAACAACAGGCGGTTCGTATCCTTGGGACCGGCAAACCCTTTCAATTTGGGATCGCAAAGTGGCATTGGCAATATGCGTGCAATTCCAGGTGAGCAGGTAGTCCATTTTGTTGGCCGTAGCGATTGCAATGTGGAGGGCATCGGCTTGTGCCTTGGGCGGCAGAGGAACATCTGCAATCAATTTCTCTGCCAATGATTCCACTTCGTCTGTGATATCCAGCCGCGGAAATGGCTTTAAGAACTCCAACCGACGCTGCGCGGCGTTCTGATCTCCCGCACTGGACTCCTTGATGACCGTTTGAGAAACAAAGATTTCAAACGCATCCTTGCGATTTGTCCACCATTCGTGAGTTATTTCTTGGTTGGCCACCATAATAAGGTCGCGGCTCGGCCACGCCGTAAGGTAACTGGCGATTGTGGTTTCGAGATAGACCCTCGGTTTTGCGCTCAACAGTTGTGCCTCTAACTCCACATGCCTGTAGCATAGCACAATTTTTCATAGAAGCCCAACCACCGCGCATCGGGGTGAAATGGACAATAAAGGCTGAAGATAGACAAATGCAATCAACCTGTTTTATAAGAGACCCCATGAAGGCGGTGCGATTTCATCAATTGGGCGGCACAGAGGTCTTGTCTTACGAGGAGACTGAAGTCCCTGTCCTTGGCCCCGGCGAGGTGTTGGTGCAGGTTGCGGCCTGTGCCATCAACCACCTGGATATCTGGGTTCGACAGGGGATTCCGGCTTATCCGCTTCACCTTCCCCATATATCCGGTTCGGACGTTTCGGGCATCGTCACAGCGGTCTCCCCTGGGTGCGAAGGAATATCCGAAGAAATGCCCGTTATTATTGCACCGGGGGTCTCCTGCTTTAAATGCCCTTATTGCTTGGCAGGTCAAGACAACCTTTGTGATTCGTACGAGATCTTCGGCGCAAAATCAGACGGAGGGTACGCCGAATATACCAAAACCGCCGCCGCCAACCTGATTCCCATTCCAGATGGCATCTCTTTTATAGAAGCAGCGGCCTTTCCACTGACCTTTCTGACCGCCTGGCATATGCTGGTTACACGGGCAAAACTACAGGCCGGGCAGAATCTCTTGGTGTTGGCTGCGGGGAGTGGCGTCGGCTCCGCTGCTATTCAAATCGGTAAATACATCGGCGCGCGCGTGATTGCCACAACCCGCACCCCCCGAAAAATAGCATTGGCAAAAGAGATTGGCGCCGATATAGTGATCGACCACGAAAAACAGGACTTTGCCAAAGAGGTTGTTTCTATTACCGAAGGCAAAGGCGTGGATGTTGTGTTGGAGCATGTTGGGCAAAACACGTTTGATCAAAGTATGCGGGCCCTTTCCAAAAAGGGAACGCTGGTGACTTGCGGGGCGACAACCGGAGGAGCCGCTCAATTCGATTTGCGTTCCCTTTTCATGAACGAACAATCCATCATCGGGTCTAAGATGGGAACCCGGTCCGAGCTTTTAGCGATCACTCAATTGATTGGAGAGAAACGGCTTCGTCCCATGATTGACTCAATCTATCCCCTGGAAAAGGCGAGAGAGGCCCAGGAAGTAATGCTGCATTCCGATCACTTTGGGAAATTGATTCTCACACCGAAAAACAGTATCGGGAGGTAAAGCGCTGCGACCTGTTATAGTTGAAGAAGGGGTAACGATTGTTAATTGAGGGGCCGATGCAAATCAACCTAAGGTGAACCCCAATGTCCAGACAACTGATTTAGGTCAACTTCCTCTGTTATTTTCTCCTCTGTTCAAAAAACGTCATAGTATTTTGAGTATGGCCTGACAGCAGATTATGGGAACACAACACCATTGCAGTCTATCAACAGTTTTTTCGATATTTTTGTGGAGATAGACCTTGAGACAATACCACCCGGAACAGACATTCACTTTCGGACGGTGGCCTTTAATGCTGGAGGGGTGGCCGTCGGAGAGGATATAGAGCTCCTTAACCCTGGAGATACCCGTAAAGCCTTTATCAAAAGGCTTATCAAACGACTAAGGAAAGAATATCCAGATAACTCAGATGCTGATGCATTTGTTAGGGATCTACGGAAGATGAACGATGACGGTCATATTGATGGTACGGAGTATGCGAAAGCGTAAGAAATCGATAAGAGGTTCCATAAGAAATGAGAGTGTTTTAAAATCGAATCATCCCCCCGTCTTTGTAAACCGCAAGGGCAGGGGGATGATTTATTTTTCCACAACACTTGAATGTATTGGCGGACATGTTAGACACTACCGAAGAAATGGATCAAAAAATAAAAACGCTGGGACGATATGAGATTCGGGGGGTCATTGGTCAGGGGGCCATGGGAGCAGTTTACCTTGGAAAGGACACCACCATAGACCGATGGGTGGCAATCAAGTGCCTTCGCCCGGATATGCTCGATCCCCAGGAAGCCGGAAAGAGACGGTTCCATCAGGAGATGCGCGCGCTCGGAAGATTGATCCATCCTAATATCATTACCATCTTTGACGCGGGAGAAGACCCCACCACCGGTGAGGCCTATATCGTGATGGAGTATCTCCCTGGAGTTTCCCTCCGTGAATTAATCAAGTCGGGCGGCGCAATCGAGAAGACCGATATTCAGAGAATCGGAGTTGCTATCTTAAACGGATTGGAATATGCGCACGAGAAGGGGGTGGTTCATCGAGATATTAAGCCGGGGAATATCCTCCTGTCGTCCGATCTTACAATAATCAAGGTGGCCGATTTTGGAATCGCCCGTGTAGACAGCGGAGAATTAACACAGACCCATCAATTGATGGGCACGCCACAGTATATGTCGCCCGAGCATTGCGGCCAGGGAAAGGTGGATGGCCGCTCCGACCTTTTTTCCGTCGGGGCATTGCTGTATGAGCTTTTTACACACACCAAGCCGTTTTCGGGCGAAACCCCCATTGAGATTATCCAAAGGGTGATGACCCATACCCCCACACCGCCCTCTATTCTGGTGCCAACCCTGCCTCAGGCCGCAAGCGACGTGGTGATGCGTGCACTGGAAAAGACCCCATCCTTCCGATTTAGTTCGGCCGAAGAAATGGCCAACGCATTGGCCGCCATAAAATGGGATGAGCCAACCGAACGCCTTGCTCTTTCCCCATCGTTGCCATCGGACACGATTCGTATCCAGACCAGCCCTACTCAAAAACAAAAGAGAGGGCTTGTTGCGATCCTTTCTCTTGTAGTCGTCATTGTTGTTCTATGGGGAGGTTCGTATATCTATAACATTTACAACAAAGAGGCGATTGTTGCTCCGACTCCACCGCTACCTCCACCGTCCTTATTGGAGGAGAATGGCCAGAAGGAAGAAGTCATCCCATCGCTGCCCCCAGCACAGGTGGAGGAGGGAATGGTCTCTTTATCTACTGATCCATCTGGTGCGAAGGTGATCATTGATGGAAAGATAAAAGGGATTACGCCGATTACGTTGACGCTTCCATCCGGCACACATGAACTGATCCTGACCAAACTGGGATACCATTCCTTAGAGGCAACGCTTCAGGTTGTTGCCGGGGAGACAACACCGGTCTCACTGGAGTTGGCACAGGAGGATTCACCAAGAACAGAAAGCTAAGCCGACGGGCGGAAGCGAACTACAACTCCCGTTGGGCGGGACACCGCCTGCGGTCGCTGTGTGGACCTATGAATGATGAATTAAGAATGATGAATTAAGAATAAAACCTTTAAAACCTTAATTCTTGATTCTTCATTCTTGATTCAGAATCAATGATCTGCGCAAAAACGTAGATGTTATCAACAAACAGCCTAAAAGCACATACCCTATTCCATTCCGATTTCTGGAAAGTCATTCCGAAAATCGGAATAAAAAAATATCTTCACCTCTCTCCATGGTCAAAAGGGCCATTCTACGCCCACTTCTCAGACTCCAGCCCTTCTTTTTAGC
The DNA here is from genome assembly GCA_005239925.1 of Candidatus Troglogloeales bacterium. Classification (GTDB taxonomy): domain Bacteria; phylum Nitrospirota; class Nitrospiria; order SBBL01; family SBBA01; genus SBBA01. The sequence continues at coordinate 375 of SBBA01000227.1, read as the reverse complement.
GTGGCACACCTTATGCATTTCTTATAAGCGTAAGGTTAAGGGCACTTTTAAAAACCCCTTAAATCCCCCTTGGGGGACTTACCGGACTCCCCCTGATAAGGGGGGCTGGGGGGTTGAGCCTTTCAGTTTTTGGAGGTGCCCTTAATAGACCAGCATGATTCCATCTTCTCATTGAATCTGCTAGTCTAGGACCAACGAAAAGAATGAACGACTGCACGGACTTATTACAAAGGAGGATGCCATGAAACAGTCTCAGTTTTTTAAGAAAATGATACCCATTCACGGGTTAACGACCTTCATTGCAATCATCGGCCTTTTCCTCTTGTGGCCCATTGATTCTGCAGAGGCGGTTCTGAAAAAAGGCGCCATCGCGCC
>SBBA01000195.1 GCA_005239925.1 Candidatus Troglogloeales bacterium | reverse complement strand
TCTAAAAACCGTAGCGAGCGGCCCAAATGCAAGGCGCACGGAGCGGAGGAACCGCAATGTACGCAGTGTACATGAGGATTCCGAGCACCGCGCAACGCAGCAGTTGGGTCGCGCAGTAGGTTTTTAGAGGTGTCCATGACATATTCGCCATCGTGTGGCATAAGAAACATGGAAGAGAAGAAAAATACTGACTTTGCACGTGGGACAGAACCCAACCATTTTATAGTTGACTGTCTGTTATCTTGTTTTCCGGAAGCGCTGGCAATTTATCAATTTGGAAGCTTTGGTACGGTAAGTATGCATCAAGAAAGTGATTTGGATTTAGCTATCTTGCCGACCCATCCACTTGATCCTGTTGTTCGGTGGGAGGCAGCCCAAAAGATAGCTCAAATAGCGGGTCGTGAGGTGGATATGATTGACCTTTTAGCGGCATCAGCAGTGATGCGTTTACAATTGAACGTTGTTTGGGCAGGATTGCAGAGGAATATCAAGGAAAGGAAGACGAGTTTGCTACAAATTATATGCGTCAAGATTCCATTGTGCTGAATTTACAGCGAAGTTGCGAGGCATCCCTTGATGCTGCAATGCATTTAGTCCGGTTAAATCGTTTGGGTGTTCCGCAGGAAAGCCGTGACGCGTTTCGGACGTTACAAAATGCAAATATCATTTCGCCTGATTTGAGCAATCGTTTACAGGCGATGGTTGGATTTCGTAATATTGCCGTTTATGATTACCAGAAATTGGACCTGAATATTGTGCGGGCCATTTTAAAAAACCGGCTGGAAGACTTTCGTGTCTTTTGCGGGATTCTTTTGAAACAGTCGTTTCAATGATTGATATTATTGGATGAGAAAGAATCATCATGACCTCCAATGAGATTCTGAATTCAGCTATAGAAATTATCCGGCGGAGGATGCCTGCTGGCATAAAGTACCAGGTTTTCCTGTTCGGATCGCAAGCAACCGGACAAGCAACAGAACGATCCGACTACGATATCGGAATCGAGGCAGAGAAGGCCATTCCTGATGGCGTTATTTTTGGGATGGAAGAAGAACTGGATGGTTTGCCGGACTTGCACAAGGTAGAGGTAGTGGATTTTCATCTGGTATCAGAGGAGTTCAAACGGGTGGCCAAAAAAAAAATCACGGTCTTATGTGAAAATGAGTGATAAATTAGGGGCATTGATAAAACAGTTTGAACGGGCTATCGGGCGACTCAAGGTGGCGCTTCAAGAGCCAAAGGACGAGTTTATTCGGGATTCCGCGATTCAACGATTTGAGTTTACATTCGAGCTGGGATGGAAAACGTTAAAGTGTTTTTTAGAGGAACAGGACCCCAGTCTGATGATCCGGTTTCCCGGAGATTGTTACCGTGTTGCCTTCCGAAAAGGCTTTATTGAAAACGAGCCTCTGTGGATTGAAATGATCGAAAAACGAAATAAGACAAGTCACACTTACAACGAGCTGATTGCGGAGTCGGTTTACGCATCCCTCCATGGATTTTTGGGTCTGTATGAAGGTTTATTATATCGGTTAGTATCCGAGGTGGAGCGAGAACATGGGGACAAATAAAGGATGGCATATACTGTTGCTTCATTCACCCCATAGGCTTTCGGAATGGACTTGTTGAGCGGAATAATGGAATGTGATATTTCAAGACTGGATCATAGGCCTCGTTGACTAAAACAGGCTGTGGTAAAATATCAAAAGGAAACAGGAGGGCAAACAATGTTAATAGAATATGTTGAAGAGGCATTGCGAAGAGCAAGATACGAAATCATTAAAGACGAAGAGCCATTTTACGGAGAGATAGAAGACCTTAGAGGTGTTTGGGCCACAGGAAAAACCCTTGAAGAGTGTAGAAGTAACCTGAAGGACGTTGTCGAAGGCTGGATATTATTAAGCATTAAAAAAGGTTTTTCCATCCCGAAGCTCGGAAACTATGAGATAAGAGAGATACAAGAGGAAGCTATTGCATAAATGCCTAAATTAAGCCCTGTCTCTCATAACGAACTTGTAAAGAGACTAAGCGTCTTGGGTTTTGAGGGTCCATTGAGTGGTGGAAAGCACCTGTACATGGTAAAAGGTAATTTAAGGCTTACTATTCCCAATCCTCATAAACAGGAAATAAGCATCGATTTATTGATAAGAATACTCAGACAAGCAGGAATAACCAGAGAGGAGTGGATGGGAATGCAGTGAATATAGGGGCAAGTAGCAACGTGCCTCTACGCCATTAAAGATGTTGCTTTGTTCACCCTATAGGCTTTTGGAGTGGACTGGTTGAGCAAGATAAATGGATGCGCTATCATAACGCCATGAATGAAGCTGCACATACCTATAACAGTGAAAAGGCAGACACTGTTTTTTTGATTGCCTTGGGCAGAATTAGGGAACGTAATATTTCAAGACTGGGCCACAGACCCTTATGTAGGACGCCTCAATGAGAATTTCAAGTGAACAAATCGATTTTCTGAAAAAGGAAATCAGAGCTGTTTTGCCGGACGCAGTCATTTATCTGTTTGGATCACGGATGGATGATCAGAAAAAGGGTGGCGATATCGATATTATGATTTTATCGGATCAAGGGCTCCGTTGGAAAGAAAAAGCCAAAATGCGATGGCGCTATTTTGAAAAATTTGGCGAACAAAAGCTGGATATCGTATCCTCTTCTTTTAAAGACGAAGACCCTTTTAAACAGAGGGTAATGGATGAAGGAGTCAGGTTGTGAACAATGAAGCCTTGATGTTAGAGGGGCTAAATCAAGATTTTGGCAGGCTGGGCAAAGCGGTCGAGATGTTAAAACATTCTTTACAGCGGTGCAATAAAATTGGAATCAAGCCGAATTATTCTTTAGAAGAACTGGATCAGTTTGAAAGTCTAACATCGCGATTTGCCAGAACCAGTGATATTTACACACACAAGATTATGAGGGGAGTCATTCTGATTCTGAGAGAGGAAGCCAACACGTTTATAGATCGGGCAAACTTATTTGAAAAGCTCGAAATATCCAATGCGGAAGACCTGAAATTGATAAGGGATTTAAGGAATGAAATCTCTCATGAATATAGAGTGGACGATATTACAGAGATATTCGAGGCGGTCGTGGAATATTGCGATAAACTGATTGAGGTTATTCAAAGAACGAAGGCATATCTTGAAAAGAAAAAATGTTACCCTTATCTAACCAATAAAGATGTTTCTTTGTTCACCCCTCGCGGCGTTCGGAATAAACTTGTTGAGCTGGAATCATATGTAATGTGATGTTTCGAGACCTGATTCCAAGCCCCCTCTCATTCTACCGGATAAGCATGAAATAGCTATCGTCTGGATATGGAAATCCTTTTAAATCATGGGAGATACCCTGCAAACATCTATTGAGGAAACGTCTAAAAGAATATCCAATCCATGGCCGTTTCGGCTTTGGGTTACTGCTGTTGTTGTTTTGACACTCACTGTGACCGTAATCGTTACAGCCTGGGCTACTAGAGTGGCACTGCTACATGGCTCTCACTTAACACAGGCGCAAGCGGACGCAGTTTTATCTGTAGCTACGTTTCCTCATCAGGTTAAAGTCGCACTAAAACAGGTAATAAAGTCGCAAGGCGACGATCCCTATCCACTACTGTTGGACAGGAAAACCACTGAAAAGAGTCACTGGCAACGAAGCTTCCCATCGGCTTCAGACACGGGTTACCTTCTCTTCTCCGGTGTTG
>SBBA01000030.1 GCA_005239925.1 Candidatus Troglogloeales bacterium | reverse complement strand
TTGTATGTCCTTATCAAAAAACGTTTCTATGATATGATCTTTTGCCAAATTAAGGGCTGCATCGCCATCTGTATCTTCTCTAAATTCCCCATGACCATCTAGAAAAAGACCCTGGAGATACCCGATCCAGTGCGCCTTTTCACCCGATAGGGTGTTCTTTTTGGAAAAAAAGTATGATTGATAGACGGCCCCCTCACCGGAAGAAGAAGATGCCAGGACCGATACGGCCGTTCCAGCTGCACTGTCTGCAAGAATTGACTCTATGGCAAGCTGCATTGTATTTTGTATCTCGTTTGCATCATCGGCCTCAAAATAATTATCCGGAATATTATCCTCACCACTTACCCGTGTGCCATCAGGGTTCACTTTGATCCTGTCCCATTCAGACTGTTTATCGGGACGATTATACCCCGGCGATTCCTTGCTATCAGAGTCTTTAAACCCGCCAACCTTCGCGGCATCCTGCAATAAATTCTTACCTTTTAGGTCGCCAAAGGCATGAAAGGTAAAAATCGTTAGATTTTGCATCCCGGGAAGCCCCCTTCTCGTTACATCATTAGGACCTGTTAAATAGGTAATACCCCCCGTCTCCGGGCGAAGGTCCGTAATGTGAGCCCAATAGGCCACGTCGTCCAAATAATGTTTTGCACCACTATTGTCGTCGTGTTTATCCGATGCGTGATCTGCTATATCCACGTCATGAGCCAGGTCTGTCATAATACTCGGAATAATTTCACTAGTAGTCGTCTGATCTCCATCAGTGATCATCAGAACAAACGACTTGCAGCACGAAACATATTGACCCATTTTATTATTATCAACATACCTCGCATTACGACCGCTTCCCAACTTATCTACAGCACATCCATTGTACGATCCATCAGGCATCTTTTGGGCCTCAAGGCCGTAAAAACAATATGGATCGTAGTATCCCTCATCAAAATTCCCCGCCTTGGAGGGCTTAATCTGTGCAAAGTAGCGGGCTGCATCATACATCGCCTGATAAAGAGGCGTACCTCCCACCATTTTCATGTTGTCAACGCTCGTCACCAATGTAGAGCCGTTCCTACTATAATCATCGAGGTAGACGCCCCCACCCTTCCCTTGCGCATCATCTCCAATCAGTCCATCTGTATTATTGGTGACCATGAGACCTATTCTGGCACGATCGCCCACCCGTTGAATCACCCCCGTTTGTGGGTTTGCCCCTGCATCAACCCGAATGTTAAATATATGCGTTCGCGAAGTACCTCTGCCCCCTCTGCTCCCCCTACTCTTGCTCCCACTACCAGTACCAGGAGAGGGATTGGTATTAGTGATAAAGTAAAATGTCCCATTATTCACAACCAAGTCATGGGAATTGGAGAGAGGGTTAGATTTGTATTGTAGCGGAGCAACCCCATTTAAGTTGTGCCTCCTCTTAAAAATATTGTCTACTACATATCCCTGAAATACCAGGCAGGTATCCTTATCTCTTCGTTTGTTCGGGGCACATTCGCCACCCGTTAAAGCCCATTTAGCCATATCCAGTCTTCGCATGGTCAGCCAGTTTAAGAAATCACCGTCCCAGCGCAGGCTGCCATCCGGAAGGTTCGTACACTTCGGGTTCTTCGGCCTCGGATCAGCAAATAAACCACCGGAATAGATATAACACTTATCCCTTTCAAAATACCCTGAATGCTTTTTTGCAGAATTATAATTAACGTCGTCCGGCTGATTATAGGCAGGGTCAAGCATACTACTGGATCGATCAAAAATCAGTAGGATATTGGGCTTTACATCAACGCCCAAAAAGGGTGGCATAGAGCTGTAGTCACTTAATGATTCGCCCGCACCTCTTACATCAATAGTCCCCCCTATTCCAATTAAAAACACCGCAACAAACAACACCACCCTATGCCAACTTATTTTCTTCATAGTATTCTCCTGGTATTTTCTTTACATCACGCCGTGGGATGACAAAAAGCAGACCGAACAACCGATTGGGCCCCCGTAGCATTGTTTCTCGTTACCGCAACAACAGAGAAGATGTCCCCCTGTACACAACTGACTCCCCCCAGATATCCCGCAGGCATCAAGCCTTCATCGAGGGAATACCCTGATGCAGCAACCTTAGTAAACAGGTAATCAATATCAATATTGGTTGTGCAGTTGGGCGTTTCGACCTTTCGAATAACGATGTCCGGTGTATTTGCATTGGGATTAGGGTCTAACACCGTATCAGCTGCAAGTGCCGCTTGCTCTGGAGGTGTACCATTCTTGTGCAACTCTTCAATGAAATCAAACTCGGGCCCTGGGGGGCCATTGACAGTGGCGTTATCCACGACAATAACGGTATTCGCAATAGCGTTCGTATCTTGTGATGCCGCCTGCACGTTACCAAACTGGCCTGGTGCTAAGGTTCTCTCAATACCCATAACAAGCAGTCGGTTGGCCAATTCAAGGTCTCCCTGAGAACACTGCAAAAAAGTCCTCTCTGTCCTGTAGGTTTGGGTCAGCACCTTCCCAATCATGCCGTTGGTCAGTGCCATCGCAACCAAACCGACCACTAATGCCGTCACCAGCACGACAGTAATCAAGGCCACCCCTTTTTCTTGTTTATGTAAAAAACAATTGTGCTTCATTTTAATTCACCTTAGAGAGGATATCAGAAGCAAACGGAATATTTTGCACCACAACCATCATTTTTTAACTCCACAACACGGGTCAAAACGGCCCTTACAAAATGGGGCCCATCAACCGGATCATCAGCAGCAGGACGATTCTCTAGCCCGGGCCGTCGTCCATTTCGCCAATTCGGCTCAACATGAGGCGCATAAGCCATCAGTGAAACCCTTATAGCCAAATATCCCGCACCTGGAGCAGGCGCATCAACAGTTAATTGGTTCGGTGCTAATGCAGTGCCCCTATCGTTAAGCAAGTAGGCTACCTGCAGATCTTCAATACCGGAGGCAAACAGTGCCCCATTTTTTAGCAAGGCCAGTCCCATCGGTGCACCAGACCCAGCAGGTGCATTTCCTATATGATAGCGATCAGAACTGAGAAAATTAAGATTGGCAATCAGAGAATGGACTGGGAACTTTGCAGGAAAAGCCACATTGGAGGGGCCTAGCGGGCCAGCAAGCGTTAGCAGAAGATTCCCCCCGACTGGCGCAATAGCCGTTACCTCCGCTGTAGCAAGGCCACCCAGAGTGACAAGCGCTACATCTGCCGTGGTTACACTGGGTGACGACGGCGTAATGAGAAGCGTCCCAGCGCCTTCGGCAACTGAGGCCGCCAGCCCTCCCATGAACTCATTTCCGACTTGCAGGAGAGTAATGGTATCGGGTCCTGCCCCACCATCTCCTGGGACAACAGGATTGCAAAGCGTTCTAGGGGCTATTCCGGGGCGATTCACATCCGCAACCGCGCTAAACACTTTATCACAAGATCTGTCTCCATTTACCGCAGGGTTAGTAAGCGGGTCTACAACCCCATAGCCGGCATGTCGAATCTCTCTGGCGAGTATATCCATCGCAATCTGTAGACGCGTTTCCATCTCTTTTTGGCGCTCGTGACGCGCCTGAAATCGGGCGATATCAATTGAAAAGGCATACCCCGCAATGGCCATAATGACAACAATCGCACCCGTCACCATCATTTCAACCAATGTAAATCCCTTTTCCCCCATGGAGCGTCTCATTTTCATAATACTCCGACTGTTGATATAAATTGAATCCCCTTTGTTGTATTCGGAGCGTCCGCAGTTAGCGGGTCATTCGGATCATTCGGGCGACCCGGCCAAACAATCACAATATTAACCATGTTGGTATTGGCGATGCCCGATGCAACCGGCGTAACGGTTATATATCCGCAGGCGCGGGTCACCTGTGCCGCCCCACATGTAAATGGTACCGCACCTCCTCCTCCCTGATCGCTCAAAATGGCTGCGATTTGTGCCTGCCAGTTCACAAAATCAGCCTGGGCCATCCTAGATATTTGTGCCGGCATCGGCAAATCTGTGTTGAAACCATTATAATCGTTGACCCTCTTATTATTGCGACGGATCATTTCCATCATACTTTCAGCGGCGGCGACGGCCCTTAAGTCTTCCCTGCTCTTCCGGTTCATCTGCAAGGCCTGAATATCTCCGCTACTGATCGCTAACAACCCAATCGTTAAGAGAGCACCCGCAATCATCACCTCGATGAGGGTAAATCCGCCTTCTTTCTTTACATATTGCATTAGTTCCATTACCCTCCTCCTATTGGCGCTGCAATCACCTCTCCTATGGGGGTTACACTAATTGCTCGTGACATGCCATATGCATTCCTCATGGCTATACTCACTTGCACCCCACCTGCAGGCAAAACACGCATCCCCGAACCAACAAACGCGATGGAAGGGGCAGCCCCACTAAATCCAATCTCAGAACTTAAACGTCTGACAAAACTTGCGTCATCCCATGGAACGGCTTGTTGCCCCACCTGATTGATGAGTGGCTCACCCGCATCCCATGTCCCGTTGCCTGCACCCCCCGCAACGCCTCCACTATCAAGAAACACCACATACTGAACCGTATCCGGTGCGTTAAGTGGATTCACATTAAACTGTAAGGATACCGGCTGATTATTTGAAATGGCAGCCATCCTGGCAATCTGCAAATCACTCCGAAGATTGAGAATATCCGACTTTAAGGCACGATTTGAACTCCACTGTATATAGTTTGGAATCGCCACAGCCACAGTAATCGTTAAAATCCCTATCACTACCATGGTTTCTATCAATGTAAAACCCCTTTGACTCATTCCCTCTCCTGCATAAAGAGATCTATACAACCCTATAACAGAAGCAAAAATTATACCATATCAATAAAATTAAAAAATAAATAATAACAGATAGTTATGATATTAACGGATTCACTTTTTTTAATCAAGTGGAAGTCGGATGGACAGACTATGTAATCATTTACATAGTTCGCCATGTACCTTGGATGCGAGTCATCGGAGCAATATCCTGATAATCTCCGTCTTTAAATCGGTCGTTATACCAAATCTCAAGGAGATGTGTCCCATTACCGATAAATCCCTTTCCCGCAAAAATGGCGCCATAAACCCAGAAGCGATGTTCCAAACTTATTTTTCCTGGGGTGTAGAAGAATCCTTCCAACTGGATTCCCTTCAAGTCCTTTTCAATCGAATCCGGTGGTTTGGCACGCACGGCCCTACCATTTCCACCTCCAACAATATGGATATCACCCGCAAAATAAAAATATCCTTTATAAACACCCGGCCCTATTTCCAGCGGAGAAGGAAATAGATCCCCGCTTGTGGTATCTATGAAGACCAGGGCATGCCCACCGTCTGATTGTTCACTCGAAAAAAATTCTTGAAATGTACATTTCCCTTGATTCACCATTCCCTTCTCTTTTAAGCACCCTCCATCCGAGAGGGTCAGGTACCGTCCGTATTGTTTGATAAATGACTTGAGCTGAACTGGATTCTCCTCAGGGATCTTCAATATGACCGCCTCGTTCTGATAAAGATTAGAACGTTGATTCAACAGTGACGATGGAAGAATCGGCCCGGAGCTTTTAATCGTCAGGACAGGATCGATATTTCCTTCTCCCCTATAAGGATCAACAGCCGGATGGGCTGTTGTTTCTTGGACAGGAATAGGGGTCACCAAATCACCCAGGTAAACCGGCCCTGTATAGAGGATGTCGCCCCAATGGACAAAGATGGGTGCGGCAATCTTTTTTTGAGAATCAGGGGTGCCCTGCCCTTGAATACCCGCCTTCAGGCGAGGCATTGGATTTCGGCCCAGATCAACGGCCACTCCTTTTCCATGATGGGTTGTAGAGATAACCCTACAAGCACGAGCGCGATCCATTGAGTTGTGAATGGCCAGGGTAACCTGCTCTCCCCTCTCTTGCGAATCTGAAAAGGGGGCGTAGGCATAATCGAAGTAGGAACCTGTATCCTTCTTCTCCATCTGTTCCGCACAAGGAGGGTCTCTAAAAAATACGGGGTTGGGCGATTGCTCCGGATAAGTAAACCAGTAGAGAACCTGTTCGATACCGGACTCGGCTAGGGTAAGTGAAGCGGCCTGTCGTTTAACATAACTGGCAATCATCTTCTCGATCATGGCGTTTTGTAAGACAAAAAGAGACACCCCGCCAATGAGAGCCATCAGCATCATTGCGGTAAGAGCAGCCACGCCTTCTTGTTTAAAAAGTGGTCTCATCCGATGTTCTTAAGAAAAATTTCAGAGACCAGCTTGCGTTTCTTTTCAACCTTACCCCCTGTGGTAACGGCCTCCACAGTTACAATCATTTTACGGATTAATTCCAGATCGGATGGACTTAACATGCCCGCAGGAAGAGGCCTGTTGTTCTCATCATAATAGGTGAGATTAAAGTTTGTAATCCCCGATATAACCTCTTCCGCGCCTGTACCTGTATTTCGATATAACGTGTAGAGGAAAACAGGACTACTTCGACAAATACCCGGCCCCTTGCTTTCTCCTACCCATTCATAACGAATGTCTTCTCTTCTGTCGCAGTCCTTGGAAGGGGGATCATCATCCTTCTTATTCTTGCACGATTGATCAAAGGCCCCACTCCCATTAACGTCTCCCATAAAGTGGAACATCGTTTCAGAGGCCTCCATGATCTTTTTGGCCGGACGCGCTTCTCTTACGCATTTTCCGGTTACCGAGTCATAGACGGGCACACGATCGCTTTTGGTGAAATGAATACCGTCGAAGGCCTTGCCGGTGGGGTCAAGTCCCGCATTCTGGACCTCGTTTGAAAAGATAGAGAGGGCAACACGGGCCGCCTGTTGGGTTTCGGCGATGGCCACCTGGTCCTGGTAATCTCGATTGAGGGAAAGGATAAGGGTATAGACGCCGCTGACCACAACGGCAAGAATCGCAATGGCAAAAACCAGTTCAATAAAGGTAAACCCGCCCTTGGGATGTTTCATTTTCCGCCGCTCCAGTTTATTGAAACATTATCGCGGCCCAGGCGGGAGCAGCGAGCCAACCGACCTCGACAGAAGCGAAAAGGAATTCGCTCCCGCCAATTGCGGCAGGCACATCGGATACGGTCATACCCGATGATTATCTGCGCAAGGATGGTAGATGTCAACCATAAAATACACCCAAAATATGCCAGGCATTTCGACTTCTTCAATCAAAAGACCTCGATTGAAAACGGAGAATACAAAAAAGGATATTGCTTTGAAGAACAAATAGGCTTACCCTCCAATCATGCGATTAAAAAAGAAACGCCCCTCACCCTCCTCCTCAAAAGAAGAAGTCCAGGTTATTGGCCGACTCAAAGGCCATCGGGATGGATACGGCTTTGTTATTACCGAAGACAAAGGGCCGGATATTTATATCAACAAAAGAAAAATGAGCGACGCCATGCACGGGGATCGTGTACTGGTTCGCGTGGAGATGAGAAGAAGCCATTGGTGGGGCGCCGACCCCATGCAATCCGGCAAAATCCTTAAAGTCATAGAACGCGGACAAAGCACGATCGTCGGTCGGTTCGAGCCATCCGGTAAGCAAGGAGAAGGACGGGTGATTGCCTCCGATACACGCGTGATTCATCCGATTTTAATTCCAAAAGAAAAAACACTCTCGGCCAAAGAGGGAGATATCGTGTTGGCTAAAATGATCCGGTATCCCTCCTGTGCCCCCATCACGTATGACCGATCCACCCGCCCCAACAGAGGCACAAGAAGACGGGCTGGTGAAAGAAGCGCTACCCCGCCGGATGGCAGTGGAGAGGGGGAGGTTCTAAAGATCATCGGAAGAATAGAAAACCCCGCTACCGATACGGTTCTGGTGGCCGAATCGTACGGCCTTCTGCCTGACTTTACCCCATTGGCCCATCAGGAGGCCTTCAATATCCCGGAGCAGGTCAGTGAGAAGATGTGGCAGGGCCGGGTTGATTTGAGGTCGCTTCCCACGGTAACAATTGACGGCGAAACCGCACGTGACTTTGATGACGCCGTCTCGATTGAGCGAGAAGAAAACTGCTTCCTACTCTGGGTGCATATTACCGATGTCAGCCACTTTATTGTAGAAGGAACTACCCTCGACGATGAGGCCCGCCTGCGCGGCACTTCGGTCTATTTTCCCGATTGTGTTTATCCAATGTTTCCCCCAAAACTTTCCAACGGGATTTTAAGCCTCAATCCCCAGGAAGATCGCTTAACGCTGACACTGGAGATGACGTTTGATACCGAAGGAAACCAGATTGATTACAAAATATATGAGAGCGTGATCCACAGCAATGAACGCATGACGTATACCGCTGTACACGAGATTCTGGAGAACCCGTCCCCACCGCTACTGAAGCGATATGAGTCGCTTGTGGCCTCATTTAAGGAGATGAAGTCGTTGGCGTTATTACTGAGGAAGAAACGCCTGATGCGCGGCAGTCTTGATTTTGATCTCCCTGAGCAGGACATCGTGTTAGATTCGGAGGGGAATGTCATTAATATCCTAAGAATGGAACGCAATATTGCGCACCAGCTCATTGAAGAGTTTATGCTGGTGGCCAACGAAACCGTTGCACGTCATATGGAGGCACGCGCTCTGTCCTCGCAGGGGTCGCACCCCTCGCAGGGGTCGCACCCCTCGCAGGGGTCGCACCCCTCGCAGGGATCGTACCCTTTTATTTATCGTGTGCATGCCCCACCTAGTCCGGAGAGGGTCGCGGAGCTGAACGAATGGCTTACCGCGTTTGGTTTTCCGCTTCCACAACAAGGAAAGATTTCGCCCAAACAACTCTCTCACATTCTGGAACATGTTCGCGGTCGGCCTGAAGAGAAGTTGCTCAATGAGACAGTTTTGCGATCCATGCAAAAGGCGGTGTATTCCGAGAAAAACAGCGGTCATTTTGGTCTGGCCTCTGAAACTTATACCCATTTCACCTCTCCTGTGCGGCGCTATCCTGATCTTATTGTGCATCGTCTGCTCAAAAAGACATTGGGGCCCTCAATGTCGCCTGAGGAGAGGGAAAAGTGGATAGAACGGCTTCCCGGGCTGGCGCGGCATACCTCCGAACGGGAACGCATCGCGATGGACGCCGAACGAGACGTGATCAAAAGAAAGACCATTCGGTTTATGGAAGACAAGGTGGGCGAAACCTATAGCGGAAGAATTGCGGGGGTCACCTCCTTTGGATTCTTTGTGGGATTAGACCTGTTTTTTGTAGAGGGGTTAGTCCATGTTAAAACGCTCACGGACGATTATTATCTTTACGATGAGCAGTATCACCGCTATGTTGGACGGCATACAGGGCGTTGTTTCCAACTAGGGGATCAGGT
>SBBA01000016.1 GCA_005239925.1 Candidatus Troglogloeales bacterium | reverse complement strand
TCAAAAACATAAACAGCGCCGCTATCTAAGGCGAGGTTATTGTTCTGATCTCCACCTATTTGGGTTGCGTTGCTGTCTTCCTGCCAGGCGGAAACGGCCAGTTGGCTGCCGGAGAGGGCAACACCATAACCAAACTCGTCCTGCTTCCCCGTATTAGAAGCCTTAATATAGGCCTGCTGTACCCATGTCGTTCCATTACGGGTGAAAAGATAAACTGCGCCACTGCTTAAGGCATTGTTAAGACTCTGGTTTCCATTGATCCCTGTTGCGCTGCTACTTTCACCTATCGCACCCACGGCAAGGGTGTTTTCCGAAAGGGCAATGCCAGACCCACCAAATATTCCGCCAAATTTGTCAAAGGCCTCTGCATTGGATGCCTTGATATAGGCCTGCTGTGTCCATGTCGTTCCGGAACGGGTAAAGACATAGACCGCACCACTGGAGGTCGCCGAGTTGTCGTTCATATCGCCATTGATCCCTGTGGCCTTGCTGTCTTCTGCCTTTGCTCCTACAGCAATCGTGTCCCCAAAGAGGGCAACGTTAACTCCAAACAGGTCAGTGGGATCCGTATTGGATGCCTTGATGTAGGCCTGTTCTGTCCATGTGGAGCCTACCCGGGTGAAAACATAAGCCGCGCCACTAAAGTCTGCCTCAAAATGCGCTCCAACCACCAGCGTATCCCTAAAAACCGCAATACTGCTGCCAAAAAAATCGAAGCTCTCCGCATTAGATGCCTTGATATAGGCCTCTTGTGTCCACGTCGACCCGGAACGGGTAAAAACGTAAACCGCACCAGACTCACGGGCACGATTATTATCTTGATCAAAATTTATCCCCCTTGCATCACTTTCCTCTCTGGTGGTTCCGACAACCAGTGTATCTCCATCGAGGGCAATACTTTCGCCAAAGTGGTCGGAAGAATCCGTATTGGATGCCTTAATATAGGCCTGTTGGATCCAATTACCGGATAAATCGCGGGTGAAGATATAAACCGCACCGCTATCCTTAACCTCATTATTATCCGGGGGGCCATTTCCAGGGTGGGTTCCCCTAACACTGCTGTCTTCACCAATAGCTGAGACGGCAAGTGTGTCGCCGGACAAAGCAATTGCCCCACCAAATTGATCATGAGCCTCTGTATTGGAGGCCTTAATATAGGCCTGTGGTACCCATGCCGCGCCAGAACGGGTAAAAACATAAACCGCCCCGGAATTAGTGGCCAGGTTATCATTGATTTCGCTGTTGATTTCACTATGGATACCTGTGGCACTGCCATCTTCCTCCGGGGCACTGACTACTAATGTATCCCCATCAAACGCAACCCGTGTGCCAAATCTATCTGTAGCCCCCGCATTGGACGCCTTAATATAGTTAGAAGGAATCAGCTTGTTGATCGTAAGCTTATAGGTTTGCGTTGTAACACCATCCTCTGCTGCGACAACAATCGAAACAATCGTCTGCCACGGATTTAATGGGGTCACCTCAAAAAATTGGCCGGATGAGATTGGCATCTGCTCGCCAGTTGGCGTTTTATTAACAGTTAATCTGGCAACAGGGTTGGCTGCTGTGGCCGTTACAGTGGCGGAGCTATCTGTGAAAAACGCTACTGTATAGGCTGTTGTTGTACTGGCAAAGGCAGGCTGTAACGTCCCCTGTAAAACGGATAGCGCGGAAAGAGCGGCATTCGTGGATAATTTTCGGAACGAGGCCGTCACCGTTTTGGCCGCATCCAGCGTCACCGTGCAGGTGTTCGTGCTGGGGCAGTCACTACCAGGCCAGCCGGAAAAGACAGACCCAACTCCCGCAGCAGCCGTGAGTTCAACATGACTTCCCTTTTCAAACAGGGCGGAACAGGTGGCTGAACAATTGATTCCGGCGGGGCTTGAAGACACTGTGCCGGTTCCTGATCCATCGTGGATCACCGTCAGTTGCTCAAAAGCGGTGAAGGTGGCCGTCACCGCCTGGGAATCATCCACGGTAATCGTACAGACACCCGTACCCGTACAGCCGCCGCCAGACCAGCCGGAGAAGACCGACCCAGCGGCCTCCGTTGCTGCCGTTAGGGTAACCCGACTTCCTTGTGTAAACGAGAAGGCACATGTGGTGGGGCAATCAATTCCTGTGGCATTCGATGTAACACGGCCGGCTCCCGATCCGGCGTGGGTCACGGTCAGTTGTTCTAAGACCTGCTGTACGGCGATCTGAACCTGGCTTGCGAGAGGGGCGTCGTTTCCATCGTCTGTTTTATATTTCGCCATTACCGCTACGGCCGTCTCTCCAGCCTGACTCCCAATAATAGTGGCATGGCAAACGCTTGCGTTCTGTATCGTTGTCGTGCAGGAGGTATCCCCATCGACCTGGGCTATCTCCGGGGCATCCGAAACGAACGTGATGTTCCAATCTGTTAATGGACGCAGATCCAGATGATCCCGCACCTTGGCTGCAATGGAACGCCTCTCCCCATTCATAAGCGGGAGAGAGATTTTCTCCCTTGCATTGACCACGATCTCTGGATACGAGCTGGCATTGTCTATTCCGGTTCCTATTTCACATTCACGCAGGTTGGTGAAGGTATCGCTGTCCTGATCCATCGTTCTATCGAGCTTATCCGAGACAGAGGTTACGCCTACGGTCTCTGTCTTCCCGGCCTGTACCGCGACCTGTACCGTTTGAGACATTTGGGCCACCGGATATTTTTGGTTGCCAACGGTGCAATAATACGTTAATCGAAAGGGGTAC
>SBBA01000028.1 GCA_005239925.1 Candidatus Troglogloeales bacterium | reverse complement strand
GAGGCCAAAGAGATCGTATGCTACCGCATCAAAGGGGGAGAGCATTGCCTGTTGTTTCCAGATACCGGTGATCGGATTACGAACAAAAACATAGGCCAGGCCGGCATTCTCTCCTTTACGGTCGTCGCCATTTGCTCCAATCAGGACGGTATCACCATGAACGGAGACAGAAGTGCCAAAGAAGTCCAGTGGCATCCCGTTCGGGGGGGTGAACTTGGCCTGTTGCGTCCAGGTTCCAGAGGCATTGCGTGTAAAAACATAGGCCGACCCGGGAACCCCGGGGAGACCGAGTAATGTCACCTCGTCATTACCCACCGCGCCAATAACGGCCGTATTCTCGTGAAGAGACACGGCGTTACCAAAAAATTCCTGTGTTGCCGTATCGTTGGGAATGAGCTTGGCTTGCTCAGTCCAGGTTCCAGAGGCATTGCGTGTAAAGACGTAGACCGCGCCTGAATTGATTCCGCTGCCATTATTATGACCAAACGCTCCGATAAGAGCCGTATCACCATAGATCGCAACGGCACTGCCAAAATCGTCACCCAGCACCCCGTCGGAGGCGGTCAGCTTAGCCTCCTCTCTCCACATATCGGCCCCATCACGTCTAAAAACATAGGCTGCACTGGGAGGGGTAGGCAAAATCTCATCATTGCCATTTGCCCCGATCAGGGCCGTATTATCGTGAATCGAAACAGCGTAACCAAAAAAGCGATGTGGCGCCACATCGGAAGCCGTTAGCTTGGCCTGCTTACTCCACGCACCCGTTGCTGCATCTTGTGTAAAGATATAGGCCGCGCCGGCATTAAACACCCGATCTGGATCATGGGCATGTGCCCCCACAATGGCGGTATTACCGCTCACTGAAACGGCGTTGCCAAACTCGTCTAATGCCTTTGTATCGCCGCCAACCAATTTTGGCCTTTCACCAAAGGGAGCAGCCAGACTCCCTCCTGGCATCAGGCAGCCAATGACAATGCCAAAAAGAACCAGGACTATTTTGTATGTTATTGCTGCCAACCCGCTTTGTACCATCACCGAAACCTTCACTGTCATGCCCTTTGACCTCCCAACAATGGCCCCCATGCCACTGCCGTTACCCATATGGACAAGCCACACTCACAACGAGCAGGCCCACCTCTTAATATACACGAGAGGGCCCAAATGAGATTGACGCGGCCCAAAAAACAAAAAGGCCCATTTCCAACAACGATGGAAATAGGCCTTAAAACACCGAAACTTTAACCGCAGAAATACATAATCTACGCCTTCCTCACAGTCGGTTGAAAGAACTTCCAAATTAACCCCATATTCATATGTGGTTCTGCCCCCTTCAGTTATCCAACCACTCTCATCTTTTGAGTAGGGAAAACGCTCAAAAACATTACTAGAATATATAAATAGCCCAAATTTGTCAAGAAAAACGCTAACGTGCCCCCCCCAGTTTTTGTTTTTAAGCATAGGATTGTCCCCCTAAAAATTTTTCGTCCTGCGTTTTGGAGTGCGTTTGGAGGTTGATCACTTGGCTCAATTCAGGTGCCATTTCACATTTTGAATTTTGACAAGCAACTTCTATTCAATTCAAAGTTTTATCGAAGACATCTACATTTTTTGTGTAGATCATTTAGGCCCATCGTGGAAGAGTGTGGGTAAAATGGGGAAGTGGATCGCAGTGGCCTTAAATAAGGGTGGAATAGATTTTAACGAGGCCCAAAAAACTATAGGGCGCCTCTAAAAATCTACTGCACGATCCAATTGCTGCGTTGCACAGGCACGACGACGCCTGCGGTGCTCGAAACCCTCATGTACACTGCGACCACTGCGGTTCCTCCGCGTAGTAGCCCTTGCACTTGGGCCGCTTGCAACGGTTTTTAGAGGTGTCCAACAGTTTCGGAATAGGCCTTCAAGTCACCAAGAGGCATGCCTGCCTCTGTTCCGGCAGGCATGCCCAGCAGGCCCCGTTCAGACAAGGCTATCAGGTAATAACCTTCATTATCGGGCATAGACCATAGGTTGTTGCCACTCAAACGATCTATGGCGCCTTTCATGAACGGTCACAAGCCCCCTCTGTGTCCCCTGCATAAAGGTCTTTAATAAGGGGTAAATGAGGTAAGGCTTTTGCGCCTGAAGCGCCCTGTCTTGGGGTGCAGTGTCACCCAATTGGTACCCCGCTATAAAGAGAGAAAAGACCAGTCCGATTAGGGCCGCAATACCAAACTCACGAAATCCCGATGAGGCGAAACTGATGGGATCAAATCGGTTTTTCTTTGCCTCCAAGTCGGCTACAAGCCTTTGGATTTCTAAATTGGCCGGATTGCGTTTGCCCAATATCGTAAGGTATGAAATTGCCTTGTCATAATTTCCCAGCTGTGCGGCCACTGCACTGGCTTGAAAATAGGCCTTGGAAAATGTAGGGTCAACTGTTATGGCAAGATCAAAGCTGGCCAATGCCCCTTCCAACTGATTTCCTTCCTTGATCAGTTGCTCTCCTTGCGCTACCAAAAGCAGGGCCGTAGGATCTCCTCCGCTTTCGGCGGCTATAACCTCGATTCCATTTCCATATACGGTTGGAAGAAAGAATATCGCGAATGCGACGACACCAATTGTTTTGACGTAGACGGTTTTCATTGCAGTACCCCCCTTTCTTAAAGGTTCCCGGAGGGCATATACTCGGCCCTCCGTTTTTTCGCAGGGCCTGTACTTTCTTAAGTACCGGCTCTCTAGCTCACATACACAGGATGCAGCAGATCGCGAACAGAAAGAATGCCGACAATCTCTCCATCCCGCGTTACGGCGACATGACGAATATGCTTTTCCTCCATGAGGTTATTGGCTTCGATGACGGATTGATCGCTTTCAATGGTGATAATCGGTGATGTCATGATGGACTCCACCGTAATTGTTTTGGGATCCATCCCGTGGGACACCGCCTTTCTCACGATGTCTACCTCGGTGACGATTCCGACATATTCCTCCTGTTTCGTAACCAATAGACTCCCCACCTTGTTCTGTGTCATCTCCCGCGCTAAATCTCGAACGCTCTTTTCGGCATCAATCGAGAGCGCCTTTTCAGACATCAAACTTTCGACCAAAATGTCCATGTTACACCCCCTTTCCTAAAGAACCCGATCACCCGCTTGCCTTAAATCACGGGTCGTTACAATGAGGTTTGCCACAATTTCTGGCAACTCTATTTTGTTCTAACTAATCTCCTAACCCGTCTAAAATATAAGCCGTATTTTACGTTTTGTCAAGCCTGAAATTTTGGGATTTGAATCGAGCGTAAAACAGGACGACAAATTGGGGCAAAGCCGCACAAACCGATGCCGCCGGCTTCTTCCAACTTCCCTCCGTAAGGAGCGTCATTGCTATCCCTAGCTTTATCTTCAAAACCTGTTCCGATTGAAATGAGGATTTATACCAAACAATTCTAGGGTCTTCGCGTAAGAGTGTGGGTGATTTTATATCTCCTTGAGGGTACACGTTAGGATTTTCAACCGAAGATAGTCTTCGTCTCTTAGTCCGTAGGCCCTCCTCTGAATGACCCGAATCTTATTGTTGAACCCTTCGACAAACCCCAACGGAACTTTGTTCTC
>SBBA01000203.1 GCA_005239925.1 Candidatus Troglogloeales bacterium | reverse complement strand
CCCAGTGTGTCAACCACACGGCCTACCATGGCATCCCCCACCGGCACCTGTGCAATCTTTCCGGTTCGCTTGACCTGATCGCCTTCTTTAATCCGATAGGTTTCGCCGAATAGAATGACGCCAACGTTATCCTCTTCGAGATTTAAGATGATTCCCATCACATCATGGGGGAAAGAGACCATCTCGCCGGCCATCGCGTCGGTTAGGCCGTAGACCCGCGCGATGCCGTCTCCTACCTGCAAAACGGTTCCGACCGATTCCATTCGCAGAAGATGTTCATATTGCTCCATCTCGGCTTTTAAAATTGATGTCACTTCTTCAGGTTTTAATGCCATTTATAACCTCACCTCTTGCATAATTAAGTAAAATGGTGTAGAGAATGTCCTACAAAACTAGATAGCGTATAAAACATGCCGCAGACTCTTGCATAGCCGAGTTGTTAATGTCAAGATTCTTTGATCCCTTAGAGAGAGGCAACATTTGTAAATAAGATTCGATAAGTATAAAAAATATTCTAACAGTTCTTACGTTACGTTTTTTACGGAAGTGCCGACAAAATGGCGGAAGGGTAGGCCAGCAAGTGTAATTAAAGGCTGAACGTCTTCCACTGTTTTTTTCACAACCAAAAGTCCTGGATGTTTATGGTTCGAGGACATAATAGTGGGAGGGTTCGCTGATGAATGCAAAATCGGAAACCAGTCTGCAGGCCGTTATTCTTGCCGCCGGTCGTGGTTCACGGCTCAACGCCAATCACAACAACATCAGTCCAAAGTGTTTGGTTGATTTTGATGGCCAAACCTTATTGGAATATCAGATCTCCACCTTAAATCAGGCCGGTATCCATCAGATCTGCGTCGTTGTCGGGTTTGGCGCCGAAAAGGTCATGGACGTCGCCAATAATCGGGCCGACTTTATCTTTAACGACCGCTGGCCGGAAACCAATAGTCTTTATTCCGTCTGTCTTTGCCGTCATTGGGTCAAGGGCCCGGTCGTCGTTATGAACTGCGACGTACTGGCCCCTCCGGAGGTTTTTCATAGGGTAGCGACATCGCCGGGAAGCGCGTTTGCGTTCGATTCTTCTTCGGGAGGAGACGCGGAGCACATGAAGGTGGAACTCAAAGACGGCTATTTAAAATCCATGAGCAAACAAATTCCAAAAGACCGTACCATGGGAGAAAATATGGGCATGCTGCGATTTACGACAGATGCCTGTAAACTGCTGTTTGATGAAGGGGAGTCACTGATTCAGTCGGGTGGGCGTAATATGTGGATGGCCTCTGCGGTGGAGCGGGTTGCCCAACAGGTCCCGATTCGCGGGATCGATATCGCCGGCCTTCCCTGGGTCGAAATTGACTTTCCGGAAGACCTTCAAAAAGCTCGAGAAAAAATATGGCCACGCATTTGCCAAACCCCTGCCTTAACTTATCAGGGGTTCGTCCCAAAGGCGTTGCTAACCTCCCTTGAAGGGAAAAATCATCAGGAAGGGACCCATACCAATGGCTTTGCCTCTCTTCCAATTCGTCGCTTCGCTAACAAGTGAAAGAAACGGATGATCACTTTTAAAAAAATAAAAAGGGCGTCCCACCTCTCTCGAAAAGGGGTTCTTTCATTTCAGGGACTGCTGCCTTATACACGGCGACATCGGTCATGGTTTTTAAAGGGAGGTCTCGCCGCCCTCGGTCTGGTTGCCGCGCGTCTCGCCCTGCCCTGGCCTCTTCGGGGGGTGGTGGATCAGTGGACAGTTGACGGGGCAATGTTCAGAATCGGCATCCTTGCCTCATTTCCGTTCCAGGAACATTTTGTCCTCGTGATGGGGGTTTCCTTTCTTTTTCTGGTTTTTCTGATCGGTTACCTTGACTATCACGAGCGTCTCTTTTTCGGCCGATTTTCTGCCGGAGTGGTCCGAGACTTAAGAAAGGATGCCGCGGCCTTCGTCGCCGAGCTTGCCCCGGAGGATCGAGGGTTATCCTCGGGCAACTTGTCCGCGCGATTGATCGGAGACGCCGTTCGGGTCAAGGCCGGCCTGCATAGCTTCCTTGTTCAGGTGACCACCAGCGGATTGGTTTTCCTGGGCGTTACAGGAATTTTAATGTGGATGGATATTGCCCTTGGTTTGATCTTTGCCGCAGCCGGAGTCGGCACGGCCATCGTAACGTTTTGGGGAGGGATTCGGATATTCAAAAAGTCTCTAATGAAGAGCAAGAAAGAAGGAAAGATAACAGATCGTATTTATGCCCTTCGTGAAGAAAAAACCAATAGTGAAGCGATTGTCCTCGACGACGATGAAGATGAAGATGAGGATGACGAGGATGTTTTGACAAATAATGTGGCAAAAGAGAAGTCCTCTCGTTCCCATCCCAAGGCCGCCGTCACCCGAATTCAGGGAACCGTTACATGGATAACGCATGGTCTGTTTGGCATTGCAGTGCTTGCGGCATTAGGGGTGGGATCAGCATTGGTGGAAACGGGACAAATCCAGTCGGGGGACATGGTGGTTTTCATGATGTATACCTTAATGATCCATGGCCCGATTGTACGGTTGGCGCGACAAGGATGCCGGTCAGGTAAAATCCTGGGGTCTGCTTACCGATTGGAACAGATATTTCGGAAAATAAAGGAATCGAAGGTGCCGGATACAGATCCTCTTTCGGCTGATTTTGAGATCGTCAACGTTCAGGAGCCGATGAGTGAGTTACACGCCAAATTTTAAAAAAGAGCGCCGATGAGAGGATGAACGGCCTCGTAACAAAAGCAACACCCTGTTGTCATTTCGGCAATGTTTAGGCCGGAATCCAGAGTTGCCCTTAATGGCATAATCTTGGATTCCGGCTAAAAGCACATCGGAATGACGGCTTTTTTTGTCGTAAAGAAGCGTTAGAGACACACCACCAAGGAGAAGATGATGCCAAAAAATAATGCCCCTGTTAAGAGAATTCTTTTTACCGGTTATGCCCCCGTCCACTTTCTGTGCTTTGCCCCCCTTTACGAAAGGCTGATTACCGAAGGAACTGAAGTATTTGTTTCCGGAGGACTCCGAACAAAGATAAAGGGGGATGAAGAGGGTTATGTTTATGACGGGCCGGCAATGTACGGCCCGCTACAGGTACCGCCCGAACGGATACTCTCGGTTGCGGAGATTAAAGAACGTGACTTTGATCTTCTTTTTTCAGCATGTACCAATTTGATCGAGCCTAAAAGTGTTCCGACTCGAATTCAAATATTCCATGGCATTTCTTTTCGAAACAAGGCGGTACGTCCGGCCAACATGGGTTGCGACTATTATTTCATCATCGGCCCTTACATGCACCGCCGTTTTCAGGAGGGGGGATTTTTTCAAGATGGTGATCATCGGGGCGTCCCCATCGGCTTTATGAAAACTGATCGGCTTCTCAATGGACGATTCAATCGTAGCGAACTTCGGAAACAATTTGCCCTGGAAGGAGATCGCCCTGTTCTGGTTTACGCCCCAACCGGCGCCAAAGACAATTCCTTGGAGACGATGGGAGAAGAAGTGATCCGCCGATTGGCTGCGACGGAAAAGTACGATATTCTCATCAAGTTGCATGACCATCCCAAAAATAAGAAGATCGACTGGCTCACCCGTCTGGGGCCATGGACACACGCCCACTGTCGGGTGGTACAAGAACTGGATATTATGCCCTTATTGTATGTATCAGATCTGTTGATCAGCGACGCCTCGTCCGTTTCCAATGAGTACTCGTTATTGGATCGTCCAATGGTCTTCCTGGATACGCCCGAACTGCTTGCCAAAGAGCGGGAAGGGGGCAATACCATGATGGACCTTGAAACATGGGGGCAAAAGGGCGGCGTTCTGGTCAAAAAACCGGAGGAGATCGAAGAAGCGGTTGAGATCAGTCTTCGGAATCCTAGTCTTTATGGAGACGTGAGACATGCCATGGTAAAAGACCTCTTCTATAATCCGGGGGCAGCTACGGATACGGCCATGGCCTGGTTAAAGAAGAATCTCTTGTAATCGGAGAACTACTGTGACGGATAACTTAATCGTAACCGATCCGGTTTACGAAACGGTTTCTCATCTCAGGCAGCCGGGGGTTCTTGAGGAAGGTATGTTCCGTGCCTGGCGGGAGGCCGGGGTCAAAGTCAAAAGGATTCGGGCCTCCGAGTTTAGGATTCTCCATACCCATTATAAACCGTATGACCATGCCAGAATCCTTGTCTCCGCTACGATTAAAAGAAAGAAAAAAAAGAAAAATAGAAAAGAAGGAGAAAAGCGTTGTATTAAGATAAACCAGTATTTATTTCTTCAAATCTACCCAGTGCCCAATCAGGCAGAGCGTTGTTTTAAGAGGGCCTTGCAAAAGCGTACCCGTCGGTGTTACGGCCCGCCTGTAACCTTCCTCAATGATTGGTCTACCGTTGTTTGGGCACTCCCGAATGGCCCTAAGCTGGGGCCAGTCCGGAATTTTTTTAGGCCGCTTAAATTTACCAAATTTCTTTCCAAGTTCGCACTGGTTTCTCCCTCGTTTTGTGCTACAGCGCCACCTGCCGGGGCGCCGCGTGCCGGGGCACCGCGTGCCGTGGCACCGCTTCCACAAGTGGTTCGATATATCCCAAGAAAACGAGCGCTTTTCCGTCTGGACGTTCCCGGCCCTAACCCATCCTCGCTCTATTTCAAGATTTTTTCGCCCGGACAGGGTCAAAAGCCAATCAACAATTTGGCACTTCTAACCCAGGCCAGTGACGAAAAGGGACTGAAGCTGCGCGTTCCCCGAATTCTGGTGCAGACGCGGGGTAAGCGGGTTCTGGTGATGGAGGGACTCCCTGGCGTCTGCTTGACGGAACGGATGCGAGCGGCGGATGATCCTGCCGTATTCGGCCTGGTTGGCGGGGCGCTTGCGGGATTTCACCAAAGCGGAATAAAGGTATCAGAACTTTGGACGTCCGACGAGGAAGTCCGGCGGTTGGAGACGGCCATGTCGGATATCAAGGTGGTTCTGCCTGCCATGGAAAGCCGTTTGAACGAAGTACTCGCGAAAATCAGTTATCAGAAAAAATCCCTGGACTTTAACGAAAAGAGCATCATCCATGGCAATTTGTTCGGGGATCAGATTCTGGTGCATTCGAATCAAGTCGGGATGGTAGATTGGGACGATCTTTGTGAAGGAGACCCGTTCTACGACCTCGGCCGTTTGATCGCGCACTTTATTTTACTGACGCAACAGGAGCATCTGGAACAGGCCAAGGTCGTACGCTGTGTTTCGAGTCTGATTGATGGTTACGCCAAAGTCGCTGAAAAGCCGATTACCTGGAATCGTCTTTTATGGCAGACGGCCGTAGCCCTCCTTATGCGGGCAAAGATTTCTGCGCTCCGAACCTTGCATCCCAGTTGGATTGGGGATATTCCATGGGCCATCGGTGAGGCCGGTCTGATTCTGGATGGCCGGAGTTCCTGGCTAACTTTTTGAACACCTTAAGAAAAGCTCGCTTTAGTATTAAAAAGTGCACGATGAAGGACACCTCTAAAAACCGTAGCGAACGGCTCAAATGCAAAGGCTACTACACACAGGAACCGCAATGGTCGCAGTGTACATGAGAATTCCGAGCACCGCAGGCGTTGTCACGCCTGCGCAACGCAGCAGTTAGGCCTCGCAGTAGGTTTTTAGAAATGCCCTTTAGTACTGGAAAGTACACGATGAAATCTTGACAAGTACAAATTAACACAGCAGGCGCCATTACCAGCACGTCCGCGATACGCTCTGTTTCCGGTAACGTCTCAACATGTTGCAGGTCTACCAGATGACGATTACCCACCGCACGCACCTGAAACACTCGAAGTCCGCCCCCGGCACTGACCTCTCGAATACGTATCGCAATATGGAATCGTTACCACAAGTAATCACACAATTTCTGGGTAACATCAGTGGCACAGGCGGACAGCAGGTCTATGTCCTGGGTCATGCGGGGCTCAGGCACATAAGCATTCACCGCTTGTGCGCCAAAGACAACCACATCATCGCGCCCCCGGAGGAATTCCAACACGACACGGTGCAGCGTTGCCAACGGTAGCGGTTCATCCACCATAAACTCTCGAAACGTTAATAGATCAGCACCAAACATCTATAAAACTTCCAAAACCTCACGCACACCATTGGCTATGAGCCTCCGAACCCTTTATCAGATGGATAGCCGATTGTGGCAAAGATGCCTTGCCCTGTCAAGGGTGCGAATTGACAGGGTTCGAATTGTCTTTGTCTTGTGTGCGAATCGTCTTGCTTATATACGTTACATTTTTTTAGAATGAGTTGTATTATCATTTAGTGTAGCGACATCGGTAATTCCACAGCGACCAACGGAAGCTGTCTACTCGCCTCCGCCCGCGGCTTAGTTGAATCCAATGATTTATTAATTGCTTCGATAGTAAAATTTCATCAAGGAGTTTTGGTCACAAACAATATCAAAAAGCTTTCCCTGATTGAAGATCTTCAACTGGAAAATTGGGTAAATTGATGAAACCGTTTCCATTACGCGCATGGCATGTCACACTATCTTTGACTATTCTAGGCCTGGTTTATATCTTTTATCGGGGCCTCTATGGCAATGCCTCTTACATTCCTCCGGTTATTATCAATACCCCGGCGCATGAAATTGTTGGCCCGGAGCTTTACGAGGGGAAAGAAATACGGCTCTCCGATTACAAAGGCAAGGTGGTCGTGCTTAATTTCTGGGCCTCTTGGTGCCGAGAATGCGCATTGGAGCACTCTTCCCTTTTAGAAATGAATGAACGCTACAAAGACAACCCCCAGTTTGTGATGCTAGGTATTAACTATCAGGATAAAGAAGACCTGGCGAAGGGGTATCTCAAACAACATGGAAATAACTTTACGCATATTCGCGATTTGTCCGGAAAGATCTCGATTGATTATGGCATTTATGGCGTACCGGAAACCTTTGTCATTGATCAAAAGGGAATGATCCGTCATAAATCAATTGGGCCCATTATTGGCGAGAACTACAGGCGTCTGGTGGAGGAGATTATCGAGCCGCTCTTGAAGGGAGAGGAGATCACCCCCCTCCCCTCTTAACAGAGAGGGGAGAGGAGTAAATTCAAAGCCTCTAAAGGCTTTCCAGAAACGTAATCAGAAGATGCCGATTGGCGCCATTTAAGCTCAGATACTCCCTGCGCGATCCAGCCGCCTCCCCGCCATGATAGAGAATGGCATGATGGAGGTTATTGGCCCGTCCATCATGCATGAGTATGTTGTGTCGTGACTGGACACCCCAAAGAGGGGGGGTTCGGTATTCAAATGATCTTGCCACACCCAGGGTTACCCCATCGTCTAAGGTAGACCCAAGGTTATGAAGCAGAAAATCCGAATAGGGACGTATTTCCTTATTGAGCAAGGCCGGCCAAACAACGGGTGATGGACCCATTTGACCTGGCGGCAGGGCAACAGCGCGTGTTTGATAGGTTGGGACGTGGCATCTCGCGCAACCAATCCCCCTGAAAATCTGTTCACCCGAACGAATGTCTGCTACCTGCTGCGCGGTTGCCGGAGTTGCTGGCACAGGAGGCGCTAAAAGCGCGATAAAATCCACCATCTTTTGAACGGTGTCCATCGTAACATTGGGTTGTGGAATACGAGATTGTAAATTGAGTGGTAGATCCGGATTAACCGGTTCAGAGGTAAACCCATGAACCGGTGAGGTCAATCCCAATTCCGCAAACAGCGCCCCCACGACAAAATCAAACAGGCTTTTTACATGGGCCTGAGACCCAAAACGAAAGAGCTGTCCATCCACCATAGCGGCCCGACCACCAGAAGTCGCTTGATTGGCCAATATGGCCTCGTCCGAAATGGCGTCAATCATCCCCGCACCAAGAAGTGTGAAAGGACGTCGCTTTGAAATTAAAGAGGCGTCTGGGATGGGAGGCAATGGTAGATTACGTATTGCCTTCTCGTGGAACAATGTTCCGGTTAAATCGGTAGGTTCGTTATGGAATCGGAGATTGCTCCGGTAGCCCGCCCCAAATCCGCCGATGGTTTGGACCCCATTGATCATCGGA
Source organism: Candidatus Troglogloeales bacterium (assembly GCA_005239925.1). Classification (GTDB taxonomy): domain Bacteria; phylum Nitrospirota; class Nitrospiria; order SBBL01; family SBBA01; genus SBBA01. The sequence goes on along the minus strand of SBBA01000203.1, from coordinate 2,475 downwards.
TTGTGGTGACATTCAATGCAGCTTCTTCCGTTAAACCTGGGGCCTAGACCTTCATTATCCATGAAATGCTTTTCAAAGAGGGCCTTTCCTTCTTGAAATAACGCCATCTGTTGTGCCGTTAGGTTAGGAAGGGGCGTTGCCACGCCTGGTCGCATGTTCCCCCCTTTTCCTGGGCGGGAAGAGGCAGGGGCTGGAGCCTGACCATGGTTACCGTTCTTTGGCCTCGTGTTAGGCTGTGCTGCATGAACCTCTTTCGGGGCCATGGGGGCAATACAAAATACCGACAGGGATAACAGTAAAACACAGGAAATGAAACGACTTGCCTTTTTGTTCATGGTATTCCTCCTTTTATTTTTCCAAACCTAATTTCATGATCTACCTTACTCATATCACACCTTCAGTGAAGATGGCGTGCCTACCCTTATTTGCGCATCATAGTATTAGACAACCCAAGAGTAAAAACGTTTAAAAGAAAAAGCAGTTTATTTTTATCAAGGAGAAAGGTTATTATCAAAGGTCACGGTATGAAGAAGAATAGAGTATTCCTTTTTATAACAGTCTGTTTTTTCGCCTTTACTTCTCTTGGTCTTGCCCAAAGACCCTCGGAGGAAAAAATCAATGAAAAGGTCCGTCAAATCTCCAAGACGCTGCGTTGCGCTGTCTGTCAGTCGGAATCGGTCTGGGAGTCCAATGCCGAACTGGCCTTGCAAATGCGTAACATCGTTCGAGAACGCGTCATTGCAGGGGAATCGGACGACAATATCCGGGCCTATTTTGTCAGTCGATACGGCGATTTTATCCTGTTAAAACCGCGTGTGACAGGGTTAAACCGGTTGATATGGTTTGGCCCGTTTTTAGCCCTCGGCCTTTGCGCGGTCTACTTATTTTGGAAAATGCGAACATGGGTCAAGCAGGCAGAGAAACAGCCGGATATTCCCGCCATGAATGAAAACGAACAAAAACGGATTCATGATGCCATTTCCGCATACGAACGAGGAGAATCGTGATCCTTTCTTATCTTATTGCCTTCCTACTGATTGTTGTCCTGACCGTATTGCTCTACCCCTTATGGCGATTCCAAAGCAAGCCGCTCTTGATGGGAGAGGCCTCCCTTGCAAATGAAGCAGAGATGGGCCGATTGTTGGAAAAGGAAAATTGCTTAAGGACATTGTCACAGTTAGAAATCGACCATACCCAGGGAAAACTGGATGCTAATGATTATCAACGCTTAAAACAGACCGAAGAACATCGCTTGTTAACATTGCTGGATGCATCACAGCCGACTGACAGCCTACCTATTTCCAATGCACCCCCTGCGAAAAGACGGTGGGGATTGATCATTGCCATCGGGATTTGGATTGTTGCCGGTACCGTGGGGATATCCTCGTTTGTTCATCAGAAAATATCTCGTGATCAAATGGCTGCGTCTGAAAACAGCGGGCCGCCGGGAGGAATGCCGCCGATGGATCCGGTCAAGATGGTGGCGCGTCTCGAGGCACGACTCAAAGAAAATCCCAACGACCTTGATGGACAGATGATGCTGGGCCGGTCTTATATGGTATTACAGCGCTGGGCAGAGGCAAAGGCAACGTGGGAGAAGGTCTTGGAAATGGATGAGCGCAATTCAACGGCCCATGTTTCCATTGGTGAGATATTGCTGCGGTCGAATGAGCCGGGGAATAAGCCGATTGCAGCAGAGGCACTTGTTCATTTTGACAAGGCCTTGATTAGCGCGCCACAGGACCCTTCCATTCTTTGGGCACGCGGCATCTCACTCATTGCCTTGGGACGATTTGCCGAAGCCGATGAGGCCTGGACAACGGCGTATCAAGCTGTCTCGCCAGGAACCCAAGAGGCAACCATGCTAAAAAGCGCATTAGAAGCGCTAAGATCAGGACAGATTCAAGCGCCTTGATTTAGCTAGATCACCACCGACTCCTTCAATGGCTTTCCTTCAGCAAAACGTTCAAGACATAGCGACGCAGGGTCAAGCGTTTCGGCGCACCCTTTTACAATCATCTCTGCCATCACCTGACCCACGGCAGGGGAATGCATGACGCCATGGCCTGAAAAACCGGCCGCAACATAGAACCCTTCGAGGGCTGCGGCCTCACCGACAATACCATGATGATCGGGCGTTGTCTCATAATAACCGGCCCACGTCGTAAGTAGTGTTGCCTGCATAAGGAGTGGAAGTCGGGCCATTGCCTTCTCGATAATCGTCCTGTTGTAATCGTCATCTATTCCAGATAGGAAACCTTTAGGCTGATCTGGATCGGCCCACCCAATAAGAAGGCCATCCGACTCCTTATGCATATAAATACCGGTATCCATATCCACGAGCATGGGAAAGGGATCGATCAGGGGAAGCGGGTGCGTCACAATGACCTGCCGACGCCACGGAAAAACGGGAATCATCACCCCCGCCATCTGACCGATTTCAGAGGCCCACGGCCCTGCGGCGTTAACCACTTT
>SBBA01000229.1 GCA_005239925.1 Candidatus Troglogloeales bacterium | reverse complement strand
GGTGGGGCGTTGACACGTAATAAGGCAGATCAGCGTCCTCTTTCGATTCTTCTCCCTGTTCATGAGCATCTGAACACAGAACGCACGGTGACGTTGGTGAGCCGCCTATCCGCCCTTCGGAACAAAGAGGTGATTCTTTGTGCTCTGGTAGAAGTGCCACGCGCCCTTCCCCTTGCCGTTCCCGCTTCCGAGGCCGTGATGGCTTCTGCTGCCCTTGAAAAAATATCCAAACGGTTGCGAAGCGATCATGTGAAACATCAGATCATGATTCGACCCGTTCGTGATTTTGCGCTGGGGTTGAAAAATTTAGCCAAAACCCTTTCACCTGATTTAACGATTTTAGACCCTATTACTGCTGCGGAGGGGGAAAAGATTGCAGCGGTGGTACTCCCCGGCATTGGCTGCGACCTGCTTTGGCTGACCCGAGGGCACGCCTCGGGTCAGCCAATTTAACACCCACTAAAGGTATCGCCCATCCGTAGGGTGAACATCCATCCTCTGGATCGTTACAAACCTTTCAAGAACAGCCCTGGGCATAGGTCCCGGCGCAAGAACGCTCAAACCCTGCTTCAGCGTTACCTGCAGACAATAAGCCAGAAAGGCCACAAAAATATGCCCTGATTTTCAAACACCTCAATAATCTGCCGTTCATCGAAAAGAATCGTGTTAATTGGATTATCGCTACATTCAAACAGCCAAACGATTCTATCTATTCCTACGAATAGGTTTTTGAGTTATAAACGGTAGCGTTTTTTAGTCCGTTTATTCAAATATCTCCGACAAAGACATTTGCCAGGAAGGAAGGGAAGGAGTGGAAAGAAAGTCGTTGGTTTCTTTGGATAATTCTGCGATTCGGTTATACCGATCGTCCACCCGGCGATAGATCTTCACTGTTTCCAACTCAGGATCCACCACCCAGTATTCTCTCACGCCATACCGCTCGTACAACTTCCGTTTTGTGATCTCATCCGTCTTACAGAGGGAAGAAGAAAGGATTTCGATAATGAGGTCGGGGGCTCCTTGCACATTTTTTCCGTCACAATCGACGCCTGTTCCGCAGAGACAAACAGAAGATCAGGCTGGACGATATTGGTATCCGAAAAAATGATATCGCATGGAGCGGAGAACACCTCTCCGATTTTATTTTTTCTCAAAAAATTACAAATTGAAACCAATAGATTTCTCGATATTCTTTGGTGTTTTGTTAAGAGCGATGGGCTTACAAGATGTTTTCCATTGATCAGTTCATGGCGTCTTCCATCGTTTGGAAAAAGGAGATAGTCTTCATAAGTGTATGGCACAGGGTACGTTAAAAAGGACATGAGGTGATTCCTTTCTTAATGAATTGAAGTCTCACTCTAACACAATCCATTTCACCGGACAATAAAGGCGCTTTAACCCCAGGGTCTCGGCAAAGTCTTCGTCATTCCCGCATGCTTTAAGCGGGAATCCAGTGGTTTGTGTCCTGTTTTACATTCTGGATTTCCGATAGAACCATTCGGGAATGACGAAAATTGCCTCTGTTTGATTGTTGACCATCCTATTTTTATTTCAATATGTTATATCCAACTTTGCCGTAACCTTGCTTTAACCCAAATCCCGCGATAGAAAGTAAGAAATATGGAAACACCCTTGTGGTGAGACGATCGAAGAGAAAAAGAGTTTCACCCAACGGGTGGGAATGATTTTTCTTGTTAAAATGACCCTGTAAAAGCATTTCGTCATATTTCACAACATCTATCGCAGGATTTGGATTTAACATGGTTCCTGTGCGTAGTAGCCCTTGCATTTGAATCACTCACTACGGTTTTTAGAGGTGCCCAAAAGGCCCTTTCTGACTGTAACTCTGGACGTGGGTCTAGAAGTGATTCTCCGGTTGAACCACCATGACCAGGTTAACTAGCATTTGAAATTATCCCGTCTGATCAACCCCATTCGGCTGTAATACTGTGGCGGTGGAAGGCTCTGGTTGTGAAAAAAGAACAGAGACCCGTATGTCCGCAGCACGAAAGATCAAAACGCTGATACATAAAAAGAGAAAGACATTTAAAAGAACCATCCCAAGGCCATTCAAAAAAGACAGGGTGTTGGCCCAGGGGGTGACATCTTCCATAATCTCAACAATGTGCCAGTTTAAACGAACGGAGGAGCGTATATAACCCATCAGCGACATCGTCGTTGTAATAAAAAAGGCTAACGCAAAAATGGCGATGACCCCCGCCGTAGGAAGTTTTCCCCATTGGATCGGCCCAATGATTCTTGCCCCTCTCAACATCACAAGATTTAAGCCATATCCTATAATCAGCGCGCCAATCGTGATCATAAATTGAGGAAAGGCCAGAGCGACACGCACGTGCGCCGGAATCGAGATGCCATAAATGCCCAGAAATAAAATCGCAACCTCGGCAGCGGCAAAAATGACCACCAGCGCAACATTGCCCCACCGCTTCCAAGGAACCGTGATAATCTTATTGCATCGTTTAAAGATCATAAAGCAGAGACCGCAGGTAAGAATGATCGTGTTAATGGCGGTGTTTTTCGCGCTCATCGTGCCGTAGTAACCAACAATGGGATGCTGGGTTCCCCCCATCGCTTGGAATTCACCCTGAGTCGCCGGTATGGTGTGCGGCGTGGTCCAAATCAGAAAGGAGACTAGAGCCGTCATCAGCAGATACTTGACAACGTAGTGGTATCGCTCCGATCCTTCCATACGAGACGTGCCCTGCCAGATGTAGTAGATCACGGTCATAAAGATAAATCCAATTAACATCGCCTGTACGACAAAGAGCCAGGTCAACTCCCCGCCCATAAGGGTCATTCCCATCCGTTGCCGAAAGATAAAGACCTCTTTGGCGAACCAATACCCTGCAAAGGGAAGCAGAAACAGATTCGTAATTCCGATCATAATCGAAATATGTCCCATCTGATCATAATGGGCGCGGCGGACAGGATCAGGCGTGGTTAACATGGAATAGGCGGCAAAGGCGGCAATAACGACACCGGAGAACATCATGCTGGCCAGGACGCGATGGATATTGAGTGGATTCCAAAACGGTGTTTGAATAATGGCCCAGAGATCGCCGGCAAAACGGCCCTGGGCATCTACCCCCTGCGGCGACATCATAAAGGACATTAAGGTATTGGCCAAGCCAATAATCATAACCCCGTTCAGACAGGTGAGCAGGCCCAAGCCTAAGTGCCATTTTTTCTTTTCCTTCTGGAAGCGATCCCAGGTATAGGCATAGGCATAGAAGAGAAGGTTCTCTAAGAAAAAGCATAGCGCATAAACGTAATAGATTGGTTCAAACAGCCCGGAAAGATATTGAAAAAACTGGGGGTATAACATCAGAAATCCACCCAGTAGAATCAGGCCAGTGATGACGGTAAAGGGGTAGAACGGAAGACCAATCTGCATCATATCGAACGCCAGGGTATCCAGCTTTTTTGCCTCGTTTAGATTACGTTTTCTATAAAATGCAGCGAAGAATTCCAACAGCCAGGCGATCATTGGGACGCCCAGAATAAAGCTACCCAGATAGAAATGCTGTTGAATAAAAATCCAGATTATAAGCCGATGGTTGAGCTTGCTTTCTCCGCCGTAGCTTTCAGGGTAGGCCATTCGGGGTGCAGCGGGGCTGATTTCACTGGAGGCTTGCTGATATAAGTCCTCTGCAAGGGAGATGTTTGCAGAGGAGAGGCAAAGCAAGGCAAGAAGAAAGAAAATGGTTCTTGAGATGGAGGATGTTCTTAACGGAAGGAGAGACATACTATGATTTGTGTCTAAACATTGTAATATTCACGCCGAGGAACCCCCCTATGGCCCCTCCTGTTCCCAGCCCAATGATGGCCATTGGTGTGCCTCCAATATAGATGGATAAAAGGCCACCCAGAAGCGCGCCGATTATAACGAAGAAAAAGAAAACCTGTTCCCCAAAATAACCAATGACAAGGCCCAATAATGCGCCTGCTATGGCCATTCCAATGACGTAACCGGGTTGTCCCAGAAAAGACCCGATCAATCCGCCGGTCAGCCCGGTAACGCCCATGCCAAAAAGCGTTCCTTTGGTTATTTTCCACCTCATACGATCACTTTCACAGAGGGTACAATCATCGGTATGGCTTTGGCACCTTTTTACTATTTTCGGATTCATGCGGCTGTTTGGTTTTTCTCGTAAAGGGGCCGATTCTATCAGAATCTATCGCCGAAAATCAAAATGGGGGAGATGTTTATGTCATTTGCCTACATTGCCCGTGATTCTCATGAGTATGCTCTACGAATGGTGGATCGTCTAACGAAAAGATCGCAACAGATCGGTGATTTTCCCCTATCCGGACGTAAAGTATCGGAATTTGAAATAGAGCAGATTCGAGAAGTTGTTGAGGGGCCATACCGGATTATCTATCACATTAAATTCAATCAAATTGACGTTTTAGGCGTCATTCACGGCTCGCAAGATATACTTCGATAAGATAGAAATAAAGAATGTCCAATAAGGCGTAGTAGACGTAACTGACACTTGCTCCTACCGCCATCCATTTATTGACTGTCGCCACACCTGTTTTTAGCAAGTCAGACTATTGAAACCACCGAAGTCGTAAGGCGTTGGTAATAACGGACACGGAGGAAAGCGCCATTGCCAGGGCAGCAAGGGTGGGCGAAAGGAGAATCCCAAAAGAAGGATACAGCAAGCCGGCGGCAATCGGAATAAGAAGCAGGTTATAAATAAAGGCAAAGAAAAGGTTCTGCTTGATATTTTTAAAGGTGGCCGCAGATAACGACAACGCCTTCACCACCCCTGCGAGGTGACTCCCTATCAATGTAATATCGGCCGCTGCCATCGCGACATCCGTCCCGCTTCCTATGGCAATCCCTAAATCCGCCTGCGCCAACGCCAGGGCATCATTGATCCCATCCCCGACCATGGCGACCTTGTGCCCTTTGGCCTGAAGCGCTTTCACACGGGCAACCTTCTCGTGCGGCAATACCTCGGCCATCACGTTGTGAATAGACGCCTGTTTGGCAATCGCTTCGGCGACCTCCCGGCGATCACCCGTTAAGAGATAGACCTGAAGGCCGCGCTGACGCAATTGTTGAATCACCCCTGCCCCCCTATCTCTCACCACCTCTTCTCTAAGGGTATCGGCCAGGGCAATTAACCCGATGCAAGCTCCATTCACCGCCACATAAACGGAGGTCTTTCCTTCCATTGAAAAGCGTTTCGCGTCACCTTTGAATGCCTCACAATGAATGCCCGCTTCCTCTAACCATTTAGCCGTGCCTACCCAAGTTGAGATACCTTCGTCGAGAATCGCGTAAATGCCGCAGCCGGGGTAGGCCGTAAAGGAGGTCGGAGTTATAAGATGAATATTTTTTGCCTGTGCCACTTTAACAATCGCCTGGGCCAATGGATGCTCGGAGCCGAACTCGGCGCTCGCCGCATAGTAAAGGAGATTATCTTTATTCGAACTGATAAGGTCGGTTACAGAGGGTTTCCCGTAGGTGAGTGTTCCGGTCTTGTCGAAGACAATCGTATCAATTGCCTCCCCTTTCTCCAATGCCCCGCCATTCTTAATTAAAATACCCATTTGGGCCCCTCGCCCCATCCCCACCATGACCGAGATCGGCGTAGCCAGGCCAATGGCACAAGGACAGGCCACCACCAATACGGATACGGCCGCAAGCAGTGCGTGGGTGAGCGAAGGCCCCCAGTGGAGCCATCCGATAAAAGAACAAGCTGCAATCATCAATACAGCCGGGACAAAGTAAGCCGCTACTTGATCTGCACGTCGAGCCAAAAGTGGTTTGGACTGTTGCGCCTCTTCCACCAGATGGATCATTTGTGACAGCACCGTCTTTGATCCGATCTGTGTGGCCATCATTGTAAAGCAGCTGGTTTCATTGAGTGTCCCTGCCAGAACGCGATCCCCTGTTTTCTTTTCGACCGAAAGGCTTTCCCCCGTCATCATGGCTTCATTGACCCAAGAGGCGCCACTTGTAACCGTTCCGTCCACCGGAATCTTCTCACCCGGCCGTACCCGAAGCTGTTGACCCACCTGTATGTCCGTAATCGGAACCTCTTTTTCCTCACCCTGAGTAAGCAAGTGGGCCGTTTTAGCCTGCATCCCGATCAAGCCCTCAATGGCCGAGCAGGCCTTCTTACGAGATCGCTCCTCCAGAAATCGTCCCATCATGACCAGCGTGATGATAGTCGCCGATGTATCATAATAAACAGGCGGGGCGCCGCTCTCCCCCGAAAAAAGAACAGGGAAAAAGGTTGCTAAAACGCTGTAAAAATAGGATGTGGATGTGCCCAGTGCAATGAGCGTGTTCATGTCCGAAGTTTTCTGCCGGGCCGCTTTCCAGGCCCCTTTATAAAACGTGGCCCCGACCCAAAACTGCACCGGTGTGGCCAATAAAAAGGAAAGGAGTGATTGATGCGTATGCATCAGCCCCATGATCGGCAGGGTGAATGCCAGGGCAATTAGAAACATGTGTAGAGAGGAGGATTCTTGCTCGGAAATACGGGGGGGATCCACCTGCCCTGCCTCTTCTTCCCTGGTTTCAAGCGGCTGATAGCCAATGGCCGCAATGACCTCCTGGATATGGGCTAGGTTGGTTAATGATGGAAGATATTCTACCCTCGCCCACCCGGTTACCAGATTCACCGAGGCGTTTTGCACGCCGTCGAGCTTTAAAAGCGCCTTCTCGGTTTTTGCCACACACGAGGCGCAGGATAGCCCGCCAATTCGAATCGATGTTTTATTTGATAGGTTGGTTGTTGTAGCCATCCCCTAATGATACCACCGGGCCAATCGTGTCGGACAGACCCCCAGAAAATACAGGATCAAAAGCAGGATATTGCGGAGGGAGACCATGGCCCCACCTCTTTCCCATCGTCGTGCGGAGGTTGCAATCACCTGTTTTAATAGGACGATTTTTCCCTCCTGTTTAAGCCTTTGTATAAACTCGACGTCTTCCATCAGGGGAATATCTCGATACCCGCCCATCTGTTTAAAAACATTACTTCGGACAAAAATCCCCTGATCACCATAAGGAAGCCCCAAAAAGAGCGATCGCAGGTTGGCTATCATTGAAATCCATTTTAGAAAAAGAGAGGAGGGGCGAATGGCCAGTCGAAACGTGCCTCCAACGACATGAGGATCTGTCAGTGCCGTGGTTATTTCATTGATCCACAAAGAGGAAGGAATCGGCAGGATCGAATCGGCATGAAGAAAAAGAAGCAGGTCACCCGTGGCCGCCGCAGCCCCGGCGTTCATTTGATGACAGCGTCCCTTTGGAGAAGTGATCGCCTTGACATAGGGGGCATTACGAATGAGGGACAGCGTCTCATCGCTACTTCCTCCGTCGACAATCACGACTTCGGAAACCCGCCAGTCCCTCGCGTCACGCAAAAGGCAGGGGAGAACCTTCGCCTCATTGACCACGGGGACAATAATGGAAATAGAGAGAGGCATGCTCTTAGCCCCTCGTGTATGTCGCAAAAATGGATTTATTTATGATTAATGAATGATCCATTCCTATGTGTCATTCCCGAATGCCTCTATCGGGAATCCAGAGTTACACCAAACAGCCTCTCCTGGATTCCGGCTGAAAGATTGCCGGAATGACGCCATTACAAATAGGTGGCCTATTACGCACCCTAGTCGGCGTCCCTACCAACGGGAGGAGCCATTCGCTTCCGCCCGCAGCCGGCGTCCCGGCCGTTGGCGGATTAAATTTGCTTGTAGGTGTAGACCCCCAGGAGAATGCCGAGCAGAATCATCAGGTTGACGCGAATGGTAAAACCCAATGTAAAAGTCATCAGAAAGAGATCAATCGTTAAAGGGGTGGACATCCCGATCTGGTAACTCTTCAAGAAGGCGTTTTTAAGGAAGCCATCTGGAGAGGGGGAGAAGAAAAGCAGCATTTCTCCCAAAAAACCGCCAAAAAGCCCCCCCCCTAACACAAAAAGAAATAAAACCCCGGGTGTTCTTTGTAAGAGCGCCATGAATAGTCCTTACTTAAATCAGGTCTCTTGCCTTAACCGTTTTTCGCTTATCCACCCGTGCCCGCGCCGCCGCTTCCAGACACAGATTTTCAACACGATGGCTTAGGGCGTCAATAAACTCGCCCGATGTATTAAATTCCGTCTTTTCGGCAATCAGCTTTTTTATCTTTGACGTAACAACCAAAATCTCTGCCATATACTCCTCCTTGTTTAACAAACCCTGTCGGGCAGGCCCTTTTAATCCGGGCCATTTTCTCTTGCTCTTCCTTGGCTGCAAAAGGGCTGAGAACATAAAAAAAGGTGTCTGACACAGCACCTTAATAGTATTAAGGCTGGAATGTCATAGTAAAGTCAATACGTTGGCTCTTTTTTATGGGTCTAATTTTTACGGGTAATGGAACAAAGGGTGCGTTACTCCCGCACCTGTCCGTCCCCCAGAACGACAAATTTGGCACAGGTCAGGGCTTCTAATCCCATGGGGCCGCGGGCATGAATCCGACTGGTGGAAATCCCCATCTCGGCCCCTAAGCCCAACTGATAGCCATCGTTGAGCCTTGTGGAGGCATTCACAAAGACGGCAGAGGCGTCCACACGATTGATAAATCGCATGGCGTGGCTGTAATCCTCCGTAATAATTGCCTCGGAGTGGGCCGAGCCGTATTGGGCAATGTGGGCCATCGCCCCCTCCAAATCATCAACAATCTTGACCGATAAAATCAGGTCCAGATATTCGGTATTAAAATCCTCCTCGGTGGCCAAAATAGACTTTTCTATACCGGCCGCATCCAACAGTGCCTTTGTTCGGGGACAAACACGGAGGCCCACACCGGCCTCCTGTAATCGTTTGCCGACCATCGGCAAAAAAGAAGGGGCAATCGCCTGATGCACCAGAAGCGTTTCCATCGCATTACAGGTCGCGGGCCGTTGTACCTTGGCGTTAAATGCAATCGTCTCGGCCATCTTTAAATCCGCAGAGGCATCAATGAAGGTATGACAAAGCCCCTTGTCATGTTTCATCACCGGTATTTTAGAGTGGGCCACCACGGTATGAATCAACCCTGCTCCACCTCGTGGAATAATCAGATCGATTAAATCGGAAAGCTCCAGCATCTCGAAGATCGCCTGACGGTCGGTCGTTTCAATGAGCGTAATCGCATGGGGTGGAAGACCAGCCTCCGTGCCTGCATGCGTGAGAACCGCTGCAATCGCCTTGTTTGATTCGATGGCCTCGGAGCCGCCGCGCAGGAGAACACCGTTACTCGATTTAATACAGAGCGCGGCAACGTCCGCCGTGACATTCGGACGCGATTCATAAATAATCCCGATCACGCCAATAGGAACCCGCATCTGGCCCACCTGCATCCCGTTCGGACGGCGTCTCAGATTAAACATCTCGCCTACGGGATCGGGTAGCGCGGCCACCTCTCGCATCCCTGTTGCCATGTCGGCAATTCGCTTGGGGGTAAGGGTCAGCCGTTCGAGGAGTGGCCCCGAAAGTTCATGGTTTTTCCCGGCAATCAGGTCCTTGCGGTTCTCTTCAAGAATAAAATCGCTTTGGGCTAAAAGGGCCGAGGCCATGGCGACCAGCGCATTATTTTTGAGCGTCGTCGAACACCCCGCTAAGGTGAGCGCGGCCTCTTTTGTTTTTTTGGCCTGTTCGCAAATGATTTCTTTAAGATTCATTGAAGGTTAATCCCAGCCCTGAAGCAACCTCACCCAGCCTCTTGTCGAGCGTCCACAGGGGTACTCCTGTCACAATAGCTGAGGCCAGCAAATGAATATCAATATACCCCAATCCCTTTTTCATGAGACGATAATTTTCTATGAATAGCATCACCTCTTCATGTTCTGCATGAAGCGCTACAGGAAGCGCCTGGAGGAGGGAAAGTATTTCAACCCTATTTATAAGATGCCCACAAGCCAGTTCGCCAATGATAAACGGATGGCAGACAACATGACCGTCGTTCAACAATGTATAAAGCCCAGTCGTTTCCTTTCGTAAATATGCCACCCACACAGAGGTATCCACAAGAACCATTTTACGTGCCTATGGCTCTTCTGCGTGGAATCCTTTTTAATTGCTTTTCAGTACCGCCAAGCTGGGCAAGTCTCTTTGCGCTTTCCTTTGATATGAGGGCTAAAAGTCCAGATCTGATGAGGGAGGTTTTTTCTTTAATGCCGGTTAGCTTCGCTGCCTTATCCAGTAATTCGTCTTCTATATTCAAAGTGGTTCTCATAAGCCCCTCTTTAGAAAAAAAATTATAATATGCATCAGTATGTATAAATAGTATGTATGTGTCAAGAGCGGTTGTCCATCATAGAACCACTAAGTTATCCCGGTGAATCACCTCGTCGGTGGATTTATATCCCAATATCGCCGTAATCTGGGAAGACCGCTTCCCACAGATCAACATCATTTCAGAGGTGTTGTAGTTCGTCAACCCCTTGGCAATCATTTGGCCCGATGTATCTTTACAAGCAACGGCATCCCCTTCGTAAAAGGCCCCTTCTACAGAGAGAACACCGGAGGGGAGCAACGATTTCCCCTTTTTTAAAATTGCTTCGGTTGCACCGGCATCAAGCACTAATGTTCCCTTTGTTTTTAACGCATTGGCAATCCAATGTTTTTTTGAGGGTCGCTTTGTAGAATCGGGTAAAAACAGGGTTCCCAACGGCTCGCCTTGGAAGGCCCGTTGAATAACACCTGGCTTGGTTCCGTTTAAGATCAGTGTGGTTACGCCCAATGCCGCAACTGATTTCGCAGTCGCTACTTTCGAGGCCATTCCGCCTGTGCCGCCGATCTGGCCCTCTTCGTCCACCATCTGTTCAATCTCTTTGGTCACCTTCTCAACCACGTTGATGTGCCGCGCCGTCTTATCTTTTCTGGGGTTTTTGGTATACAATCCGTCCACGTCTGAGAGGATAATCAAAAGCGTCGCATCGACAAGATGCGCCACCTGTCCTGCCAGGGTATCGTTATCCCCCAATTTAATCTCCCGCGTTGCGACCGTGTCGTTTTCGTTAATGATCGGCAAAACCTTATTGTCCAATAAGGTCAGCAGGGTGTGCCGCGCGTTCAGAAAACGGCCGCGATGGGCGATATCTTCACCCGTCAGAAGTATCTGGGCAACCTTGATTTGATGCCGGCCAAAGAGACGTTCATAGGCCCACATCAGTTGGCTTTGTCCGACCGCCGCAGCGGCCTGTTTCATTGGGAGTGTTTTAGGAGATGTGGCCCATCCTAGCTTTTCAACACCGCAAAGAATGGCGCCGGAAGAGACAATTAAGACCTGGGCTGTGCCGACAACTTCGGCAATCTCCGATGTAATCCCATCCATCCGGCTCTCGTCAAAACCTTTACCATGAGAGGCGATGACGTTACTGCCGATCTTGATGACGATACGTTGATGTTCTTTAAGGGACATTGTTTATTAAAAATGGGGTTCCTAGAAAATATTCTAGGCCCTTCAACTGATTAGCACACTTATTTTTTCTATGACAGAATCAAGGGTATCAGAATCAATCCTTTCTATATATTCTATATCCCTTAATTTCCAGTCTAGGTTCTTTACGTGATCAGAAAGAACAGCCCCCTTGATCCTTTTTAAGTCTATAATCACCTCAAAGGGGTACCCTTTTGTTTGACTTGTAATGGGACAAAAGACGGCAAGACCCACTTTCTCGTTATAGGCCTTATGGGAGATGACTAATGCAGGCCTACGCCCCTTTTGTTCATGACCGATTTGTGGATTAAAATTAAGCCATACGATATGTCCACGCTCTGGAATATATGGGGTTACCATTCCTCTTTTCCCACCGATGCGCCTGTTTCTACCGGTTCATGAATGTTGTCCGCCGTAATGCCATCCAGTAATTGTTGAAGCTTCATTTTTTTTGTTGGCTCAATGATTAATTTTCCATTCTCCTCTTTAATATCAACATTGGCGCCATTTTTCAGATGCAGTCCTTTTACATAGGTGCTGGGGATACGAATGCCAAGACTGTTTCCCCATTTTTGAATGACTGTTTGCATGATAGACCTCCAATAAGTGGGGTGCGTGACAAATTTGCAGGTAAATTTTCGACTCTTCCCGCAGGCGGACACGCTTATGTCAGGAACAGGGGAATCCTTACCCACAGATTTATTGCACACCCAAATAATATACATTGTATATCATTATTGTCTAATTATACAATGTATATCCATTATTTAAAGCGAGGCATTTAAACCATCTGGGCCTTGGCCTCTTCAACCTTCTTTCCCATCTCCTGCTTCAGAGGGGTTATCCCCAATCCGGTAACCGCAGATATTTCAAAGAAAGGAATCTTTTTGGTTTTGCAGTGCCTTTTGAGTTTTAGAACCTGTTTTCCTGCAGCGTCCATCTTTGTTGCCACAACCAGGAAAGGCTTTTCCATCAGTTGTGCATGATGCGCGGCCAATTCCGATCTCACAATCTTCAGATCGCGTACGGGATCGGCTGACTCACACGCCGAGACATCAACCAGATGCACCAGCAGCGTCGTGCGTTCAATATGCCGCAGAAATTGAGTTCCCAGCCCTTTTCCTTCATGCGCCCCTTCAATCAGACCGGGGATATCGGCCACCGTAAAGTGGTGCTCCCCGGATCGCCCCCAAGTGGCTACGCCGAGGTTTGGAATAAGCGTTGTAAAGGGGTAGTCGGCTATCTTGGGTTTGGCGTTCGACAATACGGAAATCAAAGTGGACTTTCCGGCATTGGGCAGGCCCACCAACCCCACATCGGCCAGCAGCTTTAATTCAAGAGAAAGCCATCGTTCTTCTCCTTTTTCCCCTGGTTCCGCAATGTAGGGGGTCTGGCGTGTCGGGGACTTAAAATGGTTGTTGCCGCGCCCTCCGTGCCCCCCTTTGGCGACAATTTTTTGTTCGCCCAAAACGGTCAGGTCGCCAATAATCTCATCGGTTTCGGCATCGCGGATAACCGTGCCGATGGGGACGAGGATGATCCGGTCAGGTGCATTTTTACCGGAGCAAAGCTGTCCGCTTCCCTGCTCACCCCGTTTGGCAATATACTGCTGCTGATAACGCAGTTCGATGAGCGTAGAGACTTGATGAGATGCGACCAGAATGACATGGCCACCGTTTCCACCGTCTCCGCCATCTGGGCCTCCTCGGGGTATATACTTTTCACGCCGAAAACTAATGCACCCATCGCCGCCGTCTCCGGCCTTGACATATATTTTTGTATGATCGATAAACACGGTTCTTGATTCCTCTCCTCTGGGAAGGCCGACGCTTTGTTCCTCCCCTTCAAGGGGAGGTTAGGTGGGGATGGGTTAAATGATGCGTCATCCAGGACAAGGCAACTTTGCCAGGGTCCTGATGCTCAATTTGTTGCGGAAAGAGACGTGGGACAGGATGTAACAGCAACGGGTTGAATACAGACCTGCATTTTGCCGCGTGCCCGTTTAAATTGGACAAGTCCGGTTGCTTTTGCAAAAAGGGTGTAGTCTCTTCCCAGCCCGACATAAAGACCGGGATAAATTCGTGTTCCCCGCTGCCGAACCAGAATTGATCCCGCAGAGACCAACTCCCCTCCAAATCGCTTTACACCTAATCGTTGGGAATTACTGTCCCGACCATTTCGACTAGCGCCCTGCCCTTTTTTATGTGCCATTTTTTAGTTCCTCAGCATTTCCAGAAATAATTTCGATGATCTTCATTTGGGTTACAGACTGTCGGTGTCCTTGTGTCTTACGGTAATTCTTACGGCGTTTCTTTTTAAAAACAATAACTTTCTTGTCTCTACCCTGCCGCAGCACCTGGCAAATGACCTTTGAGCCGGCCAACTGCGTCGGATCAAGAATCATCTCCTCTTCCTTCTGTATCATTAAAAGCGGCCCCAACTCGATTTTATCGCCCACGGCCGCCGAAATTTTTTCTACGGAAACAACATCGTTTGCCACAACCCGATACTGCTTTCCCCCTGTTTTTAGTACCGCACACATTTCATCTTCCCTTATAAGACACTGCAAAGCCACCAGTAAATGAACCTTGTTTTTATCATTTTTCCATCTTTTAAGTCAAGAATAGGAACGTAAATAACACACCTGAATAACTTGCTGTCATGGAACACATCTGGACTTAGGACGGTAAGACAGTCTATATTCCTTTGATAATATTGATTAGGAGCCAGGCTATCCCACTCCTATTAGAACAAAACCATGCCGGATTATCGCCATATATTTCTTTGTACAGGAAAGACCTGTTCGGGGCAGGGGGCCGAGGAGTCGCTACAGGCCCTGCGTGGCCAACTTCAAGAAAAAAACCTGAAGAACACGCGGCTGACGCTGGTTCGCTGCCTGGGCCAATGCGGAAACGGCCCCAACATGGTCATCTATGGAAGCCAAGAGCCTACGGAAGGTACCTGGTATGGTGGCCTGGTTGAGGACGAAATCGATCTGCTGGTCTCCCAACACCTTAGACAGGGTAAGATACTCTCCCATCGGATCATCACACCCGTAGACGTATAATTTTTCCCCAATTTAGATTTCAAGGTGATATGCTATAAGGAATGGCAAAAAGTAATGGAGGCGAAGGCAAACCCATGTATTCCTGCATGCTCAGCTTTGATGTGGAAGACTGGTTTCAGGTAGAGAACCTGAAGGCCGGGATTGATCGCAGCTCGTGGGATAGCCGGGAACTACGGGTGGAGCGCAATATGGATCGGATTCTGCAAATCTTATCCGATCATCAAACCAGGGCCACCTTTTTTGTATTGGGCTGGATTGCCCGGCGATGCCCCGCCTTAATAAAACGGATCGCCCAACAGGGACATGAAATCGCCTCCCACGGCCAAGACCACTATCTGCTGGGAGAGCTTTCTCCCGAAGCCTTTTACAACGATATCACCTCATCTACGGCATTGCTTGAGGATTTAACCGGCCAAAAAATGAACGGGTTTCGCGCACCCAGCTTCTCTATTACTGACTGGGCGATTCCTCTTCTAAAAAAAGCCGGGTTCCTTTACGACTCCAGCTATTTTTATAATCCGTATCACAGTCGGTATGGAAAATTGACCGTACCACCACAACCGTCGGGACAGCGTTCCGGTATTATTCCCCTCCAGGAAAAGTTCTACGAGGTCGCATTGCCTTCGCTTTCTTTTATGGGGGGCGTGATTCCTTGGGGTGGCGGCGGCTATTTCCGTCTGTACCCTTTTCGTATTTTTTGTGCGGGCGTAAAACGGATTCTAAAAGAACGGGGGGATTTTTTATTTTATATGCACCCCTGGGAAATTGATCCGGGGCAACCCCGTATTTCCGGCATTAAAAAAAGTTATGCCTTTCGGCATTATTATGGACTCTCGAAGGCTGAAGGAAAGCTCTCACGCCTTTTAGGGCAATTTTCGTTTGTCCCTATCCAGACGGTGTTGGAGGAAAGAATGACTAATGTTCAATAAAAATCTGGATATTTGGATGGGTAGTTACATCAAACAGGCCTTCAGACGATTGGCGCCCATTTCCCATTCACGACCCCTCGATATTCTTTTCTGTGTCGCCGACCATTTTGAGCCGCAGTGGAAACGACCCGATTATCAGACCGAATGCGCGCGGGTTCAAACATGGGTTTCACGATATCCTCTTTTGGCAAAACATCACTATGATGCCGATGGCCGGCCTCCTCAACATACCTTCTTTTATCCTGAGGAAGAATATCGGCCGGAGCATTTAGATGCATTGGCTAAACTCTGTGAGCAGGGATATGGAGAGGTGGATATCCATCTCCACCATGACAACGACACACCCGAGGGGTTTGTTGAGAAGATCGAACGATTCAAACGGCTCCTTTCTGAAAAACATGGCCTTCTCTGTAAAGACAAAAAGACGAGGCAGGTCCAATACGGCTTTATTCATGGAAACTGGGCGTTGGACAACTCCCGTAAAGATGGCCGATGGTGTGGCATCAACAATGAGCTGACCCTTTTGAAGGAAACCGGATGCTATGCCGACTTTACGCTTCCCTCCGCACCTTCCGACACGCAGACCACCAAGATCAACAGCATCTATTACGCTACCGATGACTCCACGCGACCCAAGTCGCATGATACGGGAACCGATGTTGAAGTGGGTGTACTCCCCACCGGTGATATACTTATGATTCAGGGGCCGCTGGCGTTAAATTTTAAAAATCGCAAAATGGGCCTCCTCCCCAAAATTGAAAACGGGGAGATTGCAGGGGACAATCCGGCAACGTCCACACGAGCCAATCTTTGGATCAACCAACAGATTCATGTGAAAGGGCAACCGGAGTGGATTTTCGTCAAGGTACATACCCACGGGACGCAGGAAGAGGGTTTCGAGGCCCTCTTGGGAAAACCGATGAACGATCTCTTATCCTATCTGGAGACCCAATATAACGATGGCCTATCTTACCGGCTTCACTATGTCACGGCGCGGGAGATGTATAATATCGTTAAGGCCGCAGAGGCCGGAAAATCGGGGAACCCGAATCAATACCGGGATTATCAACTGGTAACAAGTGAAAGCCTATAGGGTATCTCTAAAACCCACTCTGAACATAGATGTAGGATTGATCCTCTCCCTGCTCATCAAGCCCTTGGGCAACGCCTGCAATCAATTGCGTTGGCATCCAGTAAATAAAGGTCAGGTTGAGCTTTAATTCGGCCCCGATACCCGTTTGCAGATCAGAAAGACCTAATCCGCGATCCCAGGCATTGCCTGCATCGAAAAAGAATTCCCCGTGCAGCCTTGAAAGAAAGATGGGCCATGTGCGATACCCACGCTCAATATTCTTGATCGGAAAGCGATAGGCAACGGTTCCAAATGCCGACCGCCTCCCTTTAAACATCCCTTTTGGATAACCCCGAGGCCGATGCAGGGGTGTGTGTGAAGACTCCTGAATGATCGCATCCCCGGCAACAACCAGGACATGGTTGGGCTTAAAAACCGTGTCATACCAGGCCAATTGAACACTGTATCGGCTTTCATCGAAATCACTCCCAAGACGTTCATCAAACCGTGTGTAATAAAGAAGCCATAGGTGCCCCTCTTCTGGGCTGATCGAAAAAGGATAGTATTGCGCTGAATTAAACGCCCAGGAAATATCAAAACCACTGCGATCGTAGCTTTCAGGGGGAGTCACACCCGGTTGTGTATCAAAGATTGAGGTTCGTTCGCCCTGGTACCCCAACGAGATCGCAGATTGGCTCTGAAAAAAAAGCCACTGAAAAGTGATACCGACTCGAAGCTCCTGCTGCTTCTCACGGTAATTCAAAAACTCCTCTTTCATGTCCTTTGAAAGACGGGTGTCGGCACGGGTCTCATTAGAAAGGCCCAAATAAATCGTTGGGTAAAACATATCGTTATAATAGTTTAGGGACGCGGACAAATCACTCCCTTCTTTAAGCAGGTCAAGATCAAATTGGTGTTTGCCTAAAACATCACTCCCGCCTGTAGCAACACCCAGGATCGTTCCACTGACTGTGCTATATCCAAACAGGGTGGGCACCCAATACGTAGGTGCCAGTGTGGGCCAGGGGGAGTACGGTTTAACGGGAAGGGAGGCTGACGCCGGTTGCCCCTGCCCTGATTGTGCCGGCACAGGATCAGACGCCGCACCCTTTTTTGAAGAGGAATCCAGATCAACCCTTTTCCATGTGGTCGAGTCCCACGCCATCGAATGTAAATCAAAACCATGACTGCTGTAATATGAAAAAACAATGGTGTGCCCATCGGGGCTTACATCGGGCATAAAGGCCCCGCCCAGAACGTTGGTGACCTGAAAAAGGGTCTGTGTTTCAACCTCATAAGCAAAAAGATTATAAACGCCGGTGCGATCCGAAGAAAATAAAATGGCACGGCCATCGGGCGACCATGTTGGGGCTAAATCCAATGCCTTATCCACGTGGATCGGTTTGACTTGTTTGGAGTGCATATCAACCAGATAAATATCCTGGCTCCCATTTTTCCATCCGCTCATGACAATTTGGGTGCCATCGGGCGACCAACGGGGAGAACTCATCAGCAAATCCTTATCAATCCACTCCAGGGTGTCGAATCGTTGAAAATCCAACTGATAAATCACCAGGCGGTCTTGCGCTTGCCCACCCTTCACTGCAACAAGGTGTCTTCCATTAGGATGAAAATCAGGGTCACGAAGACGCGCCCCCTCTGTAAGCCGATGAACCTGTTTGGATTTGAAATCATAAAGATAGAGATCGCTGTAATCGGAATAATTTTTAAAACTTTCTAACTGAAAAAAAGCGACCTGTGATCCATCGGGTGACCATGAAGCCGTGCCCCCATAATTTCGGCGCGTCAGGAATCGGTCTTTCCCATCCTTACCTAAAATACGCAGACTGGGATATTCACGCGGGTTGATGCTGGTAAACAGAATCTCTCCTGTGAGGCTCATTTGAGCCCCCCAATTTTCGTCGCCTTTGTTCATGAGTGGCTGAGTGATGGTCAGGCCGAAACCTTCCAATTCACTACGTTGGGAGGTATATTCCTGAGTCAGTTTGGTCTTCCATTTATTCCAGAGGGTCACATAGGAAACACGCAGTGTTTCCCGCGCGTTGGTATCAACAAACAGGGGGAAGAGATTATCGCTGTAATTGAGATTAAGATGTTTGATGGCTGTATCGCCGAATTGTTGTCGAATGTATTCTAAAAACCGGGCGCCAAAAAGATAATGAACATGCCCACCCGGCCAGCTATCGAGTTGTCCTGCGGCCTGATCAATCGTTGGAAAACGGTTTTCCAAAATGGCCATACGAAGCAGCATATCGGCATAGGCACTATAGGCGCGATTGGTTGTACCGGCCAGCGTTTCTTCCTGCGTTGCCAAGCCCTCGATCAGCCAGAGTGGTTGCAGGTCGTTGGGAAAGGTAGAGTTGAATATCCCGAATGGAAATGGGTATCGGCCAAAAAGATTACGAATGAATGCGGGCAGGCCACCAGCCATATCCCCTTGCAGGATATGGGTATACTCGTGGGTAATGACACTACGGAGCCAATCGTCCAGCCGCTCGGATATGGGTATCAGAGAGGAAGGAGCAGGGGTCAGATTGATATAGATGGTGTTATGGGGAAACCCACCGGCCATGCCGTTGGCAATATCCTCATTATCGGTTAATACAAGATGGGTTGCGCGGGCCGGAGACCAACCCAATCTGGGGACCAGGCGGGTATAGACCTCTTCGGCAATACGGGCCGCCTTTTGTGCCGTTGCGTTTTCCCCCTGGTGATAATAGATGCGAAAATGATGGGTCTGAATCACCTGCCATTCAAGGGAAGGATCAAATTTAGGGGCGCGAAGAAAATCGGCTGGAACAGGGGCACAGCCCCAGAATAAGAGGAGTAGAAGTAGAGTGGCGGTTTTAAGAGGAATGAGGTATTGCTTCAAAATCATATTAAGGAGGCGCAAACAGGTCAGACGCGGGCGAGATCACCATCACGATCTGATAAATACAGTAACCGGCAATCAGCATGGCACACGCCATCAAAATAAATTTAAGGTAAGGGTTCATTGGGACTCATCCTGGTTAAGCCGCCTCACTCTAACGG
Source organism: Candidatus Troglogloeales bacterium (assembly GCA_005239925.1). Lineage (GTDB taxonomy): Bacteria > Nitrospirota > Nitrospiria > SBBL01 > SBBA01 > SBBA01. The sequence goes on along the minus strand of SBBA01000229.1, from coordinate 8,752 downwards.
GTGAATACGCCGCTGTCAACCCTACTCAGGGTTCGTTGACTTGAAAGAACGGTTTTGTTTATCTTAGGAACAGTTGTTTTAGGATGAACACACCGTTTGTGGGAGGTATTGGAATATGAAACAGAACACCTATCTTGTCTTGTTTGGGCTTATCGCAAGTGGAGTAGCATTCCTTGTGTCGCCACTGGCCTATGCCCATGTTGGTGCTCACGAGATGATAGGGTTCGCACACGGATTTTTACATCCACTGAACGGCATGGATCATATCCTGGCAATGTTCGCCGTTGGTTTATGGGCGGCACAGCGCGGCCAGCAGGCCCTCTGGTTGATTCCCGCCACGTTTTTGTTGGTGATGACTATAGGCGGTCTTTTGGGAACAATGGGTGTCCTGACTTCGTTTGCTAAGTGGGGCGTCGTTTTATCGGTTTTGATATTGGGTCTATTGGTCGCCGCTGCAATGCGGTTGCCTTTGCTCACCAGTAACATCATCGTGGGCCTGTTTGCTTTGTTTCACGGCCATGCCCATGGTGCTGAAATACCGATGAACACATTGGATGTGGCCTATGGTGCAGGTTTCTTATCTGCCACGGCATCCCTGCATGTGCTTGGAGTTGGGATGGCCCTGCTGACCCAGAGGTTAGGTCAAAGCAGTTTAGTCCGTGCATCGGGCGGTGCTATTGCCGTGTATGGCCTACTATTATTGGCCACATAACCACAATTCATTCCGAATTACGCGATAGAAAGCAAGGAATGTGGAAATACCATTGTGGTGTCCTGATAAGGGAGGAAAAGGGTTAATACCCAACCGGTAGAAATGACTTTTCTTGGCAAAATGGCACTCAAAAGGCTTTCGTCATATTTCGCAGCGTCTATCGCGTAATCCGGGTTTATTCCTACCGCTCGCCTAGCGATAGGATATAGTGCACCAAATCCCAGGCCGATTCCTCCCTTCCCTGAAAAGCGTCGCTGTAGCTCGGCATGGGCGTTCCATCCAGACCCGTCATGATGGTGCGATAAATATCCTCATGGGGAATGCCGTTGCCAAAGGTTTCCGGTCGCGTCAAGTCGGCAGGCATAATTGGCAGGTTCCGTATATCTAAAAGTGGCTCCCCCGACCCCTTTCCATTGTCTCCGTGACAGGTGGGGCATCCCATCTCCCGATAGAGATTCTTTCCTCGTTGTGCGCTTTCGATAGAGTAAGTGTAAGGCCCAACATGATCCACGTATTTGATGGTTGTTTTGGTCGGGAGTTCGCGTTGAATAAAGGCCTCCCGTAGGTATGAGGCAACCTGTAGAAGCCCCTCCTCCCCAAGGTTGCGGAACGACGGCATAATACCGGGAATCCCCTCCCTGATCGTTCGAATCAGGTCGGCCAACATCGGAAGATGGCCCGATTCGGTAGATCGAAACTTAAAGACACCGGCCGTAAAATCATTGGAGCGTGGATGGGAATAAGGCCCAATAAAGATGGACGCCCCGCCATCTCCCTTTCCTTGCACACCATGGCAGTGGATGCAACTCATCGAGTAGATGGTCTTCCCCATCTGTATATCTACCTCTTGTTCAGGAAGATTTGAGGCCTCATGGCCATGATAAAAGAGGGTCGCAGACGTTGGCACGGCCATCATGACAACTGTCCATAGAATGGCCATGAGAATCAGAGACATTTTTAGTTTTTGCCTCGCCATACAATACCCTCAAAAATCGAAATCAAGGCCCAAGGCCACCAGATTCCTAAAATTCCGCAACGGGTTGCGATTGGCCTCTTTGAGATTATAACTGTCCCGCAAATAGAACGAGAAATTATCTCTGAGGTAGTAGCGTGCCTGAGCAGTAAGCACCTTGCCATCTGTCTTTTCAGCAATCAGGCCACCGCTATTCATCTGATCGTAACGGAGTGAAAGCAAGGTTCGATCGGTTGTCAGATAGTCCCCCTCTATCGTGAAGCCAGCCGCCTTTTTGTCAAAGGTCGCAGATAGATGATCCTGTCCCTTCAAGGTATCCCAAATAAAAGCGCCATAAAAATCGAGAAGGCGGTACCGGATATTCCCAGCCACTCCATAACGCAACCAATCCACCAATGTGGTTTGATTGACACCAGTCGGAACACGCGCCGTATCATATCCACGATAGGCAAGGCCCGAAAGGCTGCCTGAAATGTACCGCTTGCCGCCGAAATTTATCCTCCCCATCAAATAAGGATCTTTCTTGGGATTAGAATCAGTGGGGCCAGAGAGGAGACCCTGCATCACACCGGCTTGAATAAGCAGCGGGCCAATCATCATATGGGTATCAATGCCAAGATCACCGGTTGTATTGTAAAGAACCGACCGCGTCACCTCGACCGGTTCGGAGTCGGCGGTCATCACCCCAAAAAACTTGGATGCAAAGGCATAGGGGGTGAGACGCAACCGCTCCATCTTGCCCGTATCGGTAACCCTTCCCGGCAGGTTTAAGATCAACTGTCGATTGGTCGGATAAGAGAAACTGGTGGAGGGATCAATCTTGCCCGCCATCATCATCGGCCCGTGGATCATAGCACCTGAACCGTGATGCATCCCTTCCCTGGTCATTCCGGCCATACCAGAGAGATCTCTGCTCAAAAGGATTGGGAGATCGAACATAAAAAAGAATTCTTTACCCAATCCCAATCGCGAGCCTTCTTCAAACCGCCCCTCTTTCGTCCCTTCTATGTGAATCGCTTCGTGTTCCAATTCAAAGAAGTATGAAATGCCATCGGTAAAATTTCCTGCCAGATAAAACGAAAAATCCTGCGGCAGTGTAATAGATGTTTCTTCCTGTTGGCCACCCGAATAGGAGCGGATAAAATCACCGGTGGTTCGGGCCGCAAAGATGTTGAGGAAATCGGTCTCGGACATGACACGGCCAATGCGCCGCTTGCTCTTAATCTCCCCTTCGTAGACGGTCGGAATCTGGAGGCCAGCCATATGAAAGGCCTCTCCAAATGGATTGAGACGCGGCGGCTTGGTGTGGCAACTGGTGCAGGAGAGGTTATATTTGCGGGCGAAAGCAGGGATGGCATAAGCGGGAGAGGCCATCCAGAAAAAGCCGACGGTCTCCAAAAGGAGCAGAAGCGTCACCCCAATAAAGATAGATCCTCTGTGAGTGACATCTCGTTTTTTTATATGGATCATCTTTTGTGTAACCGTATCCGCAAGCCCACAGCGACCGCAGGCGGCGTCCCGCCCAACGGGAGCTGTTCATTTGCTTCCGCCCGTCGGTGGATTAGACCCTTTGTCGATGACATTTACGTTTTTTGCGTAGATAATTTAACGACTCCATCTTGCCCAGACCGATCAACGGGAGGACTTGCTGGCTTCCGCCCGTCGGCGGAGCGGGTTGTTGGAAACCGTTCATACGAGTTATCTTTGGTGGGGACGTTCCCGTTTGAGCTGAAACTGCCGTTTCACGATATAATGAATCATATGCTCTCGGTCAGACTCTCTCATATGATGGGCATCAATCTTGATGTGATACTCATTAGGATCGGCCTCTGAAGCTCCAGCCACCTCTCCCCTCATGAACAATTCTTTAAACGGAAGCATAGGGAGAACAAAGTGAAATTCCACCGAAGCCCCGACGTTAAGCGGCTGAGGCGTCAGTATCCTTATATTCTTTATTCCAATTTCAGTAATCACCGCGCGATAGGGATAGAAGGCCTCATCCTTGAGCGGGGACAGGGTTTTAATCAGAACATTCACTTTCCAATCAATACAAAGAAGCAACTCAACCAGATCGGCATCCAACTCGTCCCTCTTGTCATAAAGCTTTTCGGAAGGATCAATGGCATCTAGCGCGGGAAAAGGGGGAACATGAAAGATCATTCTGCCGTTACTGTTTTGCCGCGCCACCTCGGTATCTACAACACGAAAGATAGCCTGGCACTCCGAGGCCACGGAAATGTTGGTGCTGGTTAGGTCTTCGGCCGATGTGTCTGTTATGTTGTGTTGTTGTTTTTCTTCCATAGTCAACTCCTCTATGATTGATGTTCTGTAGATGAATTGTTGGTATCTGCTATACCAACTTCAATTCGGTTTCTTCCCCTTTTCTTGGCGCAGTACAAGGCCAGGTCCGCCAGATGAAACAGATCCTCCGCGCTGGCTGCCATAGATGATGGGAGCAGGGCCATGCCAATGCTGACCGTCAGCCGAATCGGATTTTTTTGTTTGTTAAAAATATGCGTTTCGACAATACCTTTTATTCTTTCCGCCACAAGAAAGGCCTGTTCGGGCTTCCCTTCCGGTAAAATAACAACAAATTCCTCCCCCCCGTACCGGGCCAGGACATCGATCTCACGAATTGATTGTTTGAGTAAAGATGCGGTTTCTTTGAGAATGATATCACCCACCAAGTGTCCATGACGGTCGTTTACTTGTTTGAAGGCATCGAGATCAATAAGCAGTAGGGCCATGGGTGTCCGTAACCGCATAAAACGTTTAAACTCACGATCCAGGAGATGAATAAAGGCCCGCCGGTTTAAAACATGGGTTAATTCATCCGTCGAGGCCAGGGCATTCACCCGTTGGTACATATCGGCATTACGAAGGCTAAGGCACAACGGGGTAATGACCATCGAAAGAAGACGCATCTGATCCTCATCAAAAGGAATGGGATCGTTTCTGCCAATCTCTCTGGTCATTCGCAACACGCCGACATTTTTACCGGCAACCGAAAAGGGCACAATAATCTCCGTGCCTTCCCTTTGGATGATCGCTTCAAAATCGCTTTGATGGGCAAAAAGAAACTGATTTCCCCATCGCATCGTCTCTTCACGAAGCTCTTTTAATAACGCCTTTTTCTCTGCCATTTGCTTCTGTTTTGGAAACGCCCATACCCACACACGATCCGACTCGTCATATCGTTTTAAAAAGATAACCAGGGTATCATAGGGGGTAAGCTTTTTGATGCCCTCTCCAAACGAGCAAATCAGCTCATCCACATTAAGGTAGCCTGCCAGGGTCTGATTAATTTCATAGATCAGGCTTAATTGCTCGCTCCATGTTTTTAGATGATTCTTCTCGACTAAAAGTTGCCGGTTGACCCCCTCCAAGGAGTGGATCATCGCCTCCGCCGCTTCCCTGTTTTTTAAACCTTGTTGAATGGCCTTTTGAAGCCGCTTGGTGGAAATCGGTGTTGTGACATAATCGTAAACACCTTCTCGCAGTAATTTGGAGGCCTTTTCCAGAGGGACCGGCTTCCCCGTCAGAATGACACAGGTGGTGGCGTTCATCTCCCGAATTTGCCTCAAAAAGAGCCGCACCTTTTTAATGTTGTCTCTGACGTCAGGGGCATCTCCATTATTGTTTCGGGTCAGGTCAATCAGAACCAGGTCTACCTTTGTCTTGCTATCCTGCCTTTTCTTAAACGGCGTGAGTAGCGAAAGACCCTCTAACGAAGACCGAGGGGGAAGACAATAAAAACCCTCTTCAGAGAGGAAGTGGATCAGGTCTCTCTTTTCAGAGATGGAATAATTAACTAAGAGCGCTTTGGGCGCCAGTACGTCGGATGGATTTCTAACCATAAAATCACAAATAGGGTATGGCAAGACTGGTATACGTAAGACTTTATCAGAAATGAAATGAATCGGTCAATTATTGCCGCATCCAGCGATAGGAGGATCAGGTTATGGGGTGGTTATTTTTTTGCTGCCAGATACCGCTCAATGCCCAGCGCGGCGTCGCGTCCCTCTCGAATGGCCCAGACAATGAGCGATGCGCCACGCTTGATATCCCCGGCGGCAAAGACCCCTTCTATCGAAGTCATGTGCATTTCATTGGTGGCCACATTGCCGCGTGCATCGAGTTTGACCCCAAGGTCGGTTAGCAATCCTTCTTTTTTCGGGCCTACAAAACCCATTGCCAGCAACACCAGATCAACCTCTAACTCCAGGGCCTGATCGGGGATTTCTACAAATTGGGAGCGGCCGTTTGCATCTATTTTCATCTCAACATAGGCGGCATGAAGTTTTTCGACTTGTCCGTTAGTGCCTGTAAATCGTTTGGTCGAAATAGACCATTCTCGCTTGCATCCTTCTTCATGGGCATGGGAAGTGCGAAGCTGCATTGGCCAAAATGGCCAAGGTGTTTTTTCAGAACGTTGAGGCGGCGGTTCCGGTAGCAGCTCAAACTGGTAAACCTCCCGCGCCCCCTGACGATGACAGGTCCCCAGGCAATCCGAGCCGGTATCGCCACCGCCAATGATCACCACCCGCTTTTTATGCGCCGTGATCTCCTGGTTTGGATCAATCAAATCCCCCGCACCCCGACGGTTCTGTTGGGTGAGATAATCCATTGCTAGATGAATGCCCTTTAACTCCCGTCCTGGAATCGACAAATCACGTCCGGTCATCGCCCCGTTGGCTAATAAAACGGCATCATACTCTAATAGCAGGGCATCGGCTGTGATATCCCTTCCCACGTCCACACGGGTTTTAAATAAAACACCTTCCGCCTCCATTTGTGCAAGCCGCCGATCGACTACCTGCTTTTCAATCTTGAAATCGGGAATACCATATCGCAAGAGACCGCCAATCCGATCCTCTTTTTCGTAGACCACCACGGTATGACCGCTTCTGCGGAGTTGCTGTGCCGCTGCCAAACCGGCTGGTCCTGATCCTACGACGGCAATCTTTCTACCGGTTTCGCGATCGGGTAAAATGGGCACAACCCATCCCTCGTCAAACCCTTTATCAATGATATGCTGTTCGATATTGCGGATAGCAACTGGCTGATCAATGATGCCTAAGACGCAGGCCGATTCACAGGGGGCAGGGCAGAGCCTTCCGGTAAACTCCGGGAAGTTGTTGGTGGCGTGCAGGGTGCGTAATGCGGCCTCCCATCGGTTGTTGTAAATCAGGTCGTTCCAATCGGGGATCATGTTGCGCACGGGGCAGCCGGTTTCCCCCTGGCAGAACGGCACGCCGCAATCCATGCAGCGGCCTCCCTGGGTCATCATCGTATCGTCGGCGATGGGGAGATAAAACTCCTTCCAATCGCCAACACGTTGCGCAACCGGCCGTCGTTTCGGCCCGCTTCGTTCTGTTTTTAAAAAACCCCTTGGATCACCCATGGTATTGTTTCTAATGCCTTATCAATGGAAGATAGTTATCAAAGAAGATATTGAAAAAGCGCTCATTTGTTTTGTGTTAGGTTGAGTGATTTGTTCCGGACACTCTTAAATTGCGGTAATAAGAGGGTAGTGGAGAACAATGAGGTCTTCTGTTTTGAGCGTTGCCATGGTATAAGTACGTCCATGGTCATCGTTAAATTCAACTTCAAAGGCATCTGTTTCAAGGACATCAACAACCGTTCCCACCTGGCCAGCAACAAGCTTAGGTTTAGGTTGATCCCGCACCAGAGCCACCACATCCAGTTCTCTGATTTCTTCCTTCATTTTTCTATTCTCTACAAAACGTAACAGAACGTCAATTGAGGCACAGTTTCACCCATCTTGATAATCCAGGTTGTCCTTACAGTTGCCTTCTTATTATTTTGATGTTATGCCAAGTCTACTGTGTATCTCGTGCCATAGAAACCGGATTCTCCACAGATATAGTAGTCTGTTAAAGCCAACTCAAGAATTTTATCGCGCAGCCTGGTTGCATCTGCACGGCAAATGTGGGGTACGCTTTGGAAAGTTCCTGCCTTATGTTTATCGCGAGAGTGATCAGGATTAAGACAACATTCCGTAAATCTCCGCAGATCAACAATCGCCTCGATTGCATTAGGCAATCTCACTCCTCTTCAGATGAAACCCTAAGAATAGGAGGAGTATATATTAGAATATAGATAAAGTTCAAATTAAACGCGCTTTATTTCAAAAGGTCTATAGGCAAATATTTCTTATATTTTTCAAAGTCACGATCCGATGTAAATACTCATTAGGCTCGAAGCATTTCAACTGCCTGACGAACGACTATCAGGGTATTCTCTATTTCTGCGCCTGTTGTGTCTTCACCGAGTGAAAACCGAATCATCCGACGTGACGCGACCGACTCCGGCTTCATCACTTTGACAACGTGCGATGGCTCATCAGAATCAGCCAGATATGCAGATCCGGACGAAGCGCAAACGCCCTCCTGGTCCAGCAAAATGAGCAGCGCCTCGGATTCAATGTCATGAAAAGTGATGTTGGTTGTGTTGGCTAATCGATGTATCTTATGGCCGTTCAATTCCGTGTTGGGGATAGAATCCAAGCGGATATATTATAAACTATTAAAATCCTCCACCGATAAATCGGCTTGCCTTACTACAATGTTATAAAGAGTGCCAATGGGTATTTCTTTTGAACCGTGAATAGGAACGGTCACAATTTTTGTTCCGTCCTAACTTTTAAGATACAAATGACTCCCGCATTGGTGGGTCTCAAAAAATCCAATACTCTTTAATTTTTGAATTACTTTTCTAGCTGGAAGCCGAGCAAGTTTACTCATTTAACAAGAGTAAATGGGCACAAAAATCTTTAGATAAGTTCCCTCGGTATGGAAAGCCGGTTGTGGAATTTCCTTATTCTCTTTTTGAAAAACTTCTAAATAGCCTCACTCCTGTCCGGTTAAAACTCGAATAGATTCAACTGTTTATAACGCATTGTGTTTTCTAAGCTGTGTGCGTTGTCCCCAAGTGCTTGCTGGATGGTCGTTTTCTCGAAAATGGTGACCGACAAAATCTGTAATAAAGTGTAGAGCGATGCATCGAGTTTGAGTCGTTTCTTGATGATGGCAACAAGCACATAG
>SBBA01000237.1 GCA_005239925.1 Candidatus Troglogloeales bacterium | reverse complement strand
ATAGAGGCTCTTCAGAAGGATTTGGATGAATGGGTCAAGGAGTATAATGAAGTGAGGACGCATAGTGGAAAGTATTGCTATGGGAAGACTCCGATGCAAACCTTCCTGGACTCACGCACGATAGCAGAAGAGAAAAGGATCGGTTATAACTTACAGACAGCCGCATAAAAAAAGGGGAATTGTCAGATTAAGTCTTGACAAGTACATTTTATTTAAAGCCCCCGTAGCTCAGGCGGATAGAGCAGCGGTTTCCTAAAATCCAAGCCGGTAAGATCGTTCGGGTGTTGACTTAAAAAGTCAAACAGGCATACGATCCAACTCGCCATTATCATTCACTTCCAAAATGTTAAGAGAAATCCGGTTACAAAATTATACGATTGTTGATGATCTTTCACTTGATTTTTCAGAAGGGTTTTCCGTCATTACAGGCGAAACCGGGGCGGGGAAATCCATCCTGGTTGAGGCCCTGGCCCTGCTGCTGGGAGGGCGAGCTGATCCCGACATGATTCGTCATGCTGCCAACGAAGCCATCTTAGAAGCCTGTTTCGACGCCTCTGTAGTTGCTTTAGATGGACATGCCCCATTAGACGACACCCTCATTCTCAAAAGGGTGCTCTCCCCGTCAAAAGGGCGGGCCTATATCAACGGCTCGATGGCCAACCTCTCTACTCTAAAGCAGATCGGGGAATCCCTGGCCGAGATTCATGGTCAGCACGATCATCAGCTGCTTACAAATCCGGCCTGCCAACTCACGCTTTTAGACGGGTACGCTCAAAATAAAGATCAGCAGCAACGCTATCAGGCTTGTTATCAAAAACGGGCCGATCTCTTAAAGGAAATGGATGCGTTAAAGCAGGCGGGGGGCGATAAGGGCCATCGGGAAGAGATGCTTCGGTACCAACTGGCCGAGATCGTCGCGGCTGATTTTAAACCGGACGAAGAGGCGGCCTTAGAACAAGAGGAACGTTATCTTAAAAATTGGGAATCGATCCTCACGTTCGCGCAAGGGGGATATAACGCCCTTTCCGATGAAGGAGGAATTTTGAGCGGCCTTGGCGTCATTGATCAACAGTTGAAAAATCTTCATCAGGTCACACGGGACGTGCAAGGGGAGATGGATCTTCTGGAAACGGCCCGGATTAATCTCAAAGAGTTGGCGCTTTTATTGCGGGATCGCAGCGGTGGCGTTTCGTATAACCCGGATCGGCAGACGGAGGTCGCCGAACGGCTTTATCTGATCCAGAAGATGAAGAAAAAATATGGTGGCTCTATCCCGGAGATTCTCCAGATCGCCCAACAGATCGAATTGGAACTGATACATCTTTCGGAACGGGAGACCCGTTTTTCGGCATTGGAAGAGGAATTAAAAGAAACGACTGTGATGTTAACAAAAGAGGCCGAGGCCCTTTCTATGGCGCGGAAGGCGGCCATCGCACCGCTTCAAAAAAAGGTCAAGCAGGAATTGGATGGGCTGGGGATGAAGCAAACCCGGTTTGAGATTTCAATGCAGGCCAAGCCTTTTACCGAAGATGGTGGCGACGCGGTCGAGTTTTTAATCGCCCTGCCGGGGGAGCCGTTTAAACCCATAGCGAAGGTGGCCTCCGGCGGCGAACTTTCTCGATTGATGTTGGCCTTAAAGGTGGCCCTGACGGAGGTCGATCCCACGCCCACGTTGGTTTTTGATGAGGTGGATTCCGGGGTAGGCGGGGCCGTTGCCGAGCAGATTGGAAGACGGCTGGCCCGCCTCTCGAAGCACCATCAGGTTTTTTGCATTACCCATCTGCCGCAGGTGGCTCGATTTGCCGATCATCATTACCTGGTGCAAAAGCAGGTCTCCGAAAAACGGGTTGCCGTTTCCGTTCATAAACTGACGCAGGAAGAACGGGTCTCGGAACTCGCGCGTATGTTGGGCGGAAAGATCATTACCGCCGCCACTCGTCGTCATGCCGAGGAGCTTATCCGGCCCGATGGGCGCATGTAACAATTAGGCTCGCTTCGTATTAGACATTAAAATGAGTCAGTGCTACTATTAGCCTTGTGTGCCAGAATCGTGCGGATGGAACGACAATCGTAAAGGACATTGCATCAAAAGAACTATGAGCGCCTGAAGCATTATCGCTTACCTCTTTGCAAGTGAAATCGAATCGATATCGGAACAAGAACAGGGGCATAATTGTTGTGTTTGTGCTCGATATTATGAAATAATGCCAAAGTTTTTGAGTCGTCCTACCCGGCTATCATTTTTTTATCCACCTGTGTTGGTAAAAGAGGCCAGCGATAACATTCTGTCATCATTTTATTAAGGTTAATTTGGGGAGAAAGCGTTTATGTCATCGTCGCATCTTTTGGAAAAGGAGTTAACCCGTCTAAAAGAAAGGATATTAAAGATGGGCACCCTGGTGGAAGAGCAGATTACCGCCTCCATCAAGGCCTACTCGACACGGGATGTTGCTCTAGCCAATCAAACGATTAAAAATGATCACCAGGTCAATAAAATGGACGTGGAGGTGGATGAGGAGTGCATACGCCTTCTGGCCCTCTATCAGCCTGCGGCGGGAGACCTTCGCTTTATTACCACGGCCATGAAAATTGCCACCGACCTGGAACGGATGAGCGATCTTTCAGAAGATATCTGCGAACGGGCCATTGAATTATCGGAGGAAGAGCCCCTGACGAAACATTTCCAGGAGATTATTGATATGGCCAAGCGATCGCAGGAGATGGTTCGCGATGCCCTGGATGCCTTTGTACGACGGGATGCCATTTTAGCCCGCAGGGTCTGTTCCAGCGACCAGTTTGTGGACGATTTAACTCGGAAGGTTTTTACCGAACTTTTGTCTGATATGGTTCATGATCCAACCGTGATCACCCGCGCCGTTCGGACCAGCTTTGTGGCCAAATATATCGAACGCATCGCGGATCACGCCACCAACGTAGCCGAGGTGGTCGTCTATCTGATCGAGGGGAAAATCATTCGTCATACCACGGTGTAATCGTTGGAAAAGAATATTGTCTATTTCGATTTAGAAACCCAAAAAAGCGCTGAAGACGTGGGCGGATGGTCCAATAAGAAACAGATGGGGCTGTCCATTGGCGTAACCTATTCCACCCGGGACCAGGTCTTCCGACCCTACGAAGAAGAGGACGTCCCGGCGCTGGTTCGCGAGTTGTCTTCCGCGGATTTGGTCGTTGGGTTTAACATTCTGAATTTTGATTACGCGGTGCTCACCGGTTACACCGATTTTGATTTTTCCAAAATTCCCACCTTTGATCTCTTGATCGATCTTCATTCCATTCTCAATTTTCGCATCGGGCTAGATTCTTTGGCACGCGCCACGCTAAAGGCCAGTAAAAGCGCGGATGGCCTCACCGCCCTGCGATGGTTTAAAGAAGGCGAGTTTGCCAAGATCGCGATCTATTGCCGACAGGACGTCTTGGTCACACGCGATGTCCACCAATTCGGGTGTAAAAACCAATATGTTTACTACCTCGATCGCGCGGAAAAACCGGTCAAAGTGAACGTGAAGTGGTAACACGATGATCCCTTATCCCAATATCAGCCCGGTCTTTTTGAAGATCGGGCCGCTTGCCTTAAGATGGTATGGGTTGATGTATGCCATCTCGTTTATTCTCTCCTATTTTTTGATCCAAGTCATGGCGGCAAGAAAGCGGGTCAACGTCACGAAGGATGAGGTTTCGGACTTGCTTTTCTACGCAGCCATCGGTGTCATCCTAGGCGGAAGATTCGGGTATATCTTGTTTTATAATCCTGTTTTTTACCTAACCCATCCTCTTAAGCTTTTTGCCGTTTGGGAAGGCGGCATGGCCTTTCATGGCGGGTTATTGGGCGTGATTGTGATGGGGCTTTTATTTTGCCGGAGGTACAAGCGTTCTTTTTATCAGTTGGCAGATATTGCCGTGCCTGCTGTGTCGGTAGGGTTGGGCCTGGGCCGAATCGGGAATTTTATCAACGGCGAGCTGTTTGGCAGGCCAACCGATCTTCCCTGGTGTATGGTTTTTCCAGAGGGGGGAGATGTCTGCCGGCATCCTTCACAACTGTATCAGGCGGCCCTCGAAGGGGGCGTTCTTTTTCTGATCCTCTGGGTACTCTCCAAAAAAAACTTGGCCACGGGAAGTCTTTTCTGGATATTGATTTGTTTTTACGGCCTCTTCCGGTTCCTGGTTGAATTTGTGCGTCAGCCGGACGCCCATATCGGATTTGTTTTGGGATATTTTTCAATGGGCCAATTGTTAAGCCTGCCAATGTTTGTTATGGGTACAGGGATGCTCTGGTTTCTAAATAGTCGAAAGGCTGCCTCTCACTGATGATACAGGTCGTCTCAGAGCCGATTACCAAGGCCATGCTTCGGAATGTTGCTGAGGGACAATTTGGCGATATGGTCAAGGCCGTTGTGGATATCGATAAGGGAATCATGGCCATCGGTGGAGAACTCCATGCAGACGAGGAAGCGCATCTTTTAGAAGCGGGATCTCGACAGGAAAACCTCTGGGGAATCAATTTATACTTTAATCTGCCGGAAGAAGAATGGCTCGAGTTTGACTCAATGATTAATATTCGCCCTTCTTGCGCCAATCGTTCTCGTGGTGTAGAAAGCCCTGAGATCAGAGGCCGTATTTTAGAGATCGTTAGAGGGCTTATCATTCATGGATAACGAGAACCCTATCAAACCGTCTCATCCGGAATTGGCGTCGGGCCGGTGGTACACGCTTTCCTTGGTCGAGCAATTAGGCCATGTTGGCAGTGAGGTCAGTCGCGCCGTTCGCAGAGAAGATAAGAAAGGCCCACTTTATGAAAAGGCGGTATCACGTGCATTTGAACTTCTGGACATGACGCTAAGAGATCCGCGATGGCGTCATCGCCTGAAAGAGCTGGTTCGGGCACGTGAAGTCATGGCGGATGCCATTTTGGGCGGCCCTTTGTACGGCAGTAGGCTTTGCGACCTCGATCGCTATTTTTTTTATTTTGCGTTGGCAGCTCGCTCCCATACTTCTGCAAAAAATCTTCCGCAGGTATGATTCCGAATTTTGTGATAAACGCTGCGAAATGTGAGGCTGTGCGTATTCTTGACAATAGTTTCGCCTGCCCCTAGAATCACCCCCATGATCAGGGCTGTGGAATGGAAAGAGGGTCGGGTCCGGATTTTGGACCAGACCAAGCTGCCGGGCGAAACGACTTATATAGACTGTGAAAAGGTCGAACAAGTGGCGCAGGCCATTCGGGATCTTTGCGTGCGAGGGGCGCCTGCCATCGGAATTACCGCAGCCTACGGCATGGCCTTGGCCGCACAAACAAGCGCGCTCTCCTCACCCAGCCTGTTTCAAAAAGAGATCGAAGAGGCAGGGGCGCTTCTAGCCGCAACACGACCCACTGCAATCAATCTCTTTACCGCCATCAATCGGATGAAGAAAATAATGGAGGATCAAAAGGGACATCCCATTCCATCACAGAGAAGGGCCCTTTTAGCCGAAGCAAACGCTATTTTAAATGAAGATATTGATGCCAATCGAACCATCGGCAGATTGGGCAGCGCCTTGATCGCGTTTGGCGACGGCATTTTGACCTACTGCAACACCGGCGCCTTGGCAACCGGCGGATATGGGACGGCGCTGGGGATTATTCGGTCGGCCTGGGAGCAGGAAAAAAGGATTGCAGTTTATGTCTGTGAGACACGGCCGGTTCTGCAAGGGGCAAGACTGACGGCATGGGAATTACACCGGGAGAAAATTCCTGTTGTTTTAATAACGGACAGTATGGCCGGCACCATCATGCGACTAGGCAAGATACGCCGTTGCATTGTTGGGGCAGATCGGATTGCAACCAACGGAGACGTAGCTAATAAGATCGGCACGTATACCATCGCCGTTTTGGCTCGCGAGCATAATATCCCGTTTTATGTCGCGGCGCCGACTTCGACCATTGATTTGGGCATTGCTTCCGGCGATCAAATCCCGATTGAAGAACGAGACCGATCCGAAGTTACCGATATTGGTGGAAAGACCTTTGCCCCGGAGGGCGTGGCCGTGTCGAATTTGGCCTTTGACATTACCCCCGCCGAGTATATTCAGGCCATTATCACCGAAAAAGGAATTTTCAGGCCAGACCAAATCCAGGGACTCAAGCCCAGTGTGTGAGAAAAAATTTCTGATCCCGATCCATCAACATGTTATTTTTAGCCTCACCAAAAACTATTTGTGAAGGTAGAGTGCGGCTTACTTCCTGTTTTTGAGGGCGCCGACTAGAGCAACGTGATGTCAATTTCAAAAGCGACGGCAGGCATGCCGATCTCCCAGTGGGTTAAGACCTCCGGGTGAATCTCTCCAATCCACCCGATCTCCCGATCCCCTTGTAAGAGTAGGCCGGTTCGCCCTTCAATAAACGTCGGATGCGCCATCGTTGCCATCTTATACGAAACGGAAAGGGAGTTAAAAAGGGTTGCCAACACCGCGTGAAGATCGGAAAAGCGCGCCTCTGCGTAGGCAATAAGCGCGCCTAGATGAAACGCGGTTTCACACCCCTCACCCGTTGCTGTCATTCGCGCCACCTCCCCCATTTCAAAGAGGCGATGTGGATAGTAGGTCTTGGAACTGGCTGCCTCCACGCGAAGTAGCGAAGGAAGCAGCCACGAACGCGGTATGGCGTGTCGCTCGGTCATGGGATTTTCCAGCAAGATCACCCCCTGTTCCGGCCGTCTACTCATTCCTTCGCTTTTTCCCCGCAGAGGGACGGGCGGAGCAGGGAAGGCTATTCGCATCCTGTCTATTTGCTCTGCAGAAGAGGATAGGACATTTGAAATCACCTCCTCAAACCCAAAGCCAACCATCGCATTAGCCAATTGATTTGCGAAATGGGTTCTGGAGGACTGCGAACCAATGGTGGCCGTCACCGGCATCGTGGGCAAAAACGTTTCAAACCCGCGACTGATGGCGAAGTCTTCCACAATATCAATTGGGTGCATGAAATCATCTCGATAGGATGGTAACGTGACAGCCATATCGCCTCCGCTAGTCGCTGTGGAAGCGCCGAAGTCATCAGAACAAACCCTGTAGCCGTACGATGTTAAGAACGATTTCACTTCGTTCAATGAAACCAGCTCACCCAACGCCTTTTCAAATTCGCCCAGAGTCACTGTGACCGGCTTGGAAAAATCGTGTGGCGTCGTGACCGACATCCCGAAATCGGTCTGTTGAGGATAGATAATTTCTACCGGCGTTACCGTTCCCCCGCGATCAAAGAGATTACAGGCAAAAATATTTGCGGCCAGGATCACCATTCGCTGGCGCGTTCCGGTGACCTCGACCAGAAGATCGGTATCGCCCACGCAGACCTCTCCGATTTCACGGCTGTTAATAATCGGTGGAAAAGAAAGAACCTGACCCTTTGCATCCATCAACACGGGAAGGCGGGGTTGGTCTTTTAATATCGCGCCATAGGCAATCCCCTTGGGATGATGATGAAGGATTTCGCTAAGACTCATCGGGTTATCCATCCCCAACGGGGTTAATTGGGTGGTATCGGGATCGGCCAGATCGTATCGAACGGGAAAGACAATTTTGTTCACTGGGTATAACCCGATGGAAACCGATTTGCGTTTCTGCCCAAAGATATCGGCCAGCTTTTCCTGGGCTTGAATTAACTGCGCCAGCGCCGATTCGGTAATTGTTACCCCGCGGACAATAAAGCCGGCCAGATAAGGACGCATGGCCATGACCTCTTTTGATACATACATCTTTTCTTCGGCCTTTTGCGCAAAGAAGGGATAGGCGCTGTTTTTACCCTGGTGGATACGGATTTGGCGGGCGATCCCTTCGGGTGACCAGAGGTCGGGCCGGTTACTGTCATTGAGTTCAAGTTTAAGGGATTCTTCCGTCCAGGCCTTTACCTCCCCTTTGACCAGGGCCAAAAGACGGGGGAACCGCTCACGATCGAGCTTCTCGCCCAGAAGGTATTCTAGATCGTCCTGTTTTACTTCGATAGTAGGCATCGGGAGACTTATAACACACCAGGTAATGCAAAATCACCTTGAGTGATCAGCCACTTAAGAAGCGGCAAGTGGCTATTCGACTCTCTGTGGGTAACATTACCGTTTTTGCGTAAATCATTTATTCTGAATCAAGAATGAAGAATCAAGAATTAAGGTTTTTAAAGGTTTTATCCATAGGGCACCTCTAATAACTCGTTTTTGGAATTCCTTTTGTTGTTCTTGGTACGTTGAAGGCGTTGGATGTTCGCTTTTTGACTTCTCAGGAAGTCCAGAGGACTCAATTCAACCTCTTTTTTTCCTCTTTTCCGCCCCGT
>SBBA01000217.1 GCA_005239925.1 Candidatus Troglogloeales bacterium | reverse complement strand
GGAGCCGACAAGTTATACGGTCATGCTGGAAATGACACCTTAGGCGGTGGCGCTGGAAACGACTTGTTATCAGGAGGGCCAGGACATGATGCCTTAGCCGGCGGAGATGGAAATGACAAGTTACTAGGGGGGCCAGGGAATGATGACTTAGACGGTGGGGCGGGTATAGATTTCTGTCTCGGAGGACCCGGTACCAACACGATCGTCAACTGTCCTTAGGTCAGCAGCGTTCCATAGAATGAATCTAATGAAATAAGCCGTCATTCCGGCGTGCTTCTAGCCGGAATCCAAGGCCAAGCCGTTACGGACAACTCTGGATTCCGGCTTAAAAATTGCCGGAATGACAATTGTAAATGAATTTATAGGACACTACACTAGGTTTTTAAGAGGGAGGCTGGATTAGACAGTCCCCCCTACCTTTTTAGAAGTATCCCCTACGCCTTCTCAATCTTCGCATGCAGCTTCACCACATGGGGATTTTTCCCGCGCATTTTAATATTTAACATTTCTACACCAATAGAAAAGGCCATGGCAAAATAGATGTACCCTTTCGGGATATGCATCTCCAAACCTTCGCCAAATAATGCAACGCCCACCAATATCAAGAAACTCAAGGCCAGCATTTTGACCGTCGGATGCTTTTCCACGAAATCACTGATGGCACGAGCGGCTAACATCATCACGCCAACCGAGATAATAACAGCAATGATCATCACGGCAATATCCTCGGCCAACCCTACCGCAGTAATCACCGAATCCAGGGAAAACACAACATCAAGAATGGCAATCTGAATCAAAACGCTCATAAAACTCGTAGCAGCCTTAGCTTGTTTTGATTCTTCCTGTCCCTCCAGGTTGTTATGGATTTCATGGGTGGACTTCGCCAACAAAAAAAGCCCGCCAAAAATCAGAATAAAATCACGTCCCGAGAGTTCGTTACCAAGCAGGGTTACTAAAGGCTGCGTCAGGCCCATGACCCAGGTAATCGAAAGCAGCAGGGCAACACGGGTCAGCATCGCGGCGGCAAGCCCCAATGTTCTGGCGCGATCCCGCTGGGTATCCGGCAGGCGGCCCGCCAGAATAGAGATGAAAATAATATTATCAATGCCGAGCACAATTTCGAGGGCCGTAAGCGTGGCCAACGCTATCCAACCTTGCGGGTCTGCCATCCATTCCATGTCAATTTCCTAATGGTTATTCAATAGACCTCTTACATGACCTCATACTATGGTGTCATTCCCGAACGCTTCTATCGGGAATCCAGAATATATAAGTCTCTGGATTCCGGCTTAAAGATTACCGGAATGACAATATTATAAGGTTATGCAAGCAGTCTAATTTCTAATTGATGCAGCGTCCAAATGTGGCACGTATACTACACCAAGAGAAGGCCCCACGCCAAACGGGGGTTCATCCCCATCCCTTTTTTCCCAAGTATCTGGTTCTTCAAAATCAAACGACGGAAGTAAAATCATATACTGTCAGGGCATGATGCCTTCGCAACATCCCTGCAATCTTTTTGATTGAACTGATCTTCGAGTGCATCGCTTTGGCACACCACTGC
This sequence comes from Candidatus Troglogloeales bacterium, assembly GCA_005239925.1. GTDB lineage: Bacteria > Nitrospirota > Nitrospiria > SBBL01 > SBBA01 > SBBA01. Next base: position 14,233 of record SBBA01000217.1, on the reverse strand, counting down.
TTCAAAAATCGCCTCGCCCAAAACCAGAATCCGAAACATCTGATCCCGTATTCAATCGCCTTCTGCAATGTTCCTAGAACCTCTGCCCTAGAACCTCTTGTGACTTCTTTCCTGAATCGTGTATTCTCTTTCATCGGTGTGGTTCCTTTCTTTAAATGGATTAATGAACCTGTGGATTATTTCACAGTGGAGCCACCTGATCCGGTTTTAACTAACTTTAGGGCACCTCTAAAAACCTGCCGCTTTTGACTCAAATGCGAGAGCTACTACGCACAGGAACCGCAAGGGTCGCAGTGTACATGAGAATTCCGAGCACCGCAGGCGTCGTCACGCCTGCGCAACGCAGCCGTTGAGCCGCGCAGTAGGTTTTTAGAGGTGTCCTTTAGTATGACCTCGCTTTTTCTAATCCGCCAACGAGCGAAATCGCCAGCGGAAGCGAACGGAGCCCTCCTGCAGCCGGCGTTCCGGCCGTTGATCGGTCTGGGCCTACCGATATTGTTACACAAAAAATTATCTACGCAAAAAACGTAGATGTCACTAACAGAGAGTCTAAATAAGGCTATACTTTCTAAAATTGAATCCCTATCCATCTTATAGAATTTGAATTTGCAAAAAAAAGAATTTAACTATTGGGCCGGTCTCGCAAGCCTCGCAGGTCGCATAGGCCTTGGAGGCCGGGGCCGGTTTCCTTTCCTAACACGCGACTTCTGTATGCTTTTTGTCGCGCACTTTTTCTTTGCATGGTCGGTTTGGGCCTACACCCTTTTTCCGGCCCATCTGCAAGACTATGGGGCCAACCCTTTTGAGGTCGGGCTTTTCATGGGGATTGCCTCCTTGTCTGGGATACTGGTACGTCCCGGCGTGGGATATATATTGGATCACAAGGGGCGCCGTGGCATACTTTGGATCGGATCTTTGATCTTCCTCTTCACCCATCTTTTTTATCTTTTCATTGATCATTTGGGCGTGGGGCTTTTCCTGGTTCGTCTGCTGCATGGATTGGGTGTGGGAACGCTCATTGCCACTTTTTTTACACTGGCGATTGATCTAACGCCCCCTCTGCAGCGTATTCGTGGAATTTCCCTTTTTGCGATATCCGGCCAATTGGGTGGAACCCTCTGCATACCTATTGCAGAGGCCTTGGTGCAGCGATATGGGTTTCAGGCCCTGTTTATTCTTTGTGCCACAATGTCTGTCATCACACTGCTGTTATGCCTCTTTATTCGTGATACGGCAGAACGGGATATTCCAATAGCGCCCTATTGGAAAGAGGCCCTCAAAGCCAATCTCTCTGTTCCTTTTCTGACGACGTTTATCTTTGCCATAGGGCTTGCTTCGGTCATGTTTTTTATAAAGCCGTATGCCATTAGCGTGGGAATTCACCAGATCGCATCGTTTTTTATCGCCTATACCGGCGCTGCAATGGGAATTCGACTGATTGGTAGTCATTGGCCGGAGCAGTACGGTATCCGGTCAGCCCTTATTTTCGCCTTGCTTTCGATGGCATTGGGTATCGTCCTGATCGTCCTGATTCCCTCAACAAAAGGGCTCATTGTGAGTGGTATTTTATGTGGGACGGGGCATGGACTGATTGTTCCAATTCTTTCGGGTTGGGTGGTAAGTTGTGGTGGGGAATCGTTTCGAGGCGGGTTTATGACCTTATACACCATGGTGTTTGATCTGGGGGTTCTGATCGGGTCGCCGCTTTTGGGCTTGATTGTAAAGCAATGGAGCTATACGGCCCTTTATATAGCGGCAGCGGGATTAATCTTGTTGAGCATTGTGGTGCTGCTCCGATACGCCCCATCGGTACGATTTTAAATCTTGCAGACAATATGAAATAGGCCCATGCCCCAAACTCCATTTTTGCATCAACCCAATTTGAATTTGGTGGAGCTGAGGGGGATCGAACCCCTGACCCCAAGACTGCCAGCCTTGTGCTCTCCCAGCTGAGCTACAGCCCCACATATTTTGTAAAAGGGTAAAATACGCCCTGTTGAAATGGATGTCAACCTTAAGGATGTCCTTCCGGGGTACCAGAGGTATGTACCGAGCGATGTTTGTTCTCGCCACCATACACCGCAAAGGTTACTTTGCCCTGACGTACATGATAAACAGCCCAGGCATTGGGTTCGTCATTGTAAAAGGCGTTAGGATCCGTTCCCGATAGTTGCAGATAGTCCGGCTCGGAAAGGCCTGAATCTAAAACATCCTCCATCAAACAGTCGGTGACAAATCCGTTTCCCTTGAGCGTTACATGCGACAATAAATCTAATATTTCCTGTGTATTGGTTTGTATGAGCGGCTGCATGTTTTTCTTTAACCCCATGCCTCACGTATCAAGGGGTATCAGCAATATGTACGGTGCGATGTTTATTCTCTCCCCCGTATACCATAAATACTTTTTTGCTCTGACGTACATGGTAAACGGCCCAGGCATTAGGCTCGCCATTGTAAAAGGCGTTCGGATCGCGTCCCGACGCATTCAGGTAGTCCGGCTCTGAAAGCCCTGCATCTAAGACATCGGCCACGAGACAATCGCTTACAAAGCCGTTTCCCTTCAGGGTAACATGCGATAATAGGTCCAATATCTCTTGGCTATTCGTTCGTATCAATGACTCCATCTTCCTCTCTTACAAACAGGTTATTCTTATCGAGAATGAAATTATAAATTGAATTTATTCTCCACCGCAAGGGTGTAAAAGAAACCGCCGAATGAAAAGCATTGACTTTTATTTGCCCCATTGAATAGATTGATTCGCATTAAACAAAAAATAAAAATTACTAAAAGGCTTAATGAAACTGATTTCCTGGAACATTAATGGTATCCGATCGATCTTAAAGAAAGGGTTCATGGATTTTCTGAAGAATGAGAATCCTGATTTTTTGTGTCTCCAGGAAACGAGGGCCTTTCAGGAACAAGCCGAACTAACCACCCCCGGTTATACGCAGTACTGGAACTCGGCCAAACGCGCCGGTTATTCCGGTACGGCAATATTCACCAAGACCACACCGCTTAACGTTACTTGCGGTATGGGCGTCCCAAAACATGATGACGAGGGTCGCATCCTGACACTTGAGCTTTCCGATTTCTTTCTCGTGAATGTTTATGTGCCGAACTCCAAGAATGACCTTGCGAGACTTCCCTACCGGTCACAGGAGTGGGACGTTGATTTGCTCAAGTACATAAAAAAACTTGAGGAGAAAAAACCGGTCGTTTTGTGCGGAGACATGAATGTGGCCCATCAAGAAATTGATCTCGCTAATCCCGCCGCCAATGTCCACAACCACGGCTTCACACCTGAGGAACGGGCCGGATTCAATAATCTTGTGGAAGCGGGCCTCATCGACACCTTTCGAGAATTTTACAAGGATGGCGGTCATTACACCTGGTGGAGCCCGTTTATGAATTGTCGCAAGCGGAATATCGGATGGCGTATTGATTATTTCTGTATTTCTGAATCATTGCGTGGGCATCTGCAAGACGCTTTTATTTTGCCAGATGTTATGGGATCGGATCACTGCCCTGTGGGCATTCTTCTCACGTAGTGAAGCAAAAGGGATAAGGCCGTAAAGGTGTCCAAAGGACACCTCTAAAAACCCCCTAAATCCCCCTTGTCAGGGGGACTTTCAATCTGGATGCAGCATTACCCCCTGATAAGGTGGCTAAGGGGGGTGAGCCTTTAGTTTTAGAGGTGCCCCAAAGAAAGAACGATTTGACAAGTTGAATCGTCCTCTGTATCTTAGGGGCTTATTTTTGCCGAGGTAGCTCAGTCGGCAGAGCAGAGGCCTGAAAAGCCTTGTGTCGGCAGTTCGATTCTGCCCCTCGGCACACTATCGTAAAACCAACCATCAACCTATTGCCCTTTCTTTCATGGCAAAGGGGAAAGGGCTAAACCGCCTACTCACCCAGGGGATTGTTCTCCGCGCCTTTTTGTTGTAATATCAATTAGAGATGGGGGTATTCAAAACCCCGTAACACTATATAGGGAAGAAAATGAAACAAAAAATTATTCTGCTCATAGCCATAATAGGGATCGTGTCGGCTTCCCTGTCTGTCCCGCTTACCCGTGCGGAATCTGATCTGGAAAAGGGTGTTCTCTTTCTGGAAAACGCTCAAAGTGTCTTCATTCTGCTTGCCAAGCAGATTACACCCAGTGTGGTCAGCATTTCTCCGGTAGGCCGCTTCTCTCACTCCTCTCGTGGTCTGGATAAAAAAGAGAAAAGGGAAGGACACAAACCGGAATCGGGTTCCGGATCAGGTGTTATCATTGATAAAAAAGGATTCATTCTAACGAACAGCCACGTGGTCGGTGAGGCCGAAGAGGTTAAAGTACGTCTCTCCAATAAGTCGGAATTCATAGGGAAGGTCATTGGCCGAGATGCCGATACCGATATCGCCGTTGTTAAAATTGATGCGGAGACCGACCTCCCCTTTTCCTCCCTGGGTAATTCCAAGGAAGTGAAGGTGGGGCAATGGGTAATGGCAGTAGGAAATCCATTTGGTTTGGATCATACCGTCACGGTGGGTATCGTGAGTGGACTGGGAAGGGAAAATGTCAATCTCTCCCGTTACGAGGACTTTATTCAAACGGATGCGTCCATTAATCCAGGTAACTCCGGCGGCCCACTTTTTAATATCCAGGGCAAGGTTATTGGAATTAATACGGCAATTATCAATGTCGCGCAGGGAATCGGCTTTGCGATCCCGTCCAATATGGCAGAAGCCATTTCTCGGCAGCTCATTGATAAAGGTAAGGTGACACGCGGCTGGCTTGGCGTGGGTATTCAGCCAATGACACCTGAACTTGCTGAAAAGTTTAATGTCAAAGAGGATGAAGGTGTCTTGGTGAACGAAGTCTTTAAAGGCGATCCTGCCGAGCAAGGAGGAATCCAACCGGGGGATATTATTCTCAAGGTAGATGACGAGCAGGTAGGAACGACCAATGCATTGGCTCGTGTCATTGCCGGATATTTTCCGGGAAGTCAGGTTCGGGTTGAATTAATTCGTAATGGGAAGAGGCAACAACTGGAAATGACCTTGGGAGAAAAGAAAGGGGATGCTACAACCGTTTCCATTCCGGCAACACCCAAATTCTTCTTAGGGTTGATCGTTGCAGACCTCACACCCGAAAATATTGAAAAATTCAAGCTTAAAGAGGAAAAAGGCGTGGTGATTACCGAAGTGAAATCTGAGTCCCCAGCTGAATTAGAAGGGCTCAAAGCAGGCGATCTCATTCAGGAAGTGGAAGGCGAACAGATTGCCACAATAAACGATTTTAAAAACGCAACTGAAAAGGCCGAGAAGACAAAACCTGTCCTGCTTCGCGTGAACAGGGAAGGCCGGTCTTTTTATATCGTACTCAAACAAGAAAAAGAAGACTAATCCGCCGAAAAGCGTCTAACCCTTCGGCCCCTGTGTGCGACGGTCAACCGTGTGGTATCGGCGATCATGTTCATCCGGATGTACAGGGAGCGTGACCACTATGGTGGTGCCCTTTCCTTGTTGAGAGGCCACACTAATACTCCCTCGATGCTTTTCAACAATCTCACGACACGTCGTTAGTCCCAACCCGATTCCCTGATCCTCCTTTGTGCTAAAAAAAGGAGAAAAGAGTCGGCTCATATTTTCCTCTGGGATGCCCACCCCAGTATCTTCTATGACGATATTAATCAGTCCCTCCTTATCGCAAAGCGTTTTGGCCAGGATAAAGCCTTCCGACGTGGCATAAATCGCGTTAAATAGGAGATTCACAAAAACCTGTCTAATTTTCGCCGAATCAACCAGACACTTTTTAAGTGTGCGATCCAGAACCTGTTTTATTTCAACCCTTTTTTTATGGGCCTCATTCTCAACCAACAAAATGGTTTCATGAAGAAGAATATTCAGATCGGTCTCTTCCAGGTGTAATAGACCGCTTGCCTCTTTTTCAGGTAATTTCAACGTATGAAGAAGATGATTCACCATTTCTTTAATCCGTTCCACTTCACCCAAGGCAACCGAATAAAACTGGTTCCAGAAGGCGACATCTGGTTCCTTGCTTGGGTCTGGAGCAGTGATCGAAAGAAGGTCTGCGCCCCTCTTCTGAGGAATCATTTTTAGAAAGGTGTTGACCGCAACCAGGGAGTTATTAATATCGTGTGCCAGGCCCGCCGTCAGGGTGCCAATTTCTTTCAACCGTTGTATTTTTGTTGCATTCCTCAACCATTCAATATGCTCTGCATAAAGGCGATCTCGCTCTTTAATCAAATGGTATCGTTCAATTCCTTGTAGAATGGCCTGACGTAGTATCTTGCCATTATATGGCTTCATCACATATCGGTAGAGATTCCCTTTATTAATGGCCTCGATAACGAGAGAGAGGTCCGAATAGGCGGTCACCAGGATATTAATCATCTCCTTTTTTTTCTCCGCCACACGTATTAAAAGTTCCAGTCCAGTCATTTTAGGCATTCTCTGATCGGTTACCAGTACGACGATCTCCGGATGATGATGAATAACATCTAAAGCCTCCTCTCCATTCTTGGCGGTGTAGAGGATCAGGTCATCTTTAAAGAGGTTTTGATAGGTTAGGAGGGCCAGTTCTTCATCATCTACGAATAAGACAGGATATTTTTTATAGGGACAAGATTCCAGCATGATCGCTCCTCACTGTTTTGGTTGGGTGGCTTGCGTAACCGGAAGCGTCATCATTACTTCCGTTCCCTCCCCAACACGGCTCTTAATGTTAATCTTCCCATGATGGCTCTCAACAATAATCATGTTGGTAATGGCCATCCCCAGTCCGGGTCCTTTTCCAACTTCCCTGGTCGTAAAGAACGGGTCCATCACCTTGGACATTTCCGATTCCGGGATACCCACGCCATTGTCGCAAATTGAAATAACAACCATCGTATCAAAGGAGCGGGTGGTAATCCATATCTTGCCCTCCCGGTCAATCGCTTGAATAGCATTTAAGAGAATATTCATAAATGCCTGATTGATCTGCCCAGGTATGGCCTCAATCGGTGGGATTTTCTCATAAAGACGATGGACCTCGATCCTGTCTTTTAGTTTGTGATACAAAAGTTGCAAGGTTGATTCCAAACTGGCATGCAGATCTACTGATGTCCAGCGATCATCCTTGCGAATAAACCAGGACAAGTTTCTGACAATCTCCTCCGCCCGTTCCAATCCCTTTTCGATAATATCGAGTGATCCTTCAATCTCTTGGGAGAGGGGTTTCTCCCCGCCATTCATTTGTTCAAAGCGGTTTCGAACCACCGAAAGAGAACCCTTTGCAAAACTGATCGGATTATTCATTTCATGGGCAACACCCGCCATTAGCACACCCAGCGCTGACATCTTTTCCGAATGGATCATGTCCCTGGATACCCGTTTCACTTCTTCCAGGGCCTCTTCCAGCCTCTTATTTTTAACGAGAACCTCATTTTGAAGCCGCTGGACCTTGAGAAGGGAGCAAACCCGTGCCCTCAACTCCTCCACATTAAAGGGCTTGGCCAGGTAATCATCCGCACCTTGTTCCAACCCTTCGATTTTATCGGATAGGTCCCCTCTAGCCGTAAGAAAAATAATCGGAATAGAAGCCGTTTCGGGATTTTTTTTCAGCTCCAGAAGCAGCTGATACCCATCTTTTACGGGCATCATAATATCGGAAAGAATAAGATTCGGATGTTCTGACAAGGCCAGGGCCACCCCTTCTTCACCATTCTTTGCAAAAATAAGATTGTAGTCACCTTGTAATTGATCTCCAATAAAGTGGCGCATATCCGGGTTGTCATCAATAATCAGAATGTGTTCTGCCCCTTCCCGAAGTGTCACCTTCTGCCACTTGGGGGTCTCCTCGATCGCGGACAGCCCCAATTGCGCCAGTGTAACCGGCGCTTGCGCCCTTTTATCAATGCGATCCTTTCCATTGCCATTCCCATTCCCGTTTTTATTACCGTTCCCATTTCCATTCTGTTTATCCTTACCGATGCGAATTGGAATCGTAAAAAAGAATTCCGATCCTTTCCCCATGACGGAGGTTACACCTACCCGTCCCTCGTGCAACTCCACCCATTCCTTAACGAGGGCCAGTCCAATACCGGTTCCGATGGAGGCCTTGCGTTCGTTGGTATCGACCTGAAAAAAACGGCTAAAGAGTTTTGGAATCGACTCTTCCGGAATGCCAATACCCGTGTCAACCACCCTGACCATAACGAACTCTCCCTCTTTGATACACCAGACGGCAATACCCCCGCTTTCAGTAAATTTCAATGCGTTAGAGAGCAAATTCAAAAGAATGTCCTCGATTTTTTCCGCGTCATATAAAAATGCCGGGATGGTTTCATCGCCTTCAAATGAGACGGTCAGCAATTTTTGTTCCGCCAGTGGAATGACAGACTGAACGATTTGCCGGACAAACCGCACGAAATTCCCCTGTGTTAAGGATAGCTTTGCCTTTTCCGCATCCACCTTAGAGAGGTTCAAAAGATTGTTAATCAATCGCAACAGTCGTGTGGAATGGGTCTGAATCATCTGGACATACTGTTCTTGCTTTTTTGTGATCTTTCCGACCTCACGATGCAAAATGACCTCGGCCGGTCCCATCAACAGCGTCAAAGGGGTTCTTAATTCGTGACTGATATTCGCAAAAAACCGGGATTTCAGTTGATCCGCCTCCTGAAGCCTTTGATAGCTCTGTTCCAACTCGGCTCGTGCCTCTTCCAGCTGGAAACGTACCATAAACTCCCGCCGCCGCATGGAGGACGCGAAATAATTACCTGTTGCCACGATCAAAATCGTTCCGAGTAGAAAGATATTGTTATTCAGAAAAGGTTGCAGATGGGTGACTTCGTTAAACATCAGAATGGGAATGAGATAAACGCCATAAATAAATAAACTGGCCACCAGGGTTTCGATCACTCCCCAGGGGAGAATAACGCCAATGGACAGAATAATGAGATTAAATCCTGCATAATAAGGCGATTCATATCCCAAATGCTGAATCATACGGGCCAACATAACGGCCATCCCCAATGCAGAGAAAAACCCCAACTCCATCGCATAGGTTGTCCCCAATCGGGTATAGGAAAGGGCCAATAAAACAATAGAGAGAACGGAACAGCCCAGCCGCAGCGAGGCAAATGTTCTAAAATAAGCGGGATGAACCAGATAATCCAATAAGGCAAAGGACGGCACAAGAACAATAGCCAATATTAACGCGACACGTAATCGCTCCTTATTCAGGTTTTGCAAAAAGAGGTTGTACTCATTCCTGTATCGCGTCATCGTTCTACAATCAAGAAATGATTGATCCCGATTTCCTCCGCTTCACAATAAATACGGGAGGCAGTCCCCACCGACCTTTCCGCCAGCAAAATCAGATCGGCTTGTGTGCGATGCCTGACATGCCAGTCCAGACAATATTTCATCCCAGCCTTCAATTCGTTACAGGGATCAAAATTGCCGATAATCAGCTTTCCCCCCTCGCACAGCATTTCGAAAAACCGTTTCAGGGCACGTCGGCAACCTACGTCTCCTAAATAATCGAACAAGCCCGAACAGTAAATGAGATCCTGTTGGTTAATCGGATAAAACTGAGAGACCGGTAGAGAAAAAAACTGCTTCAAAGGTATGTAATAGGCATTAATCTTTGTGCGACGTTCCTTGAGCGCCTTGGCCTCCAGAAGCATCTCATGGGCAAAATAAAGCGCTTCCGGTTCTCGATCAACAATCGTGAGATCGGCGTAATTACTGATTTCGGACCGATCTATAAAGGCTACCAGTTCGTTAGCCGGGCCACAGGCCATGCTTAAGATCCGGCTGTTTTTCTTTTCTTGTTCCCCTTTCCGGGTCGCCGATCCAATTTGCTCGATTAAAAAAGAAATCCGGTTTCGGTAAGCCCTTGCGGCACGATTATAAGAACAAAGATATTTGTTCCATAACTTACCGAACAAGGTGTCTCCCTTATAGGGGTCTCGATAGAGGGCATCCATGATTTCATAGTCGCCGGCATACCCTAACGGCTTGGTGTAACACCGATAGGCGAAGGGGGATTGTTTGATCAGATGCCATAATTGTTTATGGAAGTAGCTCCGATGGACAGCGTCGGTCTCTTTGTCAAAAGGGGAGACCATGACATTAAGTTTCGATAGGGTAGCATCCAAATATCCAAACACATCAGATTCGTATTGTTTGAGCACAACATCTTCAACCCGATCCTTAAATATAGTCTCATTTCGTGAAACTCTTTTTTCTTCTCTTTCGAGAATCTCTTGTACCGTTTCCAATACATATCGGAGATCGGCTACCAGGGCTTTGAATGACGTGTTAACACCATCCACGTTGAAAGAGAGTGAATGTTTTTCAGCATAGATGCTGGCCTCCTCTTGTAGAATAATTTCTTTAAATTTGTCACACTTTTTTTCTAAGAAGCCTCCCACGATCAATTTCCCCGGTTCCGATCGAAGCCAAACTACGGTCACCTTTCCATGATAGACGACTGTATTTCCGATGCGAATTTCGCAGGAGTAAAGGGTATCGCCCAGGCGCAAAACGGGATCGTTGGTCTCTCTTTTCATCTCAAAGGAGAGCCCATACATAGAAATATTTTTTAGAAAACAGACATTATTCGATCCGCTATGATCGATAAAATGGACGGTCTTTTGTTCCGGTGTATGGGTGGGGAAATGGTATCGAATAGGCCGAATAGCATTGGCGAAGGCCTTTCTTCCTAATAGGGGTCGAGCGCGGGAATCTGCCATAAATTGCAGTCCCATCTTGAAGCTATGTTTCTCCTTGAGGGGGGTGACATGAACGATCTCGGCAAACGGGGCCTCTTTTCTGATGCCATTAAGATAGACCACTGGATTTTTAATGATTGTTCCCGGGAGTAAAAAGCCCTCCTCCTGGGATATCTCAAAAGACAACCCCTTTTCACTGACGTCAATCAGCCTTTTGATAATTTTAATCCCTTTTGGAAAGGGCAAAGAGAGGACGACATATCCATTTGATACATCATTTTTACTTTGACTTGAACGGGGTCCTGCGTTCTCTATTGAGGAGGATTGATCCTGCCCCTCCTTTATTTCCGTTCTGATTTGAGACCGTTTTTCTTTATCGAAGTTTGTTGTCATAGGCATGCCCTTTCACAGAATATTCAACGGATAAACCCAAAATGGTACCTCTCACTGATACAAGACAAGGGGCGTCACAAACGGCTATCATTGCCATTGCAATAACCAAATCGGTGGGTCACAATGTTGGAACAAAAACTGGAGATAAAGAGATGAAGCTATTGGAAACAGTACTACTTTGGTGCAAGTAACGGGTGCAAGTGAGCCGCCCCGGGATCGAACCGGGGACACCCGCCTTAAAAGGGCGGTGCTCTACCAACTGAGCTAGCGGCCCATCCTGGATAGTCCCTATCTTAGTGAGATTGGCCCTCTTTTTTCAAGAGCAGCTCATGATGGCTTGATTCTGCATTACCTGAAGCGTTCCCGTGCCTCTTCTTATTACGAGTAAGGGCAGGGGAAGAAAAAACAAGATACGGCGTGATGCGCTCCAACCGCTTTGGTCCAATTCCTTTGACGTTCAGAAGGTCGGAAGGGGCCTTATAAAGACCATGCTGAAGTCGGTACTGCACAATGGCCAAGGCAAGCATCTCCCCAATGCCGGGGAGGGCCTCCAATTCTTTTGGACTAGACCGATTAACATCAATCCGTTCAAAAACAGCCTCAGATGGAAGCGTTGGTGTAAAGCTTTTCTGCCACACCTCCCGTTGGTGTTGGCTTCGGAAGGTCAGGAAGAAAGCAGACCCTATAAAGAGAAAAACAATAAGAAGCTTACAGAGAGGTCTGAACCACCGCCCCGTCGATTGGGTTATAAATGCGATTACAATGCCTCCCTCTTCAGAAACAGATCATAGGCATCAGCAGTCATCAGGCGGGTTAAATCTTTGGGCTGGGTCATTTCGATGACGACAATCCACCCTTCGGTGTAGGGCTTTTTATTGATTAGTTCCGGTTTTTCATGTAATTGCGCATTGACCTCAACAATTTTCCCTGCAACGGGGGCATACATCGGAGAAGTGGTTTTGGTAGATTCGATCTCGGTTAGTTCCTCACCCGCTTCAACCACCGTTCCTACTTTGGGGAGTGCCAGGTAAACAATGTCACCTAACGTATCCTGGGCAAAATCTGAAATGCCCAATGTCGCCCGGGTTCCACTCACCCTGACCCATTCGTGTTCTTTGTGATAAAGAAGTCCTTCTTGAATGATCATTTTTGGCCTTTCTTTTATGATTTTTTATTTATTCCGTTGTTATCGAGAGGAGACAACAATCCCTTGCACCGGCATGTGCGCCAACGGGGGCATATTTTCAGTATCATGCCATTCTATCCAAATTCCATGGGTTGCCCCATATTTTTGTAATGATGCATACATCTTCTCACGGGAGGCCCCCATGGCCGTCACAACATAGAAATCAAACCTCGCCTCTTTTAACTGTAAATAATCTAAAGACGATTGAACCAGTCCATCCAGCGGATCAACCAAAAGTAGATCAGGAATATGAATCCCAAGCTGAACCTGGGGACGCACCTTCCGGGTGGCCGTTTGAATTTCATCAAGCAGGCCGGCGAGATAGCGGCTTTTTAATCCGGCAAACCGCCAGAATTGTGCCGACGTGGGGCGATGAGGCAAGGATGACCGAAAGGCCTCTGTCAACTCCAGCCTTTCTGAAAAAAGGTTGTAGTAAATATTCTGGGCGGAAGTGGTTCCTCCTTCATCCACCCCATAGGCCACTTGTTCGATATAAATGCCGTCGACGGGATATTCAGCTATACTTTGGCATAATCGCAGAAGCATCCGTTTTACTTCAGGATGAAAAAGGTCCAGCGTATTCGTCGTTTCCAAGCCCCCCCGTGCCATATTATATCGCTGATCACGCCAGTCGGGATGATCTAATATGGCCCACCGCATGGTTCGAAGCGAAATTCGTGCAACAACACGAAACCGCTCTTGTTGTACGGAACGGATCCATTCGTAAAGACGATCCTCTGCAAGCGGCCCTAATATCCCCGATGCGGCCTTTTTTAATTGTTCATCCGGAATATCGAGGATGATGGTATTGATTCCAGGGTAATTCTGGCGAAACAGCTGGCTATCAAATCGTGGGTTGACCACAGGAGACCAGACAGCGGCTACCACTTTTTCTGAATTGAGTTCAGGTTGATCTAATGCAAGTAGGAGGGCCTGTGCCTCCTCGTTGTAACGACTTTGACGGTAGTTTTTAATGAAGAGGTTCAACTCGCGTCTAGCCCAATCCTTTTGTTCCATAGCAACATATGATTTTGCCAAGTGCCATTGTGCCTCCATCAAGAGGGTAGAGCCGGGATAAGAGGCGATAATCTCTCGAAAAAGGGTGGCGGCATCCCGATACCGGCCTCCTTCAAAGGCCAGAACCCCTTTTGTAAATTGATCGGTTTCTATATCTCTACTGGGGGAACGTTGTGAAGGTGTCGTCGGGGTTGTGGTACAACCGACCGTAACAAGCCCCATAAAACCCATTATCAGAATCAGGGAGAAAAGACGGTCTATGGAAAAGAAGTGCTTTGTTTTCACGGAAGCCTATCAAAGAAAAATGCAATCTCATTAACGGCGGTCTCTTTTGCATCGGAGCCATGAATGACATTCTCTTCGATGCCCGCCCCAAAGTCACCCCGAAGGGTTCCCTTGGCCGCATCCTTTGGATTTGTTGCACCCATCAGGGCACGGGTTTTGAGAACGGCATCCTCCCCTTCCAGGGCCATCACAACAACCGGCCCGGAGCACATAAACTTAACTAAGCCTTCAAAAAAAGGTCTTTCGCGATGAATATCGTAGAATTTCCGGGCCTCTTCCGGGGTGAGCCGTATCATCCTGAGGGCAACAATTTTTAACGAAGCAGACTCCAATCGCCTTAGAATTTCACCAATCAAATTTTTCGAAACGGCATCCGGTTTAATCATCGACAACGTGCGTTCAGCCATATTAACTTATCTCCCAATTATTTTCTCTTATAAATAGCCACTAAAGATAAACAAAACGGCCCTTTCAAGTCAACGCGCCCATTCTTTATTGTCACAGCAAAGTCAATATGTTAGTTAAGGGCACCTCTAATAACTCGTTTTTGGAATTCCTTTTGTCGTTCTTGGTACGTTGAAGGCGTTGGATGTCCGCTTTTTGACTTCTCAGGAAGTCCAGAGG
>SBBA01000164.1 GCA_005239925.1 Candidatus Troglogloeales bacterium | reverse complement strand
GTCGCCCCTAAAAAACTGACGGAGGCCGGATACCGATTTAGTTATCCTGATCTGGCAGGCGCCCTGCAACACCACCTTAAAAAGGTGGATTAAGAAGTCACGACGTTGTCCTTTATCAATTCATAAAGGTCAAAGGTTTAGTCTTTACCGTCCGACTGTTTGGTTTTTCCTTGTTGGTTCCGGCTTGTCCGAGGGGGAGTTTAAGAACGCATAATGTGCCGCACCCATCAATGCCGTTTCAGGGTTCATTGCGACCATAACGGGAATCTCTTTCATCAGATGGGCATAGCGTCCCTTCTAGATATCAACAGGCCCTCTTGTTACTTCCTCTTCAGTGCATATTCAACTGTATTTTGATAACCTCTTCAATCCAACACATATCTTCTTTCACAAGAACCCCGGCACGTTTAAAAATCCGTAACTTGCTTACGGTTGCGAGTCGGTCAGCCATGGCTTTACTTGCCTTGTTCTCAAAAATTACCAATGGCAAGATTAGATTATGAAGTCCTATCGTGTATTTGGGCAGCTATACCCTCAACAACCTCACATACTTCGGTGTAAACAAGCGGAATGAGAACTATAGTGCGTGAAATCTCAACATCCAATAAGATATTTGCATTGCTTTGGTAGAGCGCATTTGAAGTGGCCCTCTCAATAGTAGGTTCGAGTGTCGAAGTGATAGGAATGAACCCGAATAAGAGAGAGGCACAATCCTCACCACGAACTACGTTAAGACGTCGCACCGAAGTCTTTAAATCTTTCGTGCTAATTGCAGTTAAATGCCCAGTCCGTAGCGTACAGCCAGGGCTCAAAATGAGTAACAAAGTTAGCGCTAAGACACAAAAGGACGGAGTTTGCTGCATAGCCATTCCACTTGGTTTAAAAACCGTCCAACAAGTAATAATACAATTTCCTGCTAACATACAACCCTAAAAAGAGTAGACTTTATCAAAAAAAGAAAGAGGACATCACGAATAAACACACGAAAATTTTCATTATGGGGAATACCTCAGGGTCATATCTTACTTTAAGATACATCAGATTAAAACAAAATCAAAGCACATTATCAAACACTTTTTTACCCCTCAGAACATTGACATCGGTCGGAAAGGCCATATAGAATCAAGCAGTTTTGCCATGAAAAAGACAAGCGATTACCGTCTACACATAACCCTATATGACCTTGCCACAAGCCTTCATGCAATTTCCTTGTTTTCGGCCTAATGAATAAAATTGGTATCATTTTAAAGTTGGATTCTCCGGAGGCGGAAACCGCGCTGGAAAAACTGATCCCCTGGCTTTCTGATCGGAAGAAAAAGGTCCTGGTTATTAACCCCAAGAAGGACAAGCGGGTGCCCCATGTTGATATGATTATTGTCTTGGGCGGGGATGGCACCCTGCTTTATGTGGCGCGGTGGATGGCTGGCAGCGCCATACCGGTTCTGGCCGTCAATCTGGGAAACCTTGGGTTTTTAACAGAAGTAACGGTGGACGATCTTTATCCTAATTTAGAGCTTGTTCTAAAACATGAATATACCAATGACCCACGCCGCATGCTACGGTGTGACATACTACGGGGTAAAAAAACGGTCCACACATCAACGGTCCTTAACGATCTTGCGGTAAACAAGGGCTCTTTTGCCCGGCTCATCCGAATGGAGATTATGGTAGATCATCAGTTTGTTACCGCATTACGGGGTGATGGTCTGATTGTCTCCTCTGCAACCGGTTCTACCGCTTATACCCTTTCTTCAGGAGGGCCTATTGTGCATCCCTCCGTGGACGCGATGACTTTAACCCCGATCTCACCCCATATCCTGACCAACAGGCCGATTGTCATTCCTATGTCATCTTATGTAGAGGTTGTTTTAAGAAGCAAAGAGGCTGGCCCTGTTGTGACGTTTGACGGGCAAGAGGTGGTTCCATTGGAAATGAACGATCATGTTTGTGTCAGGACGTCGGCGCATTCATTGCACCTGATTCGTTCCAACAACCGGAACTATTACCAAACCCTGCGTGAAAAACTCCAATGGGGGTCGGGACTGAATTAATGAATTGATTTGTACGATAACAAAAAGGGAGATCCAATATGATTATTGCCATTCCAAAAGAAGTAGAAGCCAGTGAGCGTCGCGTTGCCGCTGTTCCCGATATGATCGGAAAGATGGTCAAGGCCGGATTTGACGTACGGGTCGAATCAGGCGCGGGAGATAAGGCCTACTTTAACGATAGCGCCTATGAAAAGGCAGGGGCCACTCTGGTTAAAGACGGCGCATCCCTCTTTTCCACCGCAGACATTATTCTAAAAGTACAGCGACCCATTATGCGGCTCGAAGGGGTTCATGAAGCCGATATGATGCGATCTGGCGCCGTATTGGTTTCGCTGATGCACCCCCTAACCTATCCCGATGTGGTTCGAAAGCTGGCAACGAAGGGGATCACGGCCTTTTCGGTTAGTTTGGTACCCCGCATTACCCGCGCCCAGAATGTTGATATCTTAAGTTCAATGTCGAGTCTCGCGGGATATAAAGCGGTCTTGTTGGCGGCATCAACCCATCCTCGGCTGATTCCCATGATGACCACCAGCGCGGGCACCTATCCCCCGGCAAAGGTGTTGGTTCTTGGGGCAGGCGTGGCCGGGCTACAGGCCATTGCCACTGCAAAACGGATGGGGGCGTTGGTGTCGGCCTTTGATACACGACCCGTAGTAAAGGAACAGGTACAAAGCCTGGGCGCAACCTTCGTCGAAGTGGACCTGGCGGGGGAAGAGGCCGCCGATGCGGGGGGGTATGCCAAGGAACTCTCTGCCGATTTCTATAAAAGGCAGGGCGAGCTGATTGCACAACATGCCAGGCAATCGGATATCGTGATTACCACGGCGCTGATTCCCGGCAAGGACGCGCCGCTCCTGATTCCAAAACAGGTGGTGGCCGAGATGAAGCCGGGCGCGGTGATTGTGGATATGGCAGTGGAGCAGGGGGGCAATTGTGAGTTGTCCCGAATGGGGGAAACCGTCGAGGAGTTTGGCGTGATTATTATCGGGGCAACCAATCTTCCCGCGACGCTTCCGATGCATGCCAGTCAGATGTATTCCAAGAACGTTTGGAATTTTCTCGCCCTGATTTGCAAAGACGGGAAGATTCAATTCGACCCAAAGGATGAGATTATTGCCGCCACGCTGGTGACCCATCAAGGGGAAATCGTCAACCCAGAAATAAAAAACAGTATCCTGAAAGGAGGAAAGTAAATGTCGTCTGAAATTTTAATGAGCCTGTATATTTTTATGCTGGCCGTTTTCCTGGGGTATCAACTGATCTCCAAGGTACCGGCCCTTCTTCATACGCCATTGATGTCGTTTACCAATTCGATATCGGGGATTTCCCTGGTCGCCTCGCTGGTGGCCGCTGGCGCCGATTACGGGCAAACGGCCACGATCCTGGGGTGTGTCGCGGTGACCTGTGCCATGATGAATGTGGTGGGCGGATTTCTCATCACCGACCGCATGTTGAAAATGTTCCGAAAGAAAACAGGCGCGGGACAGGAAGAGGCTAACTAATGGAGATTCTTCACTTTGCTTATTTTATTTCATCCATTCTTTTTCTCTTGGGGCTGCGTGATCTAACCCATCCCGATACGGCACGGAGGGGAACGGGTCTTGCGGCGTTGGGCATGCTCATTGCCGTGGTCGGAACGCTGCTGCATCACGAAATCGTCCAGTACCAGTGGATCATTGTCGGCTTGATTATTGGCACCCTGATTGGTATCCCGCTGGGTCTTAATATTCCGATGACCAAGATGCCGGAACGAATCGCCCTATCACATTCGTTTGGCGGCCTTGCTATTTCCCTGGTGGGGGTGGTGGAGTATATCCGCCATGCGGGGCAGATCAGTCCCGTTCAAATGGGTACTATTGGATTTGAGGTCTTTTTGGGCGCGGTGACCTTCACAGGCAGCCTGATGGCGTTTGGAAAGCTACAGGAGCTTCTCCCCGGGCGTCCCATAACCTTTCCGATGCAGAATGCCATTACGATTGGATCGCTTATCACGGCGGTGGGACTAATCGTTGCCCTAATCATCGAACCCAGTCAGGCTGCTATTTTCCATACGTTGTTGGCGTTGAGTTTTGCCCTCGGTGTGTTGCTGGTCCTGCCCATTGGCGGGGCCGATATGCCGGTGGTGATCTGTTTGCTCAATTCATACGCGGGTTTGGCCGCTGCCGCGTCCGGGTTTGCCCTTAATAACATGGT
>SBBA01000087.1 GCA_005239925.1 Candidatus Troglogloeales bacterium | reverse complement strand
TCCGGTGGAGGATCTTTCCGAAAAAGAAAAGACGTTACGGAAGGAGCTTTTTAATCTTCGGTTCCAGAAAAAACTGGGGCAGGTGGCCAATCCCATGCGGATTTCCCAGGTGCGGCGCGATATCGCCCGTGTACTGACGTTTATCCGGAAAAAAGGATAGCCTGAAGGGAGCAGGTGTGCTGAAAAAGAGAAAAGAATATATCGGTTCCGTCATTCGGGATAAAATGGAGAAGACGGTGATTGTCTCCGTGCAAAAGACCGTTCAGAATAAGAAGTTCAAGAAATATGTAAAACGGACGACGATGTTCATGGCGCACGATGCCCAGAATGCCTGTCATGTGGGCGATGTAGTCAAGCTCATTGAGACCCGTCCATTAAGCGCTAAAAAAAAGTGGAAGGTTCTGGAAATATTAAAGGAGGCAAAGCGAAGGGTAGAGGAAAAGTAGGGCCATGGTACAGATTTATACTTATCTACAGGTAGCTGATAACTCCGGGGCAAAGGAGATCATGTGTTTCCACGTTCGCGGGGGGTCCAAAAAACGGTACGCCTCCGTCGGAGACACCATCGTTGCAACGGTAAAAGAGGCCATGCCGCAGGGCTCCGTCAAAAAAGGAGAGGTTGTGCGGGGGGTTGTTGTTCGCACGAAGAAAGAGATCAAACGAGAGGATGGTTCGTATATCCGGTTTGATCAGAATGCGGCGGTGATTATCAACACACAGGGTGAGCCAGTGGGCACACGTATCTTTGGCCCTGTGGCGCGGGAGTTACGTTGGAAGAAGTTTATGAAGATTATTTCCTTGGCGCCTGAGGTCTTATGATCGCTCAAAAAATTAAAAAAGAAGTGAAGCCAACCAAGACACATCTTAAAAAAGGGGATGTTGTCCGCGTTGTTTCCGGCAGGGAAAAGGGTAAGGAAGGAAAAATCCTGCAACTCTCCCGTATCAAAAATGCGGTATGGGTGGAACGGCTCAACCTAATTAAGAAGCATACCAAACCGAATCCAAAATACCCCAAGGGGGGCATTATGGAAAAGGAAGGGATTTTATCCATTTCCAATGTAATGATTATTTGCCAAAATTGTGAACGACCGGTGAGGGTGGCGTCCAAGCGGTTGACTGATGGAAAAAAGGTACGAATCTGTCGGCGTTGCGGCGAGGCGTTGGATAAAGACTAAAGATTTAAAATGAGTGCACTGAAGCAAAAAGAAAAGGCGAGTCGCATTGTTATGCCGCTGAAAGAACGGTATAAGGAGCGGGTCGTTGGAGAGATGATGCGTGAATTTGGTTATCGGAATACGATGCAGGTTCCTCGTCTTGCGAAGGTGGTTGTCAACGTGGGAATGGGAAAGGCGACGTCGGCCATCAAGATGTTGGAGGCGGCTGTTGTGGAGCTGACCAATATTACCGGCCAGAAACCTGTGGTCACGCGGGCAAAAAAGTCTATTGCCGGATTTAAACTTCGAGAAGGGGTGCCGATTGGCTGTATGGTCACATTGCGTGGCAACCGTATGTATGAGTTCCTGGAGCGGCTTCTCCATGCCGCCTTGCCGCGCATTCGTGACTTTAGAGGCATCTCGACCACGGGATTTGATGGGAGGGGAAATTATACCCTGGGTTTGAAAGAGCAATTGATCTTTCCCGAAATTCACTATGAGGGCGTGACGGCCATTCATGGTATGGATATCACCGTTGTGACGACGGCGAACACGGATAAAGAAGGGATGACCTTATTAAAATATTTTGGCTTTCCATTTAGGAAATAATAATAGGAGAACCCCAAAAATGTCCGTCATTCCGGCAATGTTTTAGCCGGAATCCAGGGATGGGGAACTGGATGTCGGCCTTCGCCGGTATGACCAATATAAGGTGGAGTGAGGAGTCAATGGCGCGATTAGCAATTAGGTTAAAGGCGAAGAAGGAACCAAAATTTTCGACAAGAAAGTATAACCGATGTCCGTATTGTGGGCGCGTCAGAGGATTTTTAAGAAAGTTTCGCCTTTGCCGAATCTGTTTCCGTATGCTGAGTTTAAAAGGCGAGATTCCGGGCGTTACCAAATCAAGCTGGTAAGGAGTATTATTAGATGACAGACCCCATTGCAGATATGTTGACTCGAATTAGAAACGCCATTATGCGCAAGCATAAGGGGGTGATTGTTCCTCACTCTAATATCAAGACGGAGATTGCCAGGATTCTGAAAGAAGAAGATTTTATCCGGACCTATGAGGTGATTGATGTTACCAAGCAGAAGAAGGATATAAAACTCCTGTTTAAATACGTCAATAGGGAAGAGTCGGTTATCACCGGCTTGAAACGAATCAGCAAGCCGGGTTGCAGGGTTTATGTAGGGTGGGATGCCGTGCCCATGGTTAAAGGCGGCCTAGGTATCTCCATTCTTTCCACCTCTAAAGGTGTGATGACGCATAAGGCATCTCGTGAGATGAAGGTGGGCGGAGAGTTACTCTGCTCCGTTTGGTAGTCAATTTAAGATTTTTGATTTGAGATTTATAATTTGAAATCAAAAAATTTTAATCTTAAATTACCCGTCGGTGCCACTCCCCGGTAGCTCAGCTGGCAGAGCAGACGGCTGTTAACCGTCGGGTCGCTGGTTCAAATCCGGCCCGGGGAGCCAAATTAGCTCTTAGGTTGGCAAAGTCTGGGCCTGTTGAAACGCAAGGAGGGACTGCGTAAGGCTTCTTAATTCATTGACTGAACAGCGTAATCTGTGTTAGGACACAGGTTGAAGTTTACTAATTTACACCATAAGGAGATTTTGAATTGGCAGTTACACGAATAGACAGGGAGGCCGTTCCTGGGCAGCGTGGCGTATACGAGACGATTATTATCCTGAAATCTTCTATCGCAGATGAAGACGTTTCAAAAGAGATTGAAAAGGCCAAGGGCGTTATTCTCCAAAAATATGGGGAGATCGTTTCCATTGAAAATATGGGGCGAAAGAAACTAGCCTATGAAGTGCGCAAGGAACGACGCGGCGTTTATATTCTGATCCACTTTAGAGGGGATCGCAATACGGTTGCTGATCTTCAACGGGTTTGTCGGTTGAACGAAACAATTATCAAGTTCATGATTGTCAAGATCAAGGAGCAGGATTTAAATGTGGGCGTGGCCGAAAAAACCGATGCGCCTGTCATCAAAGAAGATAACGACGCCGATTTATAGGGGCGAGGGATGGTTAGTTTCAATAAAGTTATTTTGATGGGAAACCTGACAAAGGACCCCGAGGTGCGATATACACCCAACGGGATTGCCGTGGCCAGCTTTTCTTTGGCCGTGAATCGCAAATACAAGCAGGGCAATGAACTGAAGGAGGAGGTCTGCTTTATTGATGTTGTCGTCTTTGGCAAACAGGCGGAGAGTAGTGGGCAGTATCTTTCTAAGGGCGCAGGGGTGATTATTGATGGTCGGCTTTCTCAACGCCGTTGGGAAGGGGAGGATGGCCAGAAGCGAAACAAGCATGAGGTGATTGCGCAGTCTATCCAGTTTCTTCCCAAACGTTCTCCTTCTCAGGATGGTGGGGAGAAGGGGGATTTTGTAGCCGATGAGGTGGGCGAGGATATGCCATTCTAATGTTATTGAGGTTGAATAATGGATTTTAATCCTGATGAAAAGGTAAAATCATATCTTCAAGATCAGAAAAAACGTGCCTGTTTTTTCTGTCTCGAGAAAAAAAAAGCGGTGGACTACAAAGATGTTGCTACCCTAAAGACTTTTTTATCTGATCGTGGTAAAATTGTACCACGTCGCATTTCTGGAACTTGTGCGGGGCATCAACGGCGTGTAACACGTGCCATCAAGCGATCACGCAATATTGCGTTGATGGGATTTGTTGAAGCACGATAGATCACTGATCCGATAAATAACACAGGGAGGGGTCGGACATGAAGATGGCAGCAACAGGTATTTTAGAAAGTCGGGTTAACCGCAGGGCTGTACAGCGGATGCCTTTGATGGTTTTGGAGGTCAAAGGAAAGAAGTTTGATAAGGTTTTTATTGCCCAGGCCGAAGATCTTGGGCCAGGCGGGCTTCGTCTTGCGTCATCCTCTCAATTAAAGGTAGGGGATCGGTTTCCGATCGAATTTGTCCTTCCTGACCATGAAAGCAAGATTGAATGCTCTTGCGAGGTGGCCTGGAAGAAAGAGGTGGGGCCAACTTCCGATGGGGTTGGCCTTCGTTTTGTAGACCTTTCGCCCAAGGCCAAGTCGGTCATTGAGGCGTGGGTTGACAAGGAAGAAAAGAAAAAGACTCGTTTTTAGTAGGTTGTTTGAAATTTGATAGGCGGCGAATAGCCGCTTTTTTTATTCAGGGCGACTCTAAAAACCGTAGCGAGCGGCCCAAATGCAAGGCGCACGGAGCACAGGAACCGCAATGTACGGAGTGTACATGAGGATTCCGAGCACCGCGCAACGCAGCAGTTGGGCCGCGCAGTAGGTTTTTAGAGGTGCCCACAATAATGGGGGCGACCGGATTCGACAGAGACAGGAAGACATAGGGTGCATGCCGAGGTTCCATTGGGCTCGTTAAACAAATGGAAAAAAACCAAATGCTAACGAAGAGTTGGCTCTCGCTGCCTAAACGCAGCGACATCGACCGTCTCGCGCCTGCGGGGGTGGAAGATGTCAGAAAGTGGGCTCGCTTAGGTTGATGGCTTCCGGCAACTTAAGTTAAATTCAGAAGCTAGAGAAAGAGGAAACCTGTCTTTGGGTGGCCTTTTAATCGAAGTTTAAAACAAAGACTGAGCATGGATCAGCCTCTGTTGGATTGCCTTTGGACGCGGGTTCAACTCCCGCCGCCTCCACCAAGTTTGATTTGTCCGAGGATGGGCTGAGACCCGTCTCAGTTGAGCTTGGGGTCTCGTGCAGTCATTACTGCTGGTCAGTTTCCTTTCAGAATTAATCCACTTTCTCCTACAATCCATCCGTCCTTTAAATCAATACGAGCTACTCCACTAATGCTGCATCGGACAAATTCTCGAAATGCCATCCTAACTCTTGGTGCCCTTTATACACTGTTCTTTGCCACTCACTCAAATTGGCTTTTTAGGTATAAATTTTGTAGCATATAAGGTGAGCGCAAACGTTGGGGCGGATAACAGGAGATAAACCATTGCCGTCAGTGATTGAACAGGCCCGATTACGAATATCCAGGAACACCGAAGCCAAGAAGAAATCACAGTTTGGACAATTTCTTACGCCCGAGAAAACAGCGTCTTTTATGGCGGGTCTTTTCCCTGTTGCAGATGGGTGTTGCCGATTGCTCGATGCAGGGGCGGGCATAGGCTCGCTTTCCGGGGCATTCCTTACGCGGTGGCGTTCTGGTAGTTTTGGTTTTCGGCGTGTCGAGCTAGACGCCTTTGAGGTTGACAGCTACCTGCATCCCCACTTAAATGAGACATTGGTGAGGTACAGCAGTAGTAGCTTTACGCCAACAATTCGTGGCGTTGATTTCATATACGCCGCTACTGACTGGCTTTCTGGTAACCTGTTTGCGGAATCACTTCCACAATACACACATGCAATCCTTAACCCGCCGTACAAGAAAATTAATAGCAATTCGGCGCACCGATTGGCCTTGCGGCGTGTCGGTATCGAGACAGTGAATCTATATTCTGCCTTCGTGGCACTGGCCGTTGCGTTGGCTGCACCCGGTGGACAGATTGTAGCAATTATTCCACGCAGTTTCTGTAATGGACCTTATTATCGTCCATTCCGTGACTTTATTTTTGAACGTGCGGCCATTCGCCAGATGCACCTATTCACGTCGCGTAGCAAGGCCTTCAAGGACGATAATGTGTTACAGGAAAACATTATTATCCGCCTTGAACGCGATGGTCGGCAAGGGTCGGTAACAGTCTCTACATCCACCGATGACAGTTTTGTCGATCTCGCTACTCATGAATATTCATTCGAATGTATCGCGCCTCCGGGTAACCCGGAGCGGTTTATTCATGTACCCACTTCACTAGAGAAGAATACCATCGAGCGATCGACAGGAATGAACTACTCGTTGGACGATTTAGGGATCAATGTATCGACGGGGCCTGTTGTTGACTTTAGACTGAAAGAACACCTTCGCAATATGCCCGATCCATGTACGGTTCCCTTGCTCTATCCGGCCCATTTTGCCAGCCCCGGTACCACATGGCCTATTGAAGGGATGAAGAAACCTAACGCTATTCGGCGCAACCCCGATACTGAAAAGTGGCTTTATCCAAACGGCTTTTACTGTGTTGTCCGCCGCTTTTCTTCCAAAGAAGAAAGACGTCGGATCGTAGCAAGTGTGGTTGATCCTGGGGCGTTTGCTAATGCGCCTGTTCTAGGGTTTGAGAACCATCTTAATCTGTTCCACGAGAGTGGGCACGGATTGCCACAGGAATTGGCCCATGGGTTAGCCCTATTTCTGAACACGACCGTTGTTGATGAGAGCTTCCGGTGCTTCAATGGTCATACTCAGGTCAATGCAACCGACCTTAAACGGATGAAGTACCCGAGCCGTAACACCCTTACTGAGCTTGGCAAATGGATGATGCAACAGGGAACACTTACGCAGACAATGATTGATGATAAGTTCATCACCCTGGCCCTATGATCGCCAACAGGAAAAGTCGCCATATCAAGGCTGCATATCAAATTCTAGCGTCTCTTGGATTGCCTCGTGCGCAACAGAACGAGCGTTCCGCTCTCTGTTTGTTGGCTTTGCTCAATCTCACGCCAGGTAAGCCGTGGTCGGGAGCGGAATGTCCACTCATAGGCATTACACCGATCATGGATTGGGCGCGTGGCAGAATTGGGGGTCAATGTAGACTTGCACGGCAAGATGCCGGATGTGGTTCTACTCTTTACTGAGAGGAACTGGCTGCTTCTGGTTGAATCAGTTACAAGTCACGGGCCTGTTGATGGCAAGCGGCATGCCGAGCTTACCAGGCTCTTTGCCGGATCAACTGCGGGATTAGTCTATGTAACTGCTTTTCCGAATCGGACGATTATGGGCCGCTACCTTGGCGAGATTGCATGGGAGACTGAGGTGTGGGTAGCTGATGCGCCGTCTCACCTGATCCATTTCAACGGCGCGCGTTTCTTGGGTCCCTACAACGCGCCTTAAACAATTAAGTTTAGTCTGATGTCGCCGGTATAGAGAATGAAGACGAAATATTTCTCAAGACGATTATTCCAAGCTGAAAGGCAACAGAAAAATATAGGGGAGAAAAACTATGAAGGATAAACTGACGACGGAAGAAGAGGAAATACTTGCCAGCTTTGAGAAGGGCGATTGGAGTCCGGTAAAAGACTTCTCCAAAAGAAAGAAGGAATTGATCGAATACGCTCGACACACCTTAAAAAAGGATAAAAGATTAAATATAAGAATTTCGGAAAGAGATTTGAGTGAATTGCAGCGAAAAGCCGTTATTGAAGGTTTACCCTATCAGACCTATGTTTCCAGCATTATACATAAATTTGTGAACGGGAAACTGATTGAGACATAGATAACGCCTCCACCTTAAAATACCCTTGCGTGGGGAGTAGTTAAGGTGTAAGATACGCCTCAAAATGAGGCTTACATTTTTTTAAGTCAGCGTTCCGGCTCTTCTTATAGAGGCAAATAAAAAAAGAAAGGACAAAATGGAATATCAACGAACAGAACCAAAGTCAGACGTTGTTGGCGATCCGGCAGCCAGGGCACTCTTACAGAGGGCCTATGAAAAGACATCCCGCTGGGGGGATTCCTTTCCAGGGTTTACAGCCGATCTGACTATTAATGAGAACGGGGCTATCTATAAGGGTAAGGTGACCATCAAGTCACCACAGGAAGCCGAAGTGACCCTTGAGACACCCACGGGAAAAGAATCGCTGGAGGACTGGGCGAAAAACCAGGTGGGTATGATGGCCTCTCATCGGGCATCTCGGCCGTTTGAGGCCGCCGATGGAAAATATGCGCTTACTTTTTCACCGGATGATACCGGGGATCACCCCTTGGGTCGGCAGATTCTCATTCATGGCGATGGCATGAACTCCCGTTACCGAATTAAGGAAGATCGGATTCGGCAGATTGACCGTAGTACGCCCAGAATGAGGTTTACGATCAATATTGAAGAGACCATGACAACGGCCGATGGAAAGTCGTTAACCACGCAATATGTGGTCTATTACTTTTCTCCGGATGGCAATGTATCCAAGGTGGAGTCGTTTACCGATTTGCCATTTGAATATAAGGGTGTTTATCTGCCAGGCTCCCGGCGTATTATTACAAACGAGCAGGGTGGTATTGTTGTTCGCGTCCTTGAGTTTTCAAACCATACGCTATTAACCGAGAAGGGTTAATAGAAGTAAACAGCCGTCCTTGAGCCCCTATTGGAGGCTGTCGTAGAATGAGACCTGTCCCATTAACTTCCTCTACTCTGAATAAGAAAGACTGAGGCGGTTTAAAATCCTGTTTGTTAATATTAATGGGCACCTCTAAAAATCTGCTGTTTCCGGCTCAAATGCGCGGGCTACTATGCACAGGAACCGCAATGGTCGCAGTGTACATGAGGATTCCGGGTACCGCAGGCGTTGTCACGCCCACGCAACGCAGCCGTTTTGGGCCGCACAGTATGTTTTTAGAGGTGCCCTAATATAAGGTATGTTGTTTTTTATAAGAAGATAGGATTGAAATGGATAAGAAACACGTTGCAGAGGTTTATCATCAGGAAACAAAGTACCATGAACAGGAGATGTTCCGGTATCAAAAACGGCTTGATTTCAGCCATCAACCTTCCCAGTATAAGGCCTATCACACCGAGAAAAAGATCGCGATGTCTCCCTACCTCCCCTTTCAAAGCAATATTTTTACAGAGGAGGCAAAACCACAGAAAGTGGCCGCATGGGAGGAGGGAGCGCCCTTTGGCATAGGCAGCCTCTCCCGGCTTCTTTATTTTACAAACGGCATTACCGGTATTTTAAGATATCCGGATGGGCAATCCACAACACTACGAGCGGCCCCAACCGCCGGAGGCCTTTTCCCAACCGAGATTTATATCGCCGTTCGTTCCGTGTCCTACCTCACCGACGGCATTTATAATTATCAGGTCAGGGATCACTCCCTGGTTCTGGTCTGGGAAGGAGATTACTGGTCTGCACTTCAAAAATATTGCATGGAACATGAAGCGATTGCCCAATCCAATCTGCTTGTCATTTTAACGGCGATCTATCAAAGAAGCACATGGCGATATTCGGAACGAGGGTACCGGCGGATTTTGCTCGATACCGGCCATGTGCTTGGAAACCTTACGGCCTACGCCCCCCAAGAAGGATTCTCGCCTTATCCCATCGGCGGTTTTTTTGATGCATCCTTAAATTCATTGCTGCTGCTAGACCCGATGGAAGAAGGGGTTTTATCGGTCGTAGCCTTACCCCAAAACAATAAGGCTGATTCAGGTAAAATCCAAGTGAAATCGGCCTTAGCCTCGCAGCCATCGCATGGCTCGCAGGGGTCACACCCCTCGCAGCCACTACAGGAATTGCACACCGCTCGCACTTCTTCACAGAGTTGGCTCCACTCTGAAAAACGGGCGCTACAACTTCATCTTGCTTCATCGATTACGGAAGGTATTAAAGACGATGTTACCCTAGCCTCATCGTTACCATTACCCTCCCCTACCCCTGTAGAGAAAGAAGAGAAGCGTAAAACGGCTTTATCGGGCGGTGCCATTGCTTGGCCGGATGGGATAGGACAGACCATTTTAATGCGCCGTTCAACGCGTAGTTTTACGGGCAAGGCCCTGTTACAAGAAGAACTCGCCTCCATTTTGGAATACGCCTATCAACCTGTTTTGGAAACACCCACTTCCTTTTTCAGTCCGTCCCTTCTTACGACTTATCTTGTTATCCAGAAAATGGTGGGGTTGGAGATCGGGGTTTATTTATATGCCCCGCAGACAAAGGAGGTTACTTTATTAAAGGCTGGACGATTTCAAACGGAAACCACTCATTTTTGTTTGGGTCAGGAATTGGCACGGGATGCCGCCGCCCTGGTGATTCATACGGCCCATCTTCCGACCGCTCTTTCTCAGTACGGCGACCGATGCTATCGCTACCTTCATCTGGATGCAGGCCATATCGGAGAACGAATGAACCTGGCGGCCATTCAAATGGGGTTAGGCGTTAGTGGTATCGGCGGCTTTTATGACGACGAGGTCAACACCCTGCTGGGTCTCTCACTGGATACCATTATCGTTTATATTACAACGTTGGGTAGGGCGCAGGATGATTAATTGTATCCGTTGCCAAAAAGAGGGCGAGATCATTAACAACCTGCCACACAAGGGGGCCTTAGGGGAAGAGATTAAAGCCAAAGTCTGTTCCCTTTGTTGGGAGGAATGGAGCAAGGAGTCCGTCAAGATCATCAACGAGCACCGCCTAAACCTAAGTGAGCCGTCGGCACGCGGCTTTTTATCCACGCAAATGAAGCTCTTTTTAAAGCTGCTGCAACCGCCCCCCGAACCCACCGTAACTATCTCTTTATAAATAAAAATGGGAACTTTGCCACAGAAAAGGCGCTTGATTCAGATATTGAGCCGTCTTGAAAAATCAATCCCAGAGGTCCAAACGGCGTTAGATCATAAAACCCCATTTCAACTCCTGGTAGCGACCATTCTCTCGGCGCAATGTACTGATGTACGCGTTAATCAAGTCACCCCAGCGCTATTTAAAGTCTATGCGACGGTGTCCGATTTTGCCAAAGCGGATTGTAATCGGTTAGAGCAATTAATTTTGTCCACCGGTTTTTATAAGAACAAGGCGAAGTCCATCATCGGCGCCGCCAAAAAAATCATGGAGACATTTGGCGAGGTGCCTCAGTTGATGGAGGAATTAATCACATTGCCTGGCGTGGGGCGCAAGACGGCCAATGTTATTTTGGGCCATGCCTTTGGCAAGCCAGCTATTGTCGTGGATACCCATGTGCGTCGTGTTGCCAATCGGCTACAATTGACGCAGTCGAGCCATCCGGATCAAATTGAGATGAACCTGGGTGAGATATTGCCGAAGTCAAAATGGACATCGGGTTCGTCCCGACTTTTATTACATGGGAGACATGTCTGTCGCGCTCGTGCCCCTTTATGCAGATCCTGTTCCCTCTTTGATCTTTGTCCCGCAGAGGAAGAAAAAAGAAGGGCTGAAAATAGGTTGTAAGGGGTGTATACTGCGAGCATCTTATTATTTGCGCCTGTAGCTCAGTCGGATAGAGCAACAGCCTTCTAAGCTGTGGGCCGCTGGTTCGATTCCAGCCGGGCGCACCACCCTCAGTTGACCTACTAAAGAACCGGTAACGTCAAGAATTGAGCCGGCTTAGACTTGAATGACCGAGCTCATCATGGATTGAAGGTGAGGCGAAAATACTTTAGAGGCGACTTAAAGCCTTTAACCCTTATTCCTCCGCTTGTGAATTTCAATGACTGTTTCAGAGATGTACATCTTTTTTGATTTATTATAAACTGACACCCATGTCGTACTATCTCCTGTTTAATATTGTTCTTATCATAGGGGGTTGTTTTTTGCCCTGGGTTCACCAGACCCTTTTCGTCGTTCGCCTCAGAGGCGTTGATATGATTGATGGAAAGGTTTTGCTGACCTTAGCTGTTACCGCATTGTTGGTTTTATTATATCAGCAAATAAGAAAACGGTCTCCCCGCTGGGTAGGGTGGGCCTATGGTATGATTGGGGGAGCGGTTGCGTTGATTACCGTGCTCGATCTGTATGACTACTATAATCAACTTTACCCAGTTGGGCCTGGCATCTACTTATGTTTCCTAGGCGGCGCCCAACTTCTGGGGTATGCTGTGTTTCGTTTTAGAAACCAGTAACGCCAACAAATTGTGTTCTTTAACCCTCCCCCTGATCCTTGTGCTTTAATAACTCATTCTGATTGAACCTCCCATAAAGAAAAGAAAGCCGTTGAACATATTCTTGAATAGAATAACGTCTACTACTTCCAAAGGAAGCCAAAAATATGGTAAAATTATCCTAATTGTTAAGGGTTTAGGAAAAATAAATTGATGCAGGCCATCAAACCCGAATCTTTCTTCCTCGAAAAGTACAACCTTTCTACCGGCATGTTGGAGTCGGTGATGGGTCGTGTCTTAGGCAAGAAAATCAACTACGCCGATCTTTATTTCGAACATTCCACCTCCGAATCGCTTCAGTTGGAAGAGGGGTCAGTCAAGAAGGTCTCAAGGGACATTTCGCAGGGAGTAGGGGTGCGTGCTGTTGCCGAGGAGAAGACGGGGTATGCCTACTCGGACGACATTTCAATAGAAAATCTTTTTCTGGCGGCCAACACGGCGCAATATATCGCCAAGGAAGGGGGAAGCCCTCCTGTCCCTGTGTCAACGACCTTGCCTCTCACACACAACCTGTATCCTGTTTCTGTCCCTCCCATTGATATTGCCGTGGAAGAGAAGATGCGGCTCTTAGAATCGGTAGACCGGGTGGCCCAAGCCTATGATCCTCGCATTAAAAAGGTCACGGTCAGTTTTGCAAGCGAGTTAAAACGGGTTTTTATTATCAACTCGCAAGGGGTGATGACCCAGGATGTTTTACCCTTGATGCGCCTCTCCGTGACCTGTGTCGCAGAGGAGGGAAATCGGCGTGAGATCGGCAGTTTTGGGGGAGGAGGCCGACATGCCTTTGACTATTTTTTTGAAACAGTACCGAATGTTACCGCAGTCGGCGTCCCGACCGCAGTCGGCGTTCCGACCGCAGGCGGCGTTCCGTCAGAAAAGCGGTTTGAGCAGTATGCAAGGGAAGCAGCCCGTCAGGCGGTGCTTTCTCTTTCTGCCATTGATTCTCCCGCAGGCCCGATGGAGGTTGTCTTAGGGCCGGGTTGGCCGGGTATATTATTGCATGAGGCGGTAGGTCATGGCCTGGAGGCCGATTTTAATCGAAAGGGGCTTTCGGCCTTCTCCGGCAGATTAGGACAACGGGTTGCCTCCGAGCTTTGCACAGTGATTGATGACGGAACCATTTTAGGACGACGCGGTTCGCTTAATTGCGATGACGAAGGGGTACCCACTTCACGCACGGTCTTAATCGAGAAGGGCATCCTGAAGGGATATCTTTTTGATCGGCAGAACGCCCATCTTATGAAAATGCCATTAACCGGCAATGGTCGGCGTGAGAGCTATGCCCATGCGCCGATGCCAAGGATGACCAATACCTTTATGCTGGCGGGCGACTCTGTTCCTGAGGATATTATTCGGTCGGTCAAACGGGGTTTGTATGCCGTCTCGTTTGGTGGCGGGCAGGTGGATATTACATCCGGGAAATTTGTTTTCTCGGCCAATGAGGCCTATCTCATTGAGGATGGCAAGATCGGGCCGGTTGTCAAAGGGGCTACCCTCATTGGGAATGGGCCGGACATTTTAACCAAAGTAACCCATGTGGGAAACGACATGGCACTGGATTCGGGTGTGGGAACCTGCGGCAAGGACGGCCAATCGGTTCCGGTGGGTGTCGGGTTGCCGACGATTAAGATTTCAGAAATTACGGTGGGTGGCACGGCATAGTGCTGTTGCGCATGAGTGTCTGCTTAGAAAATAGTACATTTTCATCATGCATGGGTGGCCACAGGCGTTCATGTCAACTCACAGAAACGCCGTGTTGTCATTCCGGAATGGTTCTATCCAGAATCCAGTGACCCTCTCCCTAACCCTCTCCCGCTTGCGGGGGAGGGAAGAGTGGGGGGATTCTGGCTAAAAGATTGCCGGAATGACAGATACTTAAAAGAAACGTGGAAAATACCACCACGGATTGTAGAGTAACAATTCATGTCTTTTTCTCTTGACGAGGCACAGGATATTTTAAAGAGGGCGCAGGGTCTGGGGGCCACATCCGGGGATATTTTTGTCCGCGAGGGAGAGGCCTTTGAAGGTACGGTCCGATTGGGCGAGATTGAAAAGGTGAGCACGGCCATGGGCAAAAACCTCACCCTGCGTCTCTTCTTTGGTCAACGCCATGCCTTGACATCTACCTCCGACTTTACCCCCAAATCGCTGGATGCCCTTCTCACCGATACCTGTCGTTTGGCACAAATTTCCCCGGAAGACCCCTATGCGGGATTGCCAGAATCGAACCAATTGGCCAAAGAGATTCCGATGTTGGATTTGTTTGACGCGGAGGTGGCCTCCCGATCCATTGATGAAAAGATTGCATTGGCCAGACAGGCCGAGTCTGCTGCGCTTTCGGCTGATCCACGGATTACCAATTCGGATGGCGCCAGTCTGAGTCATGGCACAGATACAG
The DNA here is from genome assembly GCA_005239925.1 of Candidatus Troglogloeales bacterium. Lineage (GTDB taxonomy): Bacteria > Nitrospirota > Nitrospiria > SBBL01 > SBBA01 > SBBA01. The sequence goes on along the minus strand of SBBA01000087.1, from coordinate 14,574 downwards.
TGTTTTATGCGGCGACCAATGGTTTTTCAGGAAGTTACACCGGATCGTCATCCTCGTTGTCTGTTACTCCTATTGCATCTGAAAACGGGTCAATGCAGCGCGATTATTGGTATTCATCGCAGAGAAAATACAAGCAGCTCCAATCGGCGGAAGAGGTGGGGAAGATCGCCGCGCTTCGAACGCTGCGACGATTGGGGGCTAGGTCAATTAGTACGCGGGAGGCGCCCGTTGTGTTTGATCCGGAGATGGCGGCCTCATTACTTTCCTGTCTGACGTCGGCCCTTTCCGGCTACGCCTTATATAAAAAGGCCTCTTTTCTAGTGGATTGCATTGGGACGAAAATCGCCGCAGACGGCATCACCATTGTGGATGACCCCACCTTGCCGGGGGCCTTGGGAACCAAACCGTTTGATGGCGAGGGGCTTCCCTCTTACAAAAAGATCGTGGTCGAAAATGGCGTTCTCAAAAGTTATCTGCTGGATACCTACTCCGGCAAAAAACTAGGACTGCCTTCTACGGGCAACGCCTCACGTGGTGCGGGTCGTTCCCCTACGGTGGGCACGACCAATTTTCATATGATGCCCGGAACCGAATCACCTGAGGCCATTATTCAATCGGTGCAATCCGGTCTTTATGTCACGGAGTTGATCGGCTTTGGCGTCAATACCGTTACGGGGGATTACTCCCAGGGCGCGGCGGGTCTCTGGATAGAGAACGGGGCTTTTGCCTTCCCGGTGGAGGAGATTACCATTGCAGGCAATCTCAAAGAGATGTTTCTTCAAATCGAACAGGTTGGGAACGACTTGGCCTCGTGGAAACGAACGGCCGCGCCCACGCTGAAAATTGCCCGCATGATGATCGCGGGGAGGGAGAGCGGCGCATGTTAAACGGAAATGGAATCGGACGCCACACGCCGGTTTATCGCGATTTATTTGAAGAGATCGAGATTTCCAGAAAAGAGGTCTGGGCCGTTGGCGGCGGGAAGGGGGGAACCGGAAAGAGTTTTATTTCGGCGAATCTAGGGGTGAGTCTTTCTAAAATGGGCAAGCGGGTTTTGTTGGTTGATGCCGATCTGGGATGTGCCAATTTGCATACCTTTCTGGGTGTGGACCCCGTGATGACCCTGTCCGATTTTATACAGGGAAAGGTGAGCGATCTAGAAAAAGTGCTGACAAAAACATCTATTCCGAACCTGTATCTGCTGTCCGGCGCGCGCGACTATCTGGAGATTACCAATCCCAAACATATCCAGAAGGTTGGTCTGATTCAGCGTATTCAGAAATTGCAGTTTGAACATATCATTTTAGACCTGGGGGCTGGGACGGCCTTCACCAATCTGGATTTTTTTCTGTCCGCGGACGTAGGGATTCTGTCCGTTCTGCCGGAGCCAACGTCTATTGAAAATGCCTACCGATTTATCAAAAGCGCATTTTATCGGCATTTTCAAAAATGGGCTCAGGAGCCTCTGATTAGAAAAATGATTACGAACGCCATGCACGAGAAAAACGAGCGGGGGATTCAAACGCCGAACGATCTGATCAATCATATCGCTTCCATGGAGGGGGCTGTGGGGAAGAAACTGCAGAAGGCCGTGCTTTCCTTTTCGCCCAGGGTGATTGTCAACCAGGTGCGTTCCCGCGACGATATTACGTTGGGTTTTTCCATACGTAGCTCCTGTTCAAAATATTTTGGTATCAAGGTTGATTATGTTGGTTATATTGAGTATGACGACCACGTCTGGCAGGCCTGTAAGAAAAAAAACCCATTGGTGATCGAAAGCCCTTACTCTTCTTCTGCGCGGTGTATTGATCGGGTCTTGTCCAATCTCATGAAGAAGGATGAATTAAAGTTGGAATCGGTGATTCGCACATTAGGCGTTTGATCCGAAAACATGATTTAATCCGCCAGCAGGCGAAACCGCCAGCGGAAGTGAACGAAGCCCTTCCGTTGGGTGAGACGCCGCCTGCAGTCGGTTTGGGCCACTGATGTTGTTACACGAAAATGATCTACGCAAAAAACGTAGATGTCACCAATAGAAAATCTAAGGAGCCGGCTATGACGCCCATGGAAAAACAAAATTACTACGAAACACTGGAGTTATCTCCCAAGGCTACATGGAAAGAAATTCAAATGGCCTATGAACTAGCAAAAAAGACGTATGCTGGGGATGGATTGGCCAGCTACTCCCTGTTTGATGAAGGAGAGCGAGACAATATCTTAGATAGGATTGAAGAGGCCTATCATGTCCTAAGCGATCCCAAGAAAAAGAGTAAATATGACGCGGCGTTGGCGGCATCGGGGACTGATTCGGCCTCCGCGTCCGAGGCCGCCTCTTTACCTCCTTCGGTTGAAGTGCCGATCCCTGAGCAGATTACGGGGGAAGTCATCAAGGCGCTTCGTCAGAAAAGTGGCGTTTCACTTGAAGAGATAGCCGAAACCACCCGGATCAATATTAATTACCTCGAATCAATTGAAATGGATCGGTTTGACTTTCTTCCGGCGGAGGTCTATGTTTATGGGTATCTTCGACAGATTGCCCGAATCATTCATTGTGCGGACAAGGTTGTGGAAGGGTATATGCAGGTCTACCGAACCGGCCGACAATTAAAGAAATAAACGGAGTGTTTTGTGAGACGACATGCGGCAATTGCGATCTTAGGTCTTCCTTTTTTTCTGATCGTCGTTTTCGCCGTTATCATTGCCGTCGGTATGTGGCAAAAGGGGGAGAATGTTCTTCCTTTGTCTTCCCCCTTATTATTGGTATCACCGTCTCGGCCACAGGCTTCTACCCACTTACGGTCAGCCTCTTTTCCGGGTTATACGGTTTCATCAGAGTCGACTCCACCCTCGAATCAGCCAAACGTTTCCACCACTTCCTCTGACGATCTTTCTCCTGATGTTACAATAACCCGTTTTGATGCGAGTCCCTCTCCAGATTCAGTTTTAGCCACTCAAGCCGCTTTCGATTCTTTTTATAATGAGATATCCCTTTTGGCTCACCAAGGAAAAGAGTCCGAGGCGATCAAGCTGTTAAACCAGAGAATAGAAAGCCATCCTAGGGATTGGAACGCCTACAATTGGCTGGGCATGCTCTATTACCAGAAGGATCAATTGCCGGAGTCTATTTCGGCCTGGAAAAAGGTGATTGAGGTTGATCCCTCTAACACCGCGGTGCTCGCCCATCTAGAAAAGGCAACACGCGAGATGGAAGTTCATGGTGGATTTACACGTGAGATGACGCGGCACTTCACCATCAAGTTTGAGGGGGCCGAGAACCGTTACCTTTACCAAACAGTTTTAGGCATTCTGGAGGAGGCCTATGGAGAGGTGGGCCGCGCCCTTCGGTTTTATCCCGATCAAGAGGTGATTGTTTTTCTTTATACCAACCAGCAGTTTTTTGATGTAACCCGTGCGCCGGCCTGGAGCGGCGGTGTGTTTGATGGGAAAATCAGGCTTCCCTCAAAAGGCTTTGAGAACCAAATGGAGCGGCTGCGTGCCACGCTGGTTCATGAGTATGTCCATGCCGTTGTGCATCAGATGACGCATCAAGAAGTGGCGCGTACCGGTGCAAAGAACGGGGTAGAGGTGCCGACCTGGTTACATGAAGGGATTGCACAGTATCTTGAGTCGGCCCGCGATATTAACTCCATTAATAGCCGACTTAAGGCAGGCATGAAAAATGGAGAGATATGGGCTACATTACCCCAGTTGCATGGCTCATTTATGAGATTTAACAGTATACAGGCGGCCGTCGCCTATGATGAAAGTCTTTCGGCCGTTACCTTTCTTGTGAATGAATTTGGAATTTGGCGGCTCAAGATGCTTCTGGAAGAGCTATCCCGTCAAGGGAATATGGATGAGGCCATGCGGTCGGCATTGCTGATTTCCTATGACCAATTCCAATCTCGATGGCAGGCCTCACTGGAATGAAATGAGAATAGCGACTGGGTAATAGATTAGATTCCTTGTTAGTGTGATGATGTCGGTTGCCTATTGTGCCCAACGGAAGCGGTCCGCCCGCCCCCGCCCGTCAGCGGGTGTCCCCAAGGGGATTCGAACCCCTGTTACCGCCGTGAAAGGGCGATGTCCTAGGCCGGGCTAGACGATGGGGACATGAGTGTTGGAGTCTACCAAGACGCCCTTTCCGTGTCAATGTACCTGGGTAACCCTAAGGAAACTATCAGACTACGCGGACGTGGCTGCATCATCTGCGTTGCGTCCGATGTAACCAAAGCGAGTCTACACAGTTTTATTGCCGATGCCATTGAGCCGGGGAGCACTGTGCATACGGAATAAGGGGCTGATATGGATATTCCAGTAGACCGAATTCGCATTCAGACGGAAGATTTTTCAATTGAAAAGGAGATCGAGAAAATTAAATCGGTTTCAAAGAAAATTGGCGGTATCGCCGTTTTTCTAGGTACGGCTCGAGAAATTTCAAAGGGGAGGGATATTCTGAAGATTGACTTTGAACATTATCCTCAAATGGCCGAGAAGGGCCTGGCTAAAATCAGGGAGACGGCATTAAAGCAGTTTGATATTATTGATGTCACGCTGATTCATCGGGTTGGCACCATTGAAATGGGCCAGAATATTGTACTGATTGTCGTAGGGGCAATGCATCGTCAAGAGGCCTTTAGCGCCTGTTCCTGGTGTATTGATACACTAAAAAAAACAGTTCCGATCTGGAAAAAAGAAACCACCTCAAAGGGAGAAATATGGGTGGAAGAACACCCTTAGCCCGTAGGTTAGAGGGGTGTAGTAAACGAATCAGAGAAAAAGGTACAATCATAGTCTGTTTTTATTAACCCACAATTTACGAAATTAATGGGGAAGAACCCATCCCGCAAAGAAAATAAAATCACACCACCGCACGGCCGAAAGGATGGTGGTAAACCGGAGGCCCATCCGATTGTCCTGATTGTTTTCGGTTGTTTTGCCGCCTTTTTTGCCACGGCCTTCATTTTTTGGACATTCATTCCTTACCTGCAAATGACCACTTATATGGATAAGATCACCAGTGGAAAGGCCCACCAGGTTCTTAAAACCGATTTTATTTTTACTCCCTATACCTATTCACAACGGGTGATCCGGTATGAATTTTTAAAATATCTTGAAGAGCAAAATATAGGAACGCAAAACATCCCTCTTTTTGATGGCGCCATCGAAAAGATGGAGGAATTGGTCGAAAGAGAGGGATCGAATCCTTATCAACATATTCGCCTGGGGCGTGCCTACGACAAAAAGGTGGAATTACTCAAGGATAATTCTTACTTTAAAAAGGCCGAGGAGTATTATAAAAAGGCAATCGCCCTGGCCCCACAGAGACAAGAGACGTATTACGCCTATGCCCTTTCTCTGGTGCGGCAAAGCCGGGCCGATGAAGCGATCAAGATTCTGGAAGCCCCGCCTGCCCTGGATAAAGCGATTCCCATTTCTTATTTTTATTTGGGTTTGGCCCAATTTAATTTTGGTGAGGCGACCTATGTGGGCGCCTTGGAGAATATAGAGACCTCTTTCCAACTTTTGAACGCCAATCCTGATATGAAGGTTTCACTTAGTATCTATAAGAGATTGTTGGCTTATTTTTATCAGCAACAGGATCGCCCACGACTATTCACCTGTGCTGTTCGCCTTGCTACTTTTGATTCAGATCAAAAGGGCCTTTACCAGGGGCTGGCCGATTGGATGAAAGTAAACGACCGGTTTCCGTCTCTTATATTTAACGATGGGAAGCTATCTCAGTTTTCATAAAGAATAGACCCGATGAATTTTCTCCTTGTCATTATTGCATTGATGCCCTTGTTCATGGCGCATTCCGCCTTTTTCCCCTATATTTCCGGGAAGGTGATGCTTTTACGTTTTGTGGTTGCCGTCGTTTCGATCTGGTTCTTTGTTTCTTTGATTCGCAAGAGATCATTTCGAGACACGATGAGCGAGAAATTTATCACTCTGTGTAAGAACCCGATCTTCTTTAGCCTATCGGCCTACTTTGTTGTTTTCACCCTGACCACCTTTTTTGCCGTTAATCCCTATTGGGCCTTTTGGGGTTCGATTGAAAGAGGGGAGGGGGTGGTGGGCATGCTTTTCTTCTTCGGTTTTTTTCTTTTTACGCTGCTTTTATTCCAGAAAAAAGACTGGCTCTCCTTTTTTAAACTGAGCATGATCACGGCAATTATCCTCTTGATTGATGCCATGGGTGAGGCCTTCAAGGGAGAGGTTCGGCCTGCTTCCTTTACCGGCCATCCGACCTACCTGGGTGCCTATTTTATATTTGTTATGTTTATGGCATCGATTCTTTGGCAGAATACCAGACGAAATGAGCGGGTTTGGGAGATTATCTCAATCGTTATGATTCCTCTTAGTTTCCTCGGCATATTCATTACCAAGACCAGGGGCGCTCTTATTGGGATTATGGCCGGTTTCTTTATAACCCTGGTCTATCTGACTCTCTTCGGCAAGGACGTGAAATGGAAACGATTTCATCTGCGGCATCTGTCTATTGCTTTTTTGGCATTTCTTGTCCTGTTTAGTGGAATATTCATTGCGACACGGCAACACCCTCTCTGGCAAGCGATTCCAGGATTAAATCGGCTTGCTGTGATTTCATCAAAGGATGCAACCACCCAATCGAGGCTTTTGACGTACAAGGTAGCGCTTCGTGCAGTGGACCCGAAGGAAGGGAATCTGGATAAGCTGCTGGTAGGCTGGGGGGCGGATAACTTTTCCATTGCCTGGAATACGTTCTACGACCCGCGGATCTACATGTATGATCCCACAACGCTGGATCGGGCGCATAATAAGGTCTTGGATACACTGGTGATGAATGGCATTTTAGGTCTAATTACCTACCTGGCTATCTGGTTTTTCTCTTTTAAGGTGGTGTTTGGACGAGAGGAGATTGAATATCGGCCTGATCTTATTTTTTTCGGTGTCTCCTATTTTGTACAGAACCTATTTGTTTTTGACAGCGTTGTAACATACATCCCGTTCTTTGTCTTTTTATCCTTTTTGATTCTTCTCCAATTGACGAAGAAGGCGTAACCCAGAAAAGATAAAGGAAAATATAATCCAAATCTTTGTACGTTATGGTGTATTATAAGGAAGCTCCCATCCTTCCAAGAATTTTTTCCCCAAGCCGTTTGATATCTTCACCTGCCTTTTTAGCGGCCTCTGCATGGCCACCAATAGCACCATCAGCCGGAGTCAGATTAAAGATCGGTTTGCGCGCCTCCTGCCCCATTGGTATGAGGCTACGATAATGCTGTAATGTTGCGAGACATGCATCATCTTCTGATGGTTTGGAGGCGTTTGTGGAATCTTGAAGTACCGATTCGTGGTAAACCACTGGCATTTGATTGACCCACTTATCGTATGCCTTAATCGGACGACTATTCCGTACCATGTGCTGTTGTACAATATACCCAATAGGAATCATCTTTCCTTGGGGAAGGGCAAAACTTTGGGTTTTCCAATTGGCGAGCCGTTTTGTCCAACTACTTCGCCATGAACGAAGAGCATCGCCCAGATTTTTTAAGCCTCGTAAAGAAAAGAGATCGGCCCCCAGCGGAATCGCAACAAAGTCAGAAGCAATTAGCACTGAACGGTTTATAGCCCCTAGGTTGGGACCAACATCAATCAGAATCATATCGGCATCTACCTGTTTCGCCGCCATCTGAGCTACTCGCCAAAAGGCCGTTAAAATACGAAAATGCCGATTGAGTTTACCATCTCCCATACTGTCCGGCCATGCTGCCGAGAGGGTGTCCTCAAAAGAGGCCAATGCCACATCTCCAGGGACAAGAAAAAGATTTAGCGTAACCTGTATAAGAATAGGGTCATTTACATCACCCACATCAGTAATCGGTTCAATCGCCCGGTAAATTGTTGTTGGGGCATCGGACTTCTCCCACAAACTTTCGATCTTTTCATCATCGAGAAAGGCTGCAGTCAGGTTGGCTTGTGCATCCAGATCCACGGCAACGACTTTGTGGCCCAATTCGGAAAACATCCACGAGAGATGGTAGACCAGAGAGGTTTTTCCAACACCCCCTTTGTTATTAAAAAAGGTGAGTACAGGAACGCTCATGAAAACCTCTTCTTTACCACTGCAAGTATGTGTGTCGGTTCGATTTGAAATTCGATATCTGGGTTGCCATTTTTCTTAAGCTCCCTGCGAGCAGTTTGGATGCCAATCCCAAATTTCTGCACAAATCCCATCACTTTCATAGCCTCTGCTAAACTGGGGTTTCGGTAATCGATGGTGCCAGGTTGTCCAAAATTCTCCTGTTTTACGATTCCGAATGGTCCTCCCGGATTCATGATTTCAATACGATCATCAAACCAGGAAACATGAACGGGTGCGTTTGTACTTTCATAAGTTCGGTGCATGATTGCATTGTGGATCAATTGTTGTATGGCAACAGGCGGATAAGGCGACGTTCTTATTTCTTGATTAGAGGATCTAATATCCACTTCAACGCGGTTATGGGCGCTAATCTTTTCGTCAATTCGACGTAAAACCTGACCTAATGGGCCATCTATACACGCTTCATCCTGTACCGGATCAGCTCTCTCTGTTCCGGCAAATCGGAGGAATTGTATGTAGGCGCCTGGAATCCAATCACGTGGAGAGATGCCTAGAACTAAAAGGCCAAGGATGGTGGGCGTTGGTTCATTTGCAGCGGCGATCATCCGACAAGATGCCAGCCTTTGTTCGTAAGAGCGTTCATTCGTCGCAATCACATCGGGGGCAAAGGCGTTCGGCAGGTACTCCTGTTCGAACAGTACCCTGCTAAGATTGGATAATTGACAAGATGGCAATGGCTGTAAATCAAATGGGATATCTCGATAGCGGCGTTTCTCATTTAAAACACGCTCATCTTGTGATGTGGCAATCCCTTTTCTTGGGCCAGTCCGAATATAAATTCTTCCCTTATAGCGAACGGGTGGCGAGTCAGAGGGTTGTACGGTAACAACCGCTATTTCTGTCTCTTTTAGCTTCTGCTTTTTTACGATAATGGTAGGGGGAGGGAGAATGTTTGCATCGGTTTTAATATCCGAAAGCGTGCGGAGAAGTTCGTCAGTTATCTGTAGGCCGGATGGAACTCCATCGTTCTTTACGCCCACAAAGAGAACGCCTGGTTTTCGATAATCGGGTAAATCATTTGCAAACGCACAGATGGCGATCCGTCCGGAATCAGGGGAATCTCCCTTCCATGATTCTTTCCGTTCGACAATATCCGACTCGATATCATTAAGAAGTGCTTCTAGTTCTTGATCGGTATATTCCATTGGCATATTTTTCGACCGTCTGATTTTCTCGGCGGCTTATTCTAGCCAATAGACCTGTTTTTATCAACGATAGGAAATTTATATGATGGGGATGTTTCTTACCCCTTCACTGACAAAACTTCTTGAATGATTTTCTCACCATAGTAGTTGATCTGCCATTCGTGTATTAAGGGAATCGATGCGAGTGCTTCTATGTTGGTGGGGCGTTTTTTTGCAATTTCTTGTAACAGAGCGGTAGTCATCACCATGGCAGCCTCCACCCCTTCCGACTGGGCCTGTTTATCACGCCAGATCCGAAGCTGAATAAGAAGCCGCTGCTGTCCATGCGTCATGGGCCTATTTTTTGATTTTTCCTTTTTGGGAAGTGGCTCGGTCGATTTTATGCCTTTTTCAATGGTGGAAAGCCAAAGTGGAAGATCCCGTATCATTTGACCTTTTCGAATGAGCTTAGTATAGGCCTCTTCGTCCTGGGGCGCCTCTAAAGCCAATTTGATGAGGTCACTGCTATGGGCAACTTTAAAAGGTGGAACATCTCTCTCGCTTGCCAGGCGATCCCGCGTTACGACCAACTCCCTGAAAATCTTCTGCGCCTCCAATGAGAGGGCCTTTGCCCCCTTCACGCGAAGATAATCATTAGGCTCAAACGGTTTACGAGACCAGATTAAATTTTCCAGAAGAAGGCATTCTTCCGTGATTTGGGCCGCTCTTCCCTTTTTTTGAATCTCATCCATGAGAAGCAAATAGAGCTGAGGTAGGTACGCGGTATCTTCGGCGGCATAATCCAATTGGCTTTGAGACAAGGGTCGCATGGACCAATTCGATTTCTGATGTGCCTTGGAGAGGGTGACGTTGAAAAAGCGAGCGACCACCTCTTTAAGTGACCATTGGGTCATCCCAATGGCACGTGCGGCCAGGGCGGTATCAAAAACAGGGCCGATCTTGAAATCAAAATCCCGTTTTAGTGATGTAATATCGTATTCTGCTCCGTGGAATATTTTTAAGATGGATCGATTTTCAAAAAGGGGCGCCAGTCCCAATACCGAATCCAAAACAAGCGGGTCGAATATATAATGTTTATCCCCACCTGAAATTTGAATGAGGGAGACCTTTTCCTGATAGTGGTAGAGCGAGTCGCTTTCAATGTCCACGCCCATCATGGTGGTCGTAGAAAGGGCTGCAATGGCTAATTCGCACTCGTGCGCTTTTGTAATATATTGATATTCTAATGGCATTTTAAGTTGTTTTTAAGCGATTGAGGTGTGGGATTGAAGCCTTTTGGCTTTTCCGTCAGGTGTCCGCAGGGGAAAACGATACAGTTCCTGTTTGCTCTTCTCGTGGGAGAGTTATATATGATTTTGTTACTTTTTTCAATAACTTTATTTTTGATGAAAATTTGACTTGCCCTTGCTCAAGGGGGTAAAAAGTTAAAGAGTGTGACACATGGAAAGTGCTAATGGGCTTGCCGAGCATTAATAATTGTAAATGGTTCTGATTTTCTGTATCCTTACATTAAACAATTCATGAAAGGTTCTAATCATGAAATATCCGCTCTACGTTAGTTATGAGGAAACAGAAAATGAGGTCATTGCTTACTGTGACGCGGTCAATGCCGTTGCTTCGGGTAATACAAGGGAAGGCGCAAGGGCAAGTCTACTGGAAGCCATTGCAGTTATGCTCGATGAATATGGCGATAATGTAAAAGGCCAACTCAAAGAGAAAGTCCTCACTATACTCGAAGTTGCGTGAATCAACCCTCTCTTCCTGATCTTACTTACAAAGACTTAATCAAGATGCTGAGATATTTCAGCGTTGAGTTGAGAGAAAGAGGTTCCATTCTTGTCGGTAAAAATCGTCTAGGGCAGCCCTTTACAGTGCATCAACACCCCAGCCAAAAATGCTACAATGCCAAGCTCTCAAGAATACTAAAGACAATATCTGTCTCACGGAGTGAGTTTTGGAATTGGTATCATAATGATTGATTGTGCTACCGATAATTTTTAAATAAGTTATGGGCGACTCTAATATCTCTCTGTTCATGCTTCGATAAGCTTAGCACGAACGGACAACGCGTTGATTTACAATCACATCCGTTTGCACTGAGTCTGTCGAAGTGCAGTTTTTAGAGGCGCCCTCCTAGGTGAGTTATAATGCTCTGTATCGGTCATAGAGGCGCAATGGGGCACGCCCCGGAAAACACAGTTGCTTCCATCGCCAAGGCGTTGGAGTTGGGGGCTTCTTGCGTGGAGATAGATGTCTATTACGTTGACGGACAACTGATGGTCTTCCATGATGATTGCCTTGAACGGACAACTAACGGAACGGGGTTGATTATGGAACAGAGCTTCGATGGCTTAAGGAAGCTCGATGCCGGCCAGGGCGAAAAAATCCCAACCCTAGAAGAGATATTTGAGGCTGTCAATAAACGTGCTGGAATTAACATTGAATTAAAAGGGCCAGGAACGGCTGAGCCTGTTGTGGCATTCTTGGCAAAATTGGGGTGGCCGAGCGAGCTTGTTCTGATCTCCTCCTTCGATCATAGTGAACTTGCACGTGCCCGCAAGTTAGACCGCCATGTCAAAATAGGGGCTTTAATAGAAGATTTGCCCATTGATAATGCGCTGTTTGCCTCAGACTTGAGGTTATATTCAGCTCATATATCCATTAAGCTCATTGATTCTAAGTTGGTTGAAGAGGCTCACGCCCGTGGGCTAAAGGTCTTCGTTTTTACGGTGAATCGTCCTGAAGATATTGCCCGAATGCAGCGCTTAGGGGTGGACGGTGTGTTTACCGATTATCCAGATCGGGTTTTGGTATGTAACAAAGGAAAAGAAAGTGTCATTGGCTGGCGTTGATATTGCTAAAAAATCACCCAACCGGTAAAGTGGCCCCATGTCTGGGACACTTTACATTATCAGTACGCCTATCGGTAATCTTGAGGACATCTCTTTCCGCGCCATACGCCTCTTAAAAGAGGTGACCCTCATTGCGGCGGAAGATACCCGCCATACCAAAAAACTGTTAACCCACTATGAGATTGATACCCACTTAACCAGTTATCATGACTTTAACAAGGAAGAAAAGGCGCCTGTTTTAATCTCGCGGCTGCAAGCGGGAGAGTCCATAGCCCTGGTGGTGGATGCAGGAACGCCCACCGTTTCTGATCCGGGATATTTTCTGATTAATCAGGCGATTTTGGCTGGCATTACGATCACGCCCATTCCTGGCGCTACCGCCGTTATTGCTGCTTTATCCGTATCGGGCCTTCCTTCTGACCGATTCATTTTTGAGGGCTTTCTGCCCCGCAAAAAAGGGGCCCGCGCAAAACGAATGATGGCGTTGGAGTCAGAGCCTCGAACAGTTATCTTCTATGAGTCGCCTTATCGCATCGTCTCCCTCCTTGAGGAGATTCGTAGTTTCTTAGGGAATCGGCGCGTTGCAGTTTGTCGAGAGATCACAAAGAAATTTGAAGAAATAGCTCGTGGAGAAGTTGAAACTGTTCTGCAGACCTTCAAAGGAAGAAAAATATTAGGTGAGTTTACACTGGTTGTAGAGGGGATGAGAGACCACAAAAAACAGGAAGAGGTTGACGAAGGGGCATGGGAAGCGCAAGAAGAGCACGATATTCAAGAACTATGAAGATAGAGAAGGGGTTGATTTTTATTTATTCCAGCTTATTTTATAATTAAGTTACACAAGGATTTAATCAATGAGAATGGATAGACTGACATTAAAGGCCCAGGAGGCCTTTACCGAGGCGCAACGGATTGCCGAAAGACTGGGTCATCAGCAGGTGGACGAGGTACATATCGCCTTGTCGCTGCTGACACAGCACGAAGGGATCGTCCCGGCGCTACTAAAAAAGATGGGCGTCTCTGTTGAGGCCCTGCATACCCAATTAAAGGAGGCGGCCCGGAAAATCCCTGAGGTCTCTGGCCCCGGTGCCGTGGGGGTGCTCTATGCCTCTGCTGGGATTGTTGCATTATTCAATCGCGCGGAGAAAGAAGCTGAATCCCTCAAAGACGAATATGTGAGCACGGAACACCTTTTTCTAGCGCTCCTTTCTGAAAAAGGAGGCCTGCATCCGCTGCTTCAAAAAGAGGGGATTGAACGGGAAAAGGTCTTGTCGGCATTGGTCAATATCCGTGGCTCGCATCGGGTGACCGATGCCACTCCAGAAGAAAAATATCGTGCCCTGGATCGCTTCTCTCGCAACCTGACCGATCTGGCCCGTCGTGGACGACTTGATCCGGTCATTGGCCGCGATGACGAAATTCGACGTGTGATTCAGGTGCTTTCCCGACGCACCAAGAATAATCCAGTACTGATAGGGGAGCCGGGTGTCGGAAAAACGGCCATTGCAGAGGGATTGGCGCAACGGATTGTCTCCGGCGACGTTCCGGAGGGGCTGAAAGACAAACGCGTGCACGCGCTGGACATGGGGGGGCTGATTGCCGGCGCAAAGTTTCGGGGTGAGTTTGAAGAGCGTCTCAAGGCGGTCATTAAAGAGGTGATTGATGCGCAGGGGAGGGTGATTTTATTTATTGATGAGCTGCACACACTGGTGGGTGCGGGCGCTGCAGAAGGGGCCATTGACGCCTCCAACATGTTAAAGCCGCCGCTTTCTCGCGGAGAGCTTCGGGTGGTGGGCGCGACCACGACGGATGAGTATCGCAAACATATTGAAAAGGATGCCGCGTTGGAGCGGCGTTTTCAGCCGGTTATGGTTTGCGAACCGACCGTGGAGCAAACGGTCTCGATCCTGCGTGGCCTAAAAGAGCGATATGAAGTGCATCATGGCGTGCGGATTCAGGATGCTGCATTGGTTGCCGCGAGCACCCTGTCACACCGGTATATCGCAGATCGATTTTTGCCTGATAAGGCGATTGATCTAATTGATGAAGCGGCGTCTCATCTTCGCATGGAGATTGATTCCATGCCCACCGAGTTGGACGAGATTATAAGAAAGATGCGTCAGATGGAGATTGAACGTGAGGCGATCAAAACGGAAATAGAGGGATCGCGATCGGTGGTGGGAAAAGAGGAGCAAGAGGCGGCGCGGGAACGTCTATTAAAAATCGAGGGGGAGATTGCCGTTTTAAAAGAAAAAGAAGAACGGCTATCGGCCCACTGGATGCAGGAAAAGGCGGCTATTTCCAAAATCCGTGAAATTACGGCCAAGATGGAAGACGCGCGTCAACAGGCGGAGCAGGCGGAACGGGTAGGGGACCTGGGCAAGGCCGCCGAGCTACGGTATGGCACGATGATCCAATCGGCTAAAAC
>SBBA01000154.1 GCA_005239925.1 Candidatus Troglogloeales bacterium | reverse complement strand
GTCCAGATCGGCCGCCCCTTCGGGGTGTTTCTTTAAGAGCACAAGATCAAACGAGGTGGCCGTTAAATCGTGAATGATCCCGTGCAGCGCCCGATGATCCCGTGGAAGGATAAACACATAGCGCGCCTTCAGGACATGGCGCTGGATGATCCCGCCGACCTCCACCAACTGGCCCGGCTCTAAGGCATCAAATGTGGCGTCTTCATTGAATTTCTTGATCATGGCGGCATCGGCATCCACCGGTATAAAATGGCGACGGCCGCGGTGTTTTAACAGAAAACTTTTGGGGTTGCCGGGAATCCCAGGGATACGAACCACCTCCCCCTTGACCTGTCTGACCTCAATCCCTTCAGGCTCGGCCTCATTGACGCGAACGACACTCCCCACGGGCCTGAAGATCGGCCGTCCCGTGCCCGTCACATCGATTTTGATGGAATTCTCAACGTCAACATCAATCTGCACGGTAATCCCTTCACCACCCGGAACAACAATAGCATCCGCAGGTGTGATGGTGAGCACAGGGTTGGGCAGATCGATATCTCCGCTATGCAACACGGTGCCATCCAGAAGGACAATTTCTGGACTTGCCAGCGTCAACGCGACCTTGCTGATGATTCCTGCGGGGATATCCGCGTTAGCCAGGAGATCGCTGACGCCGTCCAACTCCAGCAAATCCACCCGGATCGGCAGATTGTCGGGAAATGGAACATTAACAATCGCGCCGCTATCCATGGTAAGGACAATGGGGCTTAAAATATCCACCATCACGCTTTTGAAATCATCACTGGGGGCGTCGGTTATAAGAAAGGTCGTTTTTTGGCTTCCCTTCTGGAATGCATCGGCAATCATCTCTGCCTCTGTTAGGCCTGATGTCGCATTGGTCTTTGTGAAGTCCACCCCGCAGCCCAACAGCCAGGCCATGCTGGTCATCAATACAAACAGCCTCTTGATATTTTTAATGTTAAACGTCTTCATCTGAGTCTCCTTTCTCTCTGCCCCCCTTAGGTAGTTCCCTTTGGGGTGAATCATTTTTAGGGGCGATTAGCTTTTTCTTGCCCCTCTATTTAGTTAGACAATAGGAAAGTGCAGATGTTTAAAAATTCTAAAATATTTATTTTTTTGGTCAGAACGGGTAGGATCGCGTCCGGAGGGTTGACTGAAAGGTTGTTCATGAAACGGAATCCGGGATTTTTAATTCATTGCTGGCATGCGATAGGGCTGGCCTTCTGGTGGCTGATCTTCAAGGGCCTTAACCGTGTGGTGGTCAAAGGATCGGAGAATATTCCCAAAAAGGGAGAGGCGGGCGTGATGCTTCTATATAATCACATCTCCGCGATTGATCCTTTTCTGGTGGGTGTGACGGCTTATCCCTTCTTTTCTCCGATCTGGTGGCGGGCCCCCGCGAAAGAAGAGCTTTTTAAATTCCCAATCATCCGCAACATCATTGCCTCCTGGGGGGCCTTTCCGGTGCGACGGGGAAAAGGGGATTTAAAATCCATTCAGAAAATGGTTGATCTGCTGCAAAGCTCGGTGGTGCTGATTGCCCCCGAAGGAACCCGCTCCACTACCGGTCAATTACAAAGAGGAAAGGCCGGGGTGGGAAAGATCATCTATGACGCCCGTCCGCAAAAGGTGATTCCCGTGCGCGTTCGTGGCGTAGATCAGATCTTACCCAAAGGGTCTATCCTCCCCAAAATGGGGAAGACGACCGAGATTGTTTTCGGTGCACCAATTGATCTATCATACGCCTATACCCTTTCCGCGTCGATTGAAACTTCCCAAAAGATTGTTGACAAGGTCATGGAGGCCATCGGGCAATTGTAAGCCATTGGCCTCGTATTGGGTTGTTTAGACTCTCTGTTAGTAACATCTGTGTTTTTTGCGTAGATAATTTTTGTGTAACGACATCAGTAGGCCCAGACCGACCAACGGGAGGGCTCCATTCGCCTCCGCTCGTAGCGGACTCGTAGCGAGCTCGTAGCGGAAAAGAAAGGGAAATCAATTGACCAGTTTTGAATCATTTAATTTAGATCCACGTTTATTAGCCGGGGTGACCCATTCGGGATATACCACCCCTACCCCCATTCAGGCCGCGGCGATCCCGCTGGCACTCTCCGGGGCAGACTTAATCGGCATTGCGCAGACGGGTACGGGAAAGACCGCCGCGTTTGTCCTGCCAATTCTTCAGAAGTTATTGCAAAGCGGCGCCCACGGCCAAACCCGTGCGCTGATTATTACCCCTACCCGTGAATTGGCGGAACAAATTCACGAACTGATTCGGGAGTTGGGTGCCAAAACCAAGATAAAGAGCGCGACAATCTATGGCGGTGTTTCTCCCGTGGCGCAGATTAGGGCCTTAAAATCCGGGGTCGAGATACTGGTGACCTGTCCTGGAAGGCTCTTGGATCATGTTCGCCAACGTTATGCCAAATTGGGCAGCGTGGAGCTACTGGTGCTGGACGAAGCGGATCGGATGCTCGACATGGGTTTTCTTCCGGCGGTAACCACGATTTTAAAAGAGGTGTCCTCTAAACGGCAGACCCTCCTCTTCTCCGCGACCTTTGCCCCTGAAATTGCGGAGCTTGCCGCCAAGACGATGCAGAACCCGCAACGCATCGAGGTGGGGTTAAATCGTCCGGTGCATACTATCACCCATGCCATCTATCCCGTGCCGATGCACCTAAAGGCCACGCTGCTGATTTCCTTGCTATCACGCACGACGACGGAGTCGGTGCTCATTTTTACCCGGACGAAACATCGCGCTGAACGGTTGGGGCCACAAATTGAACAGGCCGGACACAAGGTGACTACCTTGCACAGCAACAAGAGTCAGAGCCAGAGGCTGTCGGCCATCCGTGGCTTTAAGAGCGGCCAATATCAGGTGATGGTTGCGACCGATATTGCCGCGCGAGGGATCGATGTTTCATCGATTTCACACGTTATTAATTATGATATACCCAATACGGCGGATGCCTATATTCATCGGGTGGGGCGTACTGGCCGAGCGGAGAAAACCGGGGAGGCCTTTACGCTGGTGACGCCGGAAGACGAGGGAATGGTGCGAACCATCGAGCGGATGATGGGGCAGACCCTGCCCCGGCAAATTCTTTCCAGTTTTGATTACACGGTACCAGACGCCTCAGGCAGTGCACCCCATAAGGGTGGGCCACCTGCGGGACGTGGGGCCCATTCGAGAGGCACGGGATCGAGAGGTTCGTCCCACGCGAGAGGCTCTGCCTCTGCCGGGGGTGCGACCCGTGCAGGACGTGGGGACTTTAAGAAAAAGGGTACGACCCCTGCGAAGGGTGCGCCCCCTGCGAGGGGTGCGACCCCAGCCGGGGGGGCGCCCTTTAAAAAAGGCGATTTTCGATCTAACTCTCGCCACACGGTTGGTTCAGGCCCCCGTGCCCCCCATAAACCATCACAGGGAAATAGAAACCGAGGGCCAAGACAGATCCATCGTTTGTCCGGAGGTTAAGGAATTTACCATCTTCCCCGCTTCTTAGACCCGATCATGTAGGTGATGTAGTCTCTTAAAAGGGTTTCCACTTCTCTCTTAACAAGAATGGAAGGAGACTGACTGTGGCCGGATCGAAAGTCGGCTGCAGACACGGTCTGAAGAAATTGTAACGCGTCGGCAGAAATCCCCACCGAGGCGGCGTCCCTCGTCGCACATCGATCACATAAAATTCCCCCTTCCCTATGAGAGAAGGTGGTGCCACCACCGTGGCCGGTGCCACCACTACAGATAGTCCATTGAGGTTGAAAGCCACATTCTTCGATGAGCTTGACCATAAATAGGATAAAGGAGAGGGAGCGATCCAGTCCTGTTTCCAAAAAGGCTAAGGCCTCCTGCAGGAGGTGGTAGATGGCCGGATGCGGCTGCTCTTCCGGCGTCATTCGCAATACCAGACGCGCCATTTGCGTACCCAATTCAATGGTATCCCAGTCGTCCCTCAATTTTTGAAACGAGTGAAGGATGTCAACCTGATTGATGCGAACTAACTTGTTTTGCGTTTTTTCAAACGCGACCAGATGACACTGAGTAAACGGCTCCAACGCAGCGCCAAACCGATTCTTAAATCGGCGCGCCCCCTTGGCAACCCCGGCGATCTTGCCGCGCGTCAACGTGAAAAAAGTGATTAGTTTGTCGGCCTCGCCCAAACGCAGTGTTGAGAGGACGAGGGCCTCTGTCGAAAGATGGGACATATCATACCTCTAAAAGTTTTGGGGTATTGTAGAGTCTTACGGTACGTTTTACAAGGATATTCTACTCCCTCCAACGGCAATGGGTATGGACATTCTTACCTCTCTTTGTACTTTCCCACACTTCGGCTTATAATCAATCATGCCCTTTCACCTAAACGATTTAGAACAGGCCCTAGGTGCCAACAAGGTATTGGCCGATGCCCCGGCCATCACAGCCTATTCCATTGACGCCAGCATCTATAAGGTTCCCCCCAAGGCCGTCGTTCTGATTGAGTCACCGGACGATCTTGAAAAGGCGCTTCGGTATGCCCGCGTGGCAAGGGTTTCCGTCACGGCCCGAAGCGGCGGGACCAATGTCACCGGTAACGCCGTCGGAGCAGGGATGATCCTCGAATTCTCACGGATGAATAAAATCATCGAAGTGAATCAACGGGATCACTGGGCACGGGTGGAACCCGGCATCGTCTACGCCCAGTTGAATCGCGCCCTGGCCAAAAAAGGACTGATGTTTGCGCCGGACCCTTCCAGCGGGGATATGTGCAAACTCGGCGGGATGCTGGGCAACAATGCCGCCGGCCCCCACACGCTCAAATATGGCGCCACAAAAGACAATGTGATCGAGATGCAGGTCTTGCTCCACAACGGAAACTGGATCACCGCGAGGGAATACGCCCCCACCGATACCACTTTTAAAATCATGGTAAAGCAGAACCCGTTTATTGGAGAATGGATTGCCCTCATTCAACAAAACAGGGAGATGATTCTTTCAAAAAGGCGGATCGTGTCCAAGAACGCGGCGGGGTATAACCTTTTTGCCATCGCAGAGGGATTGGCCCAGAACAAAATCCCGCTGCACCAACTCTTCATCGGCAGCGAGGGGACATTGGGGCTGACCACGGAGGCCAAGATAAGGCTTCACCCGCGGCCCACAGACATTGCGACGGGGCTGATCTATTTTGACCGGCTTACCGATATTGGCGATGCGGTGAACGATATCCTTCCCCTTTCCCCCAGCGCTTTGGAGATGATGGACAAAAACTCCCTTAATCTTGTTGCTCGGCAAGGATTCAATTTTCCACAAGGTACCCAGGCCCTGCTCCTTGTGGAGTTTGATCAGGAGGCGGCTTTCCGGATGGCAACCACGGAGCAAAAAATGCGCCGCTATGATTTAAGCGCGCCCATGACAGTGGGGTTTGGCGAGGCCAATCAGGCCAAGCTCTGGCAGGTCAGGAAGGCCATGTACCCCACACTGTATCAGTACGATCTCAAGAAGAAACCGGTGAATTTTGCCGACGACGTGGTGGTGGCGGCCCATCGGATTCCCCAACTGATTGCCTATCTGGATCGGCTTTTTCTCGATCAGAAGGTTCCCGTGGCGATCTACGGCCATATCGGAAACGGCAATGCCCATATCAATCCGCTGCTCTGTTTATCTGACGAAAATGATTTTAATAAAATGGTTTTTCTGTACCATAAAATTCATGAAACGGTCATCGAGCATTTTGGCGGCTCCATCTGCGGAGAACATGGCGATGGCCGTGTGCGCGCGGAGATGCTGCCTCAACTCTATGGGCCTGAACTGTATGGCCTGTTTAAAAAGACCAAGGCCTTGTTTGATCCCGATTCCATTTTAAATCCCGGCGTGAAAATTTCCGAGACCCCTTTTACGGCGGGGATTGATATCGAACGGCTTTCAAAGCAGTGCGCCACCTGTGGGAAATGCAACTCGGTTTGTCCGGTTTATGATGTCGTCGGAGAAGAGTCTAACAGCGCCCGTGGCTGGTTTCATGTGGTGACTGACGCTGATTATACGTATGAAAAGTCGTCCCGCGTGGTGGAGGCCTGCATCAACTGTAAATCGTGCCGTGTGGTCTGCCCCGCCGGCATCGATGTCTCCGAAGAGGTGATGAAGCGGCGCGAGAAGCACCCCAATCCGGTGGCCGGCGCGATTTTTGATTTGCAACACAATCACCCCGCCCTTTTTGCAGGCCTGCTGAAGTGTGCGGCCTACACACAGTTCCTCTGGGACAATAAGTTGGGGCGTATTGTAATTGAGATGATCACCCGCCCTTTTTTAAAGCGGCTGGCCCCGACGGCGCGCATTCCGGCCAATATGGTTTTGCCGAGATTCGCTCGAACGCATTTAAGAGATCGTTATTCCCGTTTGACGAAAACCAAAGGCGAGGTCGCCTATTTTCATGGCTGCGCGGCCAACTATTTTGATGATGGCGTTGGGGATGCCGTTATTCATCTCCTGGAGGACAAACTGCGGATGAAGGTCGCGTTGCCTCCGCAGCGTTGTTCGGGAACGCCGATTGCGACCTATGGCCATATGAACCGGGTTCGCGAGAACGCACGGTTTAATATTGACGCCCTGGATGCCTATGACAAAATTGTTACCGGCTGCGCCTCCTGTACCCTGATGTTGAAGGACTAT
Organism: Candidatus Troglogloeales bacterium; assembly: GCA_005239925.1. GTDB lineage: Bacteria > Nitrospirota > Nitrospiria > SBBL01 > SBBA01 > SBBA01. Next base: position 8,963 of record SBBA01000154.1, on the reverse strand, counting down.
CCCAAAATCCTGACGGAGGGGGACTATCATGAAAAGGCCAAACGTGTTGCCAAGAAAGTGGCCCATATTACAGAAATGTTGCCCCTCACGGGGGATAACAAGGGAATGGCGCCTGCCGTCGGCGTCACGCCTGTTGGTAGTGGAAGAACGGGCGCCATCAAACGAAATAAAACAAAAAAGATAAAAGTCACTTATCACTCCTCCTGTCATTTAAGGGCGGCGGGGGTGCATCAGGAACCGAGGGAGTTATTGCGTCGTCATCCCGGCTTTGAATATGTCGAGATGCCCGATGCCGATCGTTGTGCGGGGGGGGCGGGAACCTTCTGCATTAAAAACCCGGAGTTGTCGGAAAAGATTTTTGAACGAAAGCGTCGGGGTATTGAAGAGAGCGGTGCAGAAATCGTCGCAACCTCCTGTCCTGCCTGTATGATCCAACTCAAAAACGGATTAAAGGGAAAGGTCGCGGTGAAGCATATCGCTGAATTGTTAAGCTAAAGCCTTCTTTAGGAAAATCTTTCAACTCTGATTAAGCATGGGAATTTGACTTTCTGAATAAAATTGAATACATTTGGAAAAAAAGGGAAAAGATGTCAAAGACCATTGCCTTGCGAGTAGACGATAGCCCATACCAATTGATAAAAACGGCTGCAGACGGCTCAAAGAGAACGATCTCCAACTTTTTGGAGTATGCAACCGTTTCTTACCTCTCCCAGGAAGCCTTTGTTGATGATGCGGAGATGGACGAAATACAAAGCGATAAACCACTGATGCGTCAGCTCAAGAAAGCAGAAAACGAGGTCAAAGAAGGACGATACCGAGTTAAATCTTTGCGGGCCGATGAGACTTTAGCCAATCTTTGAGCGCTGCATCAACTCGTGTTTGCCAGCCACCACCCGTGGCACGAAAACGTTGAACCACTTCTTTCGACAGGCGGATCGTGATGCGCTCCTTGGTCACAACGGCCTTGGGGCGTCCGCGCAATTTGGCTTGCAACAGAGCGGGAAGCCTGGAAAATGGGACGGCACGCTGGGCCTCCTCATCCGTCCATTCCGGGTTCTCGCTGTCGATTAATTCAGGATTGGGTTGCTTGTTCATAGTATCGCACCTCACGCTTGTTTGCTTTGCGGAAACTGATGACTCGAATGCCCTTCAGGGTTTCTACAAATACCAGCGCATGGAGCCGGCCATCGAGAAAGCCTAATGCACGGTAGCGCGTTTCTCCGTACTCGTGTCGGGTATCTACAGAGAAAATGGCACCCTCAAAATCAAACTCGGCCACCTGCTCAAAGGACAGCCCACGATCTACGATGTTGCGGGCGTTCTTGGCCGAATCAAAGACAAGCTCCACGAACTTTATTGTATGTACACTATATCAACCTGTCAAGTGTTTTATACGATATAGATCTTTTTTGAAAACGGAGACCGTTCCCCGCAGATTAGCCATTAGACGAAACATGGGGGCGTTGCCTGGTTAGCGATTGGGAGCGGAAAACGAAATTTGACCCCAAGGTGAGCGTAGCATTATAGTATCGTCAAGAGAAGGCCGATAGGTTCCGTGAAGGGTATGCCAAGCGTCTGCGCATTAAAACATTCCTAGAATAAAGTGAAAGGGCGGGCCTTCCCGGTTCGCCCTTTTTCTTTACGCTTCTTCCATAAACATAAAACATTAAAGAGGTCCGATAAAATGAAACTAAGAAACATTGCTATTATTGCCCATGTTGATCACGGCAAGACCACGTTGGTGGACGCCCTGCTCAAGCAGTCCGATAATTTTAAGATTAAAACGGACGCCATCAACGAGCTGATTATGGACTCCAACGAGTTGGAACGGGAACGCGGAATTACTATTTTTTCCAAAAACGCCGCGATTCAGTACAAAGACTACAAGATCAACATTGTGGATACACCGGGGCATGCCGACTTTGGCGGCGAGGTCGAACGGATCATGAAAATGGTGGACGGCGTCCTACTATTGGTGGACGCCAAGGAAGGGCCGATGCCGCAGACCAAGTTTGTTCTAAAGAAGGCGTTGGAGGCGGGGCATAAGGCGATTCTGGTGATCAATAAAGTTGATAAGCCGGCGGCCCGGCCACAATGGGCCCTAAATCAAACCTTCGATCTATTTGTCGAGTTGGGCGCCTCGGATACCCAGGCCAACTTTCCCGTGATCTATGCCTCCGGCTTGCAGGGTGTGGCGGGGCACTCGCCGGACTTGACCGAAATGAAAAGCGTCGAACCGCTTTTTGAAGAAATTGTATCGTATATTCCCACCCTCGATATAGACCAGGAGGCAAAATTAAAGATGCTCTCCGTGAATCTTTCTTACGACAATTACAAGGGCAAAATCGCCATTGGCCGTATTTTTTCAGGGGCAATCAAAAAAGGAATGCAGGTTGCCCACATTAACCGCGCGGGTGAGGTGAAAAAAGAGCAAATTACCGCGGTCATGCTGTTTAGCGGCCTGAATCGGGTGGAGGTTGACGAGGCGGGCGCGGGGGATATTGTTGCCATTGCCGGTATTCCGGATATTTCAATTGGAGAAACGATTGCCGATGTAAACGATCCCACGCCGTTACCCACCATCAAGATTGATGAGCCAACGGTGAAGATGACGTTTGGTGTCAATACGTCTCCCTTTTTTGGAAAAGAAGGCCAATACACAACCTCGCGTATGGTAAGGGACCGATTGAACAAGGAGTTGGAAACGGACGTGGCGTTGCAGATTACAGAAACCGGCGCCACCGACCGCTGGATTGTATCGGGCCGGGGAGAGTTGCATCTTAGTATTCTGATCGAAAAAATGCGTCGTGAAGGGTATGAAATCGAGGTCTCGAAACCCCAGGTGATCTTCAAGGAAGTTGATGGGAAAAAAATGGAGCCGATGGAAGCGGTTTCGATTCAGGTCCCGGATGCCTATGCGGGCACGGTGATCGAAATGATGGGCAAGCGTCTGGGGCAAATGCAGGATATGCGTGTAGATCGGGGGGACACTTACCTTCACTTCACTATTCCCACGCGCGGACTGATTGGCATACGCAATCGTTTTCTGACGGCAACGAAAGGAAGCGGCCTGATGAACAGTATCTTTCTGGGGTATGAGCCGTTTAAAGGCGAGCTTTATGCCAATCCACACGGGTCGCTTGTGGCATCGGAGGGGGGCGTTTCTAATTTCTATGGCCTAATTGGCGCGCAGGGTCGCGGCACCCTTTTTATTGGAGATGGCATCGATGTCTATGCGGGAATGGTGGTCGGGCAAAACTCCAAGGATGAAGACATTGTCGTCAATGTGTGCAAGGCCAAGCATCTTACCAATTTTCGTGCCGCGCAAACCCGAAGCGTGGACGCCCTGAATGTTCCTCGTGACATGAGTCTGGAGCACTCGCTGGACTACATTGGCGAGGATGAGTTGGTAGAGGTGACGCCGAAAAACATTCGGATTCGAAAGATGTATCTGGATGCCAATGAGCGAAAGCGCTTGGCAAGATAAACAACACGGCCTGCCTTGCGGACATCCGGAGAGGGGGCCTGCTTTGCGCTATTTGATTTTTTTCTGAAGGAACTGCTCGTTTACGGACTCAGCCTTCTTCCTGTAGAACTTAACCTGCTCCGTTAGGGGCTTATCCTTCAGCTGCTCGTAATGCTTGTCCCGAATCTTACGAACCATATCAACCGCTTTAATCAATTTCTTCTTCATAACTCGATACCTCACGTGGAGAATAAATCTGAAGGGGTTTGTATCCCTTCTCTAAATTCACGGCATTAAAAAGCCGTATCTTATCCAGATGGACAATATGTTTAAAATTCCAGCTCACCAGAACATCTACGTCAGCCACCGTAGCTATGCAATGTGCCGCATATCATCCAGAAATTTAGGAGAAAGAACCCTTCTCTCGCTGTATGCATCTACTAGCGCAAGCGCCTCTTCACTGATTCCAATAATCTCGGGTGAAAGGGATAGGAGTTCACTGTATTGTTCTTGAACCATGGGAGGCGCATCCCCTACTTCCGCGGCAACCATATCCGATAAAACCGCTTTGTATTTGCCCTTTTTAAAGTCATTCATCATCGCTAATGACCATTTCGCAAACTCAATATCAAAACACTCCCCTATAACAGAAGTGTCCACGTACATACGTAAAGCCCTCATATCTCAGATAATACCGCACAACAAACACAAAAAACACCCCTTAAAACGGACAGCCTTTCTTTTCGATCTTTCCCTCAATATACGGGCATTCCCTTACATGACATGAATGGTCAACGCGGCCTCGAATCTCTTACTCTGCTTGACTTTGAGCCTCCCCAAACCTTATATCTAGTGCGTATAAAAGATGGTTAATGGAGAATGTAAACTAAGATGAAAAAGGCAGATATTGCAAGCGCCCTTTTTGAAAGGACAGGCATCGCCAGAAAAGACTCTGGACAGATGGTCGAAATGATGCTCGATTTGATTAAGGAAACACTCAAGGAAGGCGAGACGGTGAAGCTGGCCGGATTTGGCAACTTTGTTGTTCGTAAGAAGAATGAACGAAACGGCCGCAATCCGAAAACGGGTCAAAAGATCGGGATTACACCGCGAAAGGTCATTAGTTTTAAGGCCAGTCAGGGATTTAAGAAACGTGTCGAAAACTCTTAATTCGACGGAAAAGCTCTTTTACAAAATTGGTGAGGTCAGCCGCATTACAGGGCTGAAGGCCTTTGTGCTCCGTTTTTGGGAATCGGAATTCCCGGCGCTTTACCCTAAGAAGAATAACGGCGGACAGCGGGTTTATACAAAAAAAGAAATCGATCTGATTCTGGAAATCAAGCGGCTCCTCTACAAAGAGGGCATGACGATTTCCGGGGCCAAGAAAAAGTTGAGTGAACGAAAGCCATTACAGGAGCTTCCGCAAGATACGCTGGGCATGGTTAAAAGGGAATTAGAGGCGATTTACGCGATGTTGTCATAAAGTCGGGGCGTAGCGCAGCCCGGTAGCGCACTCCCTTGGGGTGGGAGTGGTCGCTGGTTCAAATCCAGTCGTCCCGACCAAAGACCCGTTAGATGGTAGCGACACTCCAATCCCTCCCGCTTGGGAGGGAAGGTTAGGTGGCTGTGATGTTCCCTCACCTTGGCCCTCTCCCCCGAGGGGGGATGGCACCTATTCAGTAGATGAGGGTAGCGGGGATAGCGACTGGTCGGGTCTTCTTACCCGCACTGTTTTGCCAGGATGTCAAAACCCTTTTGAAAGGCCCCTTTGAGGGTACCCTCTTTGACCGGGCTTGATCCAGCCGATTTCCACTCCGAGGCCAGGTTGCAGGGCGGTGCGGTGCATAACGAGGCGTCCACCTGAGACTCTGCGGCATTCCACATGAGGCGAATATGCTGACTTTCTGAAACCACAACCGCCTCCCATCCCCCAAACGTAAGATAACCATAAAGCTGGTTGTAGGCCAGCATACCTTGATCAATTAACCGTTGCGTTATCCCGACGATTGCCTCTAAATGCTCAAATGAGCTCTTACCTCTGTTTCTTTTCATTGACCGATCTCCCTAATAGTGCCCCAACGTTATTAGGATACAATAGTAGCAAAAGAAGTTCAAGTAATGTGAGTAGAAAGAAATATCTCATTTGGGGTAGTAAAGTTATTGACAACCTAGCTACGGCGTGGTATAAGCACCCACACAATTTTTTTAAATTGACTGAGGAGGGTGGTTCAGATGAAAAAAGTTCTGCTTTATGTTGTCTCTTTTTCTTTTTCAATTTTCTTGTCCGCTAACGCCTTTGCTGAAGACCCGTTTGTCGGATATGCCGCCGGTGGTTATAACGGCAAACTCCTGGTCTTTGGTATCCCATCACTGAAATTACTCAAAGAGGTTCCCGCCGGGGTTGATCTTCGAGGCCCTGCTGTAAGCGGTGCCAAAACGGGGAACAGCAACGGTAGTCCGGACGGAAAAAATCTTTATGCCGTAGATAAGGCGGCCAATAAGGTGATTTCCTTTGATCTGGCATCGTCTGCGGTGTCTAAGAGCGTAGACCTTCCCGCCCAGTTTGGCCCCAGTCATCTTGATATTACACCGGACGGAAAAACCCTTTGTGTTGCTGGCGAGCTTTCTGGCAAGATTGCCAAGGTGGATACGGCATCCGGGAAGGTGGAAGCGGCCGCGTTACCCAAGAAGCCTGCTGCCCCGGTTTATGCCGCCATTACACGTGATGGTAAAACTTGTCTGGTTGCTGACTATATCAATAGCGTCGTCTGGATGGTTACGCTTGATCCCTTTAAAGTGGGTGAACCGATTCCGTCCGGCGGGGATAATCCACATGGTATTGCCACAACACCCGATGGCAAATGGGCGCTTATTTCCAATAAGTTTTCGGGCAATATGGCATTTTTGGATATTGCCGGTAAGAAAGTCACAGACAAGGTAACCACCGGCGCAGTGCCGATCCACGCGGTTGTGGACTCTGCCGGTAAATTTGCTTATCAGTCGGCCTTTGTGGGCAGTGTGGTGAAAAAGATTGATCTGGCCACAAAGAAGGTCGTCGAAACCTATCCGGTGCAGTCGCGTCCGGGCCATCTGGGTATTTCGCCGGATGACAAGCTGCTTCTTGTGTTGAATAAATATTCCACCGGCCAGTTTGAGAAGGTGCAGGCGAAGGTAGGGCCGGGTGTGGTCAACCCCACCAATATTCAGGTGATTGATTTGGCATCGGGCAAAACGGTTTCGCATCAGCCGGTTTTAGGCGAACCGTTTGGTGTCGTGGCGGTTGCCGCAGCATCTGTGAAGGATGCCGGTGTAAAGAAAGGCGGCGCGGCCTTTGTTTCCGCGGGTCGGGAGCTTGATCTGCCGGCCAAGAAGGGGGTGAAGGTGACGTATGGGCCGGCCAAGCCGCATAAGCCGGGCGCATTCGAGGGCGCCGGTGGCGCAGAGGTCTATGTCAACGCCTTCAGCCATCAGTTTGCACCTAATGAGGTTTATGCCTATGCCGGTGAGACGGTCAAAATTATCCTCCAAAACATTGATGAGAAGGGGAACATGATTGACAACGCCGATGTGGTGCATGGGTTTGCCATTAACGGTTATGCGGAGCAGACGCAGGTCTTGTTGCCGCGGGGTGTTGCCGCAACGTTGGAGTTTACGCCGTCGAAAAGCGGGACGTTTGATTTTTACTGTAGTAACTACTGCGGTGCGGTGCATATGGAAATGCGAGGCAAATTTATTGTAGAGTAAGCAAATTGGGGAGGGATATTTAATGCAGATATTATTTCGTGGTTTTCTAGCGCTTTTGTTTTTTTCTATCGTTTCCGTTTCTTTTGCCGCAGGGAAAGGAGAGTTCATGACAGCCGATGAGCTTGGCGCGCTCCAGTCCTTTACCGGTAAGGCAGTCATTAAGCAAGGCGATCCTGCTCATGGGCGTTCGCTTTACACGTTCTATTGCACACCCTGTCATGGACTAAAAGGCGATGGGGAAGGCCAGCTTGCCAAGTTGCTTGATCCGAAACCGCGAAATCATACCGACGGCAAGGGAAAGCGGGCAGGAGACGGTATGAACGATCGTACTGACGAGCAGTTGTTTAACGCCATTACCAAAGGTGGGCAGGGGATTAACAAATCGGTCAATATGCCTGCGTGGGGGCATATTATCTCTGAAAAAGGCCGATGGGATCTCGTATCTTATCTACGCGCGATTGCCAATCCGCCCTATGTTCCCAAAAAATAGCCTCGACGGAGGCAGCGAGTGAACCGCTTCCGTTGGGCGTGACGACGCCTGCGGTCGCGGTGAATAGTGGGTGTTTTTACACGTAATGATTGTTTGATGAAGGATATGCGTCTTACTAACAAAGCGTTTCATCAACACCTGTTTATAGAGAGAGGTGTAGCCGCCTATGTTCGGTGTGAAGGGAATCTAATTTGACTATTAGTCGTTTATTCCCTTTACGCATTGTTGTAGGCTTGGTTGGTTTGCTCTTTTTATTTCCAGGCGACGCCTTTTCTGAGGAGAAGGATGGCCGGGCGCTGTTTGAGCATTACTGCGCCGTCTGTCATGGAAAGGCGGGAAAAGGGAATGGGGTCAATGCCGAATATCTTGATCCGTCTCCGGCCGATTTAACCGACGCCGAAATTGTTGATCGCTCCGATGAAGAGATTTATAAAGTCATTGAGCTGGGCGGCGCCGGTGTTGATCTGGCCCCGACCATGCCGACCTGGGGCCATACCCTATCCAACGATCAAATCAAGCTGCTTGTCTCCTACGTACGAGCCCTGCAAAAGGCCCCGCCACATCCAAGGGGCGTTCGCTTATCTGACATAAAAGTGGGTGAGGGGCAATGCCCCGTTTGCCATATTAAGAGGGGTAACCGCCAGATTGCGCCTGACCTTTCACATGAGGGATCAAAATTTAATTCCGATTGGTTGGTTCAATTTTTAAAAAATCCAGACCGTATTCGTCCGGTAGGTTTTATTCCCCTTACCAAAACCCGGATGCCTAATTTTAACTTTACCGACGAAGAGGCGAACGCGGTTGCTGCCTATCTCATGACCCTTAAAGAGGATCGCTTCTCGTCCGTCCGTGTTTCTGGTCTTGATCGATCTGAGGCCGCTGTGGAGGAAGGGAAGGCGCTTTTCTCCGATATTTATGGCTGTGACGGGTGTCACAAAAGTTCTGAAAAAGGGGAAGGTGGAATCGTCGGGCCGAATCTATCGCTTGCCGCAGGGCGTCTTCAGCCGGCATGGATTTACGCCTGGCTTAAAAATCCACAGTCAATCCGTCCCGATTCTCCGATGCCTAATTTCGCGCTTTCAGAGCAGGATATCCGTTATTTAATGGCATACATATTGAGTCTTGGAAAAGAGGGCGCGGCGGCGCAGGTGGATGTCTCGCCTGCCGTGATAGACAAAGGGAAGGGGTTGGTCGAGAAAAAGAATTGCCTCTTCTGTCATATTCTAAATGTAAAAGAGGGTGGGGTAAATCCAGAGCTTGCTG
>SBBA01000202.1 GCA_005239925.1 Candidatus Troglogloeales bacterium | reverse complement strand
TCTCTCCTGCAGACAAGCGGATCACAACCCCATCGCTCGCTAGATGACCCCCTCTTTTGATTTTTCGGAAAAAAACCGAGATCGTGGTAATGCACCCGGATTAGCTTCATTGACTCCCTTTGATCAAGATGATAAATTCGACTATCGAACCCAATCCGCCAACGGGCGGAACCAATAGACAGCTTCCGTTGGTCGCGGTAAACTTATGAATTAAGAATTACGAATTAAGAATTATGGGCACCTCTAAAAACCCCCTAAATCCTCTTTATCAGGGGGACTTTAGTCTGAAAGCCGCATTTCCCCCCTGATAAGGGGGGTAGGGGGGTTAGCCTTTCAGTTTTTAGAGATGCCTTTATGAATAAAACCTTTAAAACCTTAATTCTTGATTCTTCATTCTTGATTCGGAATAAATTATCTACGCGAAAAACGTAGATGTCATCAACAAAGAATCTAAAGGCCCTTTATGCTCGAATTGAAACGCTTACGAGAAGATATCAATACGGTTAAAAAAGAGATTGAAAAACGGGGCGCAGGCATCTCTTTTGATGCCTGGATCAAGTGGGATCAAACCGAACGGGAGTTAAAGGTTCAGATCGAGGGACTGCAGGCCAGAAAGAACAAGGCCTCTGAAGAGATTGTCGCCCTCAAAAAAAAGCAGTTGCCGACCGATGCGATTCTTGCCGAAATGAAACAGGTGTCGCAGCAGGTTGAAACATTAAAACTCGAAATAAAAACGGCGCAGGAAGAGGGCGCGGCATTTCTTTTAACCGTGCCGAATATTCCACATGCCTCCGTGCCGGTTGGCAAGAACGAGGACGAGAATATTGAGATACGTCAATGGGGCCATCGTCCATTGTTTCCCTGCACCCCCAGGCCGCACTGGGAGATCGGTGAGCGTTTAGGCATCCTGGATTTCGAACGCGCGGCCAAGATGTCGGGGGCGCGCTATGCCCTCTATCAAGGCTTGGGGGCGCGGCTCGAACGCGCGCTGATTAACTTCATGTTGGACCTGCACCAGCATCGCTACAAGGAAATTATCCCGCCGCTCATTGTGAATCGCGAGAGCATGACCGTCACGGGGCAGCTTCCAAAGTTTGAAGAGGACCTGTTTCATATCGGGGCCGAGGATGCCTTCCTGATTCCAACGGGCGAGGTGCCGTTGACCAATATTCATCGGAACGAAATCTTATCCCACGAGCAGCTCCCCATCTTTTATGTGGCCTATACCCCCTGCTTTCGGCGGGAGGCTGGCTCGTACGGAAAAGATACGCGGGGGTTGATTCGGCAGCACCAGTTTAACAAGGTGGAGCTGGTGATCTTCTCGCCGGTGGAGAGTTCCTATACATTGTTAGAACAGCTCTTATCGGATGCCGAGGAGGTCTTAAAAAGGTTAGAGTTGCATTATCGTGTGGTGGCCCTTTGCACGGGCGACTTGAGTTTTGCCTCGGCAAAAACATACGATATTGAGGTGTGGATGCCCGCGCAGGGAAAGTTTCGTGAAATCTCTTCCTGTAGCAATTTCGAGGCGTTTCAGGCGCGTCGGGCCGATATCCGTTATCGCACCTCGGCAGGCAAGGTGATTCACCTGCATACGTTAAATGGCTCTGGATTGGCCATTGGAAGAACCGTTGCCGCTATTTTGGAAAATAATCAGCAGGCCGATGGTTCCGTCCTGATTCCGGAGGTGTTAAGGCCCTACATGGGCGGGGTTGAGAGGATCGTGTAGGGGCACGTTGCAACGTGCCCCAATTACGGGAGAGGCAACCTTTGTGGTTGCCCTACAAAGGGCAGGCACAAGACCTGCCCCTACAACAAGGTGTGGCGACCGTAGGGGCGACCCGGTGGGTCGCCCCTAAACAATGAGGAGGGGTGGCCGAGTGGCCGATGGCGGCGGTCTTGAAAACCGTTATACCGAAAGGTATCGTGGGTTCGAATCCTACCCCCTCCGCCAACCCTTGCCTTTGACCCTCTCGGTTATTTTGCGGCCCTCTTCGGCCATGTAAACCGAAACGCTGCCCCGCGCCCATCCCCACTTTCAACGGTGACCGTGCCCCCCACGGCGTAAACCTGTTTTCGAACCAGGGCCAGACCGACACCCACCCCCTGATTAGCGGTTCGCGGGCCAAGCGTTTGGAATATCTCAAAAATCTTCTCATGATACTGGGTTGGAATGCCGGGGCCATCGTCTGCCACCGTGAACTCGACCCGATTATCGTCAACATCATGGCTGTAAATTCGGACGACCCCCTCCGTCTTATCGTGGTGTTGTATTGCATTGTCAATGAGGTTCCGAAAGACCTGGCTCAATGCGCAGGATGACGTCTCCAGCGTCGGAAGATCGTTTTCTATCTGAACCGTAAACCCCTTCGGGGGGGTAAGGATTGCCATAATATCATTGATGAGACAGGCGACGGGAACCTTTTCGATGGGCAAGTTGCTCTGTCCCGCACGCGAATAGTCCAGCAGCCCTACCAGGAGCCGATCCATCCGCATGACGCAGTCGGTTAGCAGTTCCATGGTGCGGACCGACTCCGCGGTCAGTTTGTCCTGTAAGTCTTCTTTCAGCCATCCGACCAGTTGCTGCACATGTCGCAAAGGGGCACGCAGATCGTGCGATGCGCCATAGGCAAAGGCCTGTAGCTCCCGATTGGCATACTCCACCGCCGTCAATCGCTCGCGAAGCAGTGCCTCGCGTTTTATTTCGGTGACGTCACGAGCGATGATCCCTGTCCCGACGACACAATCGGCATCCAGAATGGGAAAGACATTGACGGATATCTCAATCGGTGTGCCGCCGCGACGCAGCCCCATGCTCTCGAATGGACTCATCAACTGGCCGCATTCTACCCGTTTGAATATCTCATTGAAGGCTGCCTTTTTTTCATCCGGTACAATCATATCAATGGGTTTGAAAAGAATTTCGTCGGCGCTGTAGCCGTACATCTTTTCAGCGCCAGGGTTCCAACTGGTAATGGTACCGTTGATTGCCTTGGTTAAGATGGCATCATTCGAAAAGTCGAAAATGCGCTTGGCCAGAAATAAGTCCGAGTAGGCCTGCTGTATCGCATTTTTAACGATTTTCTCCGCCTGACTGACAATATGCCCGGCCTGAAGGCGCGCCTGAAGCTCGTGTTCAATATTACCACGCAGCTTCTGTTCCTCCTGATGGCTTGATTCTAAAAAGGTAGCCATGCCCGTTCTCCTACCTATGAGGCCGCCGTTGTTAGGTCTGCAAAAAGCGCCCTGGCCTCACACAGATCGGGGAAGTCGGTTTTTGTTGGGGGAAAGACCTGCAGGATTTCCACCAGAAGCGCACGCGCTTCCTCCCGCTCGTCTGGATGGACGGCCATTCGCGCAAGGTCTATTGCGGCGCGTAGCATCCCCATAGGGGACTCCTGCTGACGGGCGATCGCGACGGCCTTTCGTAGGCTCTTTAGCGCATCATCACGTTGTGACAACGGGAGCGAAAGCAAGAGCAAGGCATACAACCGATGCAGCTCTCCTTCCCAGAAACGCTCCCCGGTTTCCGTGATTGACACGAAGGCCTCATCAATCAGTCGCAAGCCTTCTTCTGCCCGGTTTGTACCGAGTAAGGTCTCTGCCCAAACCGCCAATTGGTAGGTTTGCGAAAGCCGGGCGCCCGCCCCGCGGTAGGCCCCCAAGCCCTGGTGAATGGACATAAGCCCCGCCTCCACCTGACCTTGCGTAGCCTCTGCCCAGCCATACATAACTGAGCCAAGAGAAACCCAGAAGAATCCCTGCTTTTTCGACAGATCTATCTCCTCCTCGGAGTACACCTTGGCCCCTTCCACGTTGTGGCACATCTGGCAGAGCCATGCGGCGAAATTTAAGGCGTAGGCCAGGCTGAAAGGATGGTTGATGTGACGCGCAAGGTCAACGGCCTTACGGCTCATCTCCAGGGCTTCATCAAGATGGCCCAACTGCCAGAGGGTTAGCCCCGCGTAGGTTAAGCCGCAGACCCCGGCGTCCTGTCCACTCTGAAATGTAAAGGAACGATCGCGTTCGGGTGAGTCCAATGCAATCACCTGGCGCAGGTGTACAATGGCCGCCACAGGCTGTCCCAAAAAGTAGTGGGTCAGTCCCACAGCAAAATGGGCCTCTAAAAGCAGGTTGGGATCGCCCTTTGCCTCGGCGGCGCGCATCATGGTCTGGGCCATCTTCCAGGCGCGATCAAGGGACGCCCGCACAACATAAAAGGCCCACAGGCCCCACTGAATGGGAAATAACTCCGGCGCATCGCTCATCCCTTGACACAGCGCATGGGCCCTTCCAAAGGCCTGTTCCACTTCCGCTGCGGCATACCCCCGCGTGGCGCACAGGGCAGGCCCCAGGCTCATCTGAGCGATCAGTTCGCGATGGCGGTTTTCCGGCGAGTTTGGCAAATCAGCCAGCAGGCGGAGGGCCATCTCAAGGTGGCCGATGGCCTCGATATTGGCCGATCGTTGGAGGGCATGGCGGCCCGCGCGAAGCCACCAGTCAACGGCCTTAGAGGGCATATCTGCTTCAAAGAAGTGCTGCGCCAATAGCTCCGGTTGATTCTCAACAATCTCCGGAAACCGCTCGATTAAGGCATTAGAAATCCGCTGATGATAGAGATTGCGATCGCTCTTTTGCAACGACTGGTAGGCGATATCCCGGATGAGGGCGTGCTTAAAGGTATAGATTGTTTTTGGATGCGTGCCCTGTTGATAGAGGAGTTGAACGTCTACGAGCCGCTTCAACGCGGCATTCAATATAGCCTCGTCCAGATTCGATACGGCACAAAGCAGATCATATAAAAACTCCCTGCCGATCGTCGCGCCCATTTGGGCAATGGTTTTGCCTTTTCCCAGGCGATCCAATCGCGCCATCAGGGAGCCCTGCAGGGTAGTGGGCATCACCAGTGAGGCCAACGAACCCATGAGTTCGTAGCGATCACCCCGATCCTTAAGCTGACCGGATTCCAATATCATTCGGGTCATCTCTTCAATAAACAAAGGAACCCCATCGGTTGTGGTGACGATCTGTTGTACCACCTCTGCTGGTAGGACCTTGTTGTTTGCCACACGATGGATCATCAGCCTGGCCTCATTCGGGGATAAATGGGTCAGCGTCATCTGTGTCAGCCCTGGGCAACTCGTCCATGGGGGAACGAAGACCGGACGATAGGTAAAGAGGGTATAGAGGCGCGTTGGCGTCCTTTCTTCGACCAGGAGCGTTAACAGTTCCATTGTAGAAGGATCAATCCAATGAATATCCTCGACGATCAACAACACGGGCTGTTGGGAGGACAGGGCAAAAAGTAGGGCAAGCACAGTTTTGAAAGACTGTTTCTTCTGCATCTCCGGTGAAAGGGTAAGCGGGGGATAGCGGTCTACAGGGAGTGGAATGGACAACAGCGCCGCCAAGAACGGGACGGTTTCTTCGAGGTTGAGAGGGTGTTGACGCAGGGCATTTTCCAATGTATCCAGCTTCTTATCCGGGGGGTCTTCCCGGGCAAGCCTTAGAAATCGCTCCAATAAATCAACGATAGGATAAAGGGGGCTTTGGGTATGCAAGGGCGAGCACTGGCATCGCATTAGGATGTGGGGATCGGCTGTAACGCGTGTTTTTAATGTGTAGACGAGGCGTGATTTGCCGACACCGGGCTCGCCGCATACCCATATCATTTGCTTCTTGCCGTTTTTGGCGGACTCCCATCGCTGTAGGAGCAGGGCCATTTCGCCGTCTCGACCAACCAGCGGCGTCATCATATGAGGCTGAGTTTCATCAAGAAAATGCGGCCCCGGCTCGTTTGCGGGGATTGTTGGGAGGGAGGATGCTGTAAGCGGCGGGGGCAAGTCTGAATCAGCCCCCCGAGCCCAGGTAGACAAAGAAGCCAACAACGTCATGATCCCCCCTTCCCTCCTTTTACCAGTTGTTCTTAAATTATACCAAAAATATGAGGAAATGTACTGATGGTTTAGGTGTTTTGCCCTCACTTGTGTCTGAACGAAACCCCTTGCTTTTGTCCTGTTGACCGAAGGGAGCAATCTTTACCCCAATGTTGTCAAGCCTTTGAGATTGCTCGCCCC
>SBBA01000153.1 GCA_005239925.1 Candidatus Troglogloeales bacterium | reverse complement strand
GGCGATTTTTTCAGATTGAATCGGCATTCGGATACCCCCCGCTTGCAACAGAATCAAAGGGAGGAGAATGCTAAAGGTAATCAATTTTGTCCATGCCGAATCAATAGAAGTAAGGAGCCACGCCCCCACAAGAACGGCAGGAATTGCGCCGATTAAGACGGGATAAATCTTTTTTAAGATGAGACGAACCTGTTTCCAATGCAGGATGAGGATATAAAAATTAATAACGATTTCAAGGAGGACAATCGCAGGATTTAAAACCCGATTGGCATAAAAAACCAGGGCAACCGGAACGGCCGTAGATGAAAATCCGTATCCCAGACCGCCATTTACAATCGCGGCCAGGAAGGTAATGCCAATCAGAATTATAAGACCAATATCATCCACGGTAAATTCTTTCCAAGGTCATTCTTAATTCTCAATTCTATATTCTTAATTCTGCCTTTATATGTGGAACATAAGCGCCTCGGCCCCTTCAAGGGTCTTCGCGCGGCGAGCAAGATCATCGAAATTAATCTTGCCTAAGTGGTTCTCCAAGACAGTTTCTACGCCCTCGATTATTTCGTTTATAATTTTTGGTTTTAGCGAAAAGGATGCAGGGAAACCCTTGCCATAATCCCTTGGTTTTCTGGTTCCTTCTATCGCAAAAATAACGTCGGACAGCTTTATTTCTTTTGGCTCACGGGTCAGCCGATACCCTCCATGCGGCCCGCGAACGGACTCAATCAACCCTTTTTCCTTGAGCAGACCCATTGCCTGTTCCAGAAAACGGATGGATAGGTCTTCTCGTTCCGCAATCGCCCGAACCGATAAAGGGATTGGCCCTTCATCGCGACAGAGCGCCAACACCCCTAATATCCCATACTCCACTTTTACAGAGAGATTAAACATATACCACTATTCCTATGGGAATAGTATAATTTATATGTTGTGTTTGTCAATAGGTTTTTCTATGACACGATTGTGCTCTTGACAACGATGGAAAGTCGGCGTTATGATCAATTAGGATCAAAAAGGTCGGGGATATAAAGGGTCGTATACATTTTATCTTTAGGAAGTAATCGTAGGAGGGGACGATGGCTACTGCTCAAAAAGAAATTAACGAGCTTGTCAACCGGGAATACCAATACGGGTTTGTGACCGACCTGGATGCAGATGAGGTGCCGCGCGGGCTAAACGAAGATATCGTCCGGCTGATTTCGGCGAAGAAAAACGAACCGGAATTTATGCTGGAATGGCGCCTCAAGGCCTATCGTCACTGGCTAACCCTGCAGGATGATGCCCCCCACTGGCAGAACGTGTCCTTTGATCCGATCAACTACCAGGATATCATTTACTACTCTGCCCCAAAACCCAAAACGCCAGGCCCCAAAAGTCTTGATGAGGTTGATCCAGAGGTGCGGGCCATGTTCAACAAGCTGGGGATTTCGCTGGCCGAGCAGGAGCGTCTAAGCGGCGTCGCGGTGGATGCCGTCGTTGACTCGGTCTCAGTCGCAACCACCTTTAAGGAGAAGCTGACAAAGGTTGGCGTGATCTTCTGCTCTTTCTCAGAGGCAGTACATAATCATCCGGAGTTGATCAAAAAGTATCTCGGCTCGGTTGTTCCCTATACAGACAACTTTTTTGCAACACTCAACTCGGCTGTCTTTACTGACGGTTCGTTTTGCTTTATCCCCAAGGGGGTTCGCTGCCCGATGGAGTTGTCCACCTATTTTCGAATTAATGCCGCGGATACCGGTCAATTCGAACGGACACTAATTGTCGCTGAGGAAGGGGCCTATGTGAGCTACCTGGAGGGATGTACCGCCCCCAAGCGGGACAAGAATCAGCTTCATGCCGCCGTGGTGGAGCTGGTGGCGCTGGAAGGGGCGCAGATTAAATACTCTACCGTTCAAAACTGGTATCCGGGGGATGCCGAAGGAAAAGGGGGTATCTACAACTTTGTTACCAAACGCGGCAAGTGCGTTGGAGCAAACTCAAAAATCTCCTGGACGCAGGTGGAAACCGGTTCCGCGATCACATGGAAATATCCCAGTGTGATTCTTCAGGGGGACAATGCCGTTGGAGAGTTTTATTCCGTCGCGCTGACCGCCAATCGGCAACAGGCCGACACCGGCACCAAGATGATCCATATCGGCAAGAACACACGAAGCACCATTTTATCAAAGGGGATTTCCGCAGGGTTTGGTCAAAACACATACAGGGGACTGGTGCGGATTGGGAAATCGGCAACCGGGGCGCGGAATCATACGCAATGTGACTCCCTGCTGCTGGGTAATCAGTGCGGGGCGCACACGATGCCCTATATCGAGGTGAAGAACCCAACGGCGCGGGTGGAACACGAGGCGTCCACCTCAAAAATCAGTGCGGATCAACTCTTTTACTGTCGGCAGCGCGGCATTAAAGAGGAAGACGCCGTCTCGATGATCGTCAACGGCTTTTGCCGCGACGTATTTAAAGAATTACCGATGGAGTTCGCGGTAGAAGCCCAAAAACTGCTGGGCGTCAGCCTGGAGGGAGCGGTTGGTTGAGGGTAGGGGCACGTTGCAACGTGCCCCTACATAGGAACCTATTTTATGCTTGAAATTAAAAATCTTTGTGCAAAGGTCGAGGGTCGGGAAATTCTCCGAGGGATTGATCTTTCAATAAGGCCCGGAGAAGTCCACGCCATTATGGGGCCAAACGGCTCCGGCAAAAGCACGCTGGCCCAGGTTCTTGTAGGCCGCGAGGACTATGAGGTCACGGGAGAGGTAACCTACGAGGGGAAAGACCTGCTGGCCCTGTTGCCGGAAGAACGAGCCGTCTCCGGTATCTTTCTAGGGTTTCAATATCCAGTGGAAATTCCGGGTGTGGGCAATCTGTACTTTCTGAGGACGGCGCTTAATGCGGTGCGCAAGCAGCGCGGGCTTGAGGAATTAGACGCAATGGATTTCCTCTCTTTGGCGAAAGAGCGGATGAAGCTGGTGGAAATGGATCAAAGCTTTATGAGCCGGTCTGTTAACGAAGGGTTTTCCGGCGGCGAGAAAAAACGAAACGAGATTCTCCAGATGGCGATTCTTGAGCCGAAACTCGCAATCTTGGACGAGACCGATTCGGGCCTCGACATTGACGCACTTCGAATCGTTGCCTCCGGTGTAAATTCTCTGCGCGGTCCCGATCGGGCCTTTTTGCTCATCACGCACTATCAGCGGCTCTTAGACTACATTACCCCGGATCAG
>SBBA01000023.1 GCA_005239925.1 Candidatus Troglogloeales bacterium | reverse complement strand
TTTCACGAGTTTATCCGGGCGGCATCGAATCTTCCATAAACCCAGATTACGCGAT
Organism: Candidatus Troglogloeales bacterium; assembly: GCA_005239925.1. GTDB lineage: Bacteria > Nitrospirota > Nitrospiria > SBBL01 > SBBA01 > SBBA01. Next base: position 10,226 of record SBBA01000023.1, on the reverse strand, counting down.
AGAAAGCAAGGAATATGGAAACACCATTGTGGAGCTATGATCTGGGAAAAAAAGGATTAACCCAACGGGTAGGAATGACTTCCGTTAAAAATAGCGCTGTAAAAGGCTTTCGTTATATTTCGCAGCGTCTATTGCGTAATCTTGGATAAAACATGCAGGTTGAGATTGAAAATATAAAATTGGGGGGCGGGCGTTTTTTTATTATTGCCGGGCCTTGTGTGATTGAAAATGAATCGCTGGCAATGAAGACGGCAGAATTTATTTCCAAAGCGGTCTCTCAATATCCCTTCTCGTTTGTATACAAATCCTCTTATGATAAGGCCAACCGTACCTCGGCCCAATCGTATCGCGGACTGGGAATGGAAGAAGGGCTTCGTATTTTACAGAAGGTCAAGCAAGAGGTAGGCGTCCTGGTGCTTTCGGATGTTCACTCCACTAACGAAGTGGCCGCAGCCGCGCAGGTACTGGATATCCTTCAGATCCCCGCCTTTTTATGTCGTCAGACTGATCTCCTAATTGCAGCAGGAGAAAGTGGGATTGGCGTCAATGTGAAGAAGGGGCAATTTCTTGCCCCCTGGGATATGGCCCATGTCGTTGAAAAAATCCGATCCACCGGAAATCAAAAAGTCTTTTTAACGGAGCGGGGAACAACATTCGGCTATAATAATTTGGTTAGCGATATGCGGTCTCTGGTCATTATGCGGCAATTCGATTGCCCCGTTGTTTTTGATGGTACCCATTCCGTTCAACTGCCGGGTGGCGGAGCGGGGGGGGCGGTTTCTTCCGGGCAACGCGAATTTGTTGCGCCGTTATCGCGGGCAGCCGTTGCCGTCGGTTGCGATGGCATTTTCTGGGAGGTGCACCCCGACCCCGATCACGCCCCTTCCGACGGACCCAATATGATTAATTATGAACAACTGGAGCAATTACTCCAGCAGATCGCCCGCCTGTTGGGGGTTTAATGAGCACGCAGGACATTCGTTGGATACAGCGGTTCAATAATTTCGATAAGGCCCTCAATCAACTCACCCGATTTATTGAAAAGGAGGACTTAAATGAGCTGGAAAAGCAGGGCCTCATTCAGGCATTTGAGTATACCTATGAGCTGGCGTGGAATACGATTAAGGATTATTTTGAATTGTTGGGAGAGGTCGGCTTATTGGGAAGCCGCGATGCCTTTCGGCTGGCGTTTAACCGTGGGTTGATTGAGCATGGCGAGATTTGGATGGACATGATCAATAGCCGAATCGCGGCAACGCACACCTACAATGAGGCCGTTGCCGAAAAGATTGCCAACGAGATAGAAATGATTTATTACGGCGAATTTGTAGGATTGCGCACAAAATTAAGGGCACTTAAAGAGACGACGCAATGACCCTGTGTTTTGGGTTGAAGGAGCCCACCATCCAAAAAATTTGTGGCGTGTTTGCCAAATATCCGCAAATTGAAAAGGCCGTTCTCTACGGTTCACGCGCCAAAGGCAATTACAAAAACGGCTCTGACATTGATCTGACCCTGTTTGGCAATGCCTTGACTGTGGCGATTCTCCACAAAATGATGACCGAAATAGACGACCTATTGCTACCCTATAAGATTGATCTGTCCCTCTTTCACACCCTAAGCGACCCCGATTTTATTGATCACATTCAACGCGTAGGTGTTCTGTTCTACGAAAAGTCAGGGGAGACTATCCTTAATAAATCATGATAAAAAAACTTTGGAGAGACCTATGAAGTTATTGGTAACAGGCGGCGCAGGTTTTATAGGAAGCCATTTTATTCGGTACATGCTGTCGGCTTATCCCACATATCACATTATTAACCTCGATAAACTAACCTATGCCGGCAATCTGGATAATCTGCGCGATGTCGAGGCCAACCACAACTACCGCTTTGTAAAAGGGGATATTTGTGATCCTGCCTTGGTAAATAAGCTGGCAGAAGAGGTTGACGTCATTATCAATTTTGCTGCGGAGACCCATGTAGATCGCTCTATTATGGATCCGGGCGGGTTTATTCAAACGGATGTGTATGGCACCTATGTCTTAATGGAGGCGGCACGCAGATTCAATCATCAGCGCTATATCCAGATCAGCACGGATGAGGTCTATGGCAGCATTGCAAGTGGCGCCTTTACGGAAGGCTCGCCATTACAACCCAACAGTCCCTATGCCGCGTCCAAGGCGGCGGGCGATCTGCTGGTCTTATCGTACACCCGCACCTACGGTTTTCCGGCCATCATTACCCGTTGTTCCAATAATTTTGGCCCGAATCAGTATCCCGAAAAGGTCATTCCTCTTTTTATTACGAACGCCATTGAAAATAAACCGTTGCCCCTTTACGGGGATGGACAGAATGTCCGGGATTGGATTTATGTCGTGGATCACTGTGCAGCCATTGACTGCGTGCTTCATCAGGGGAAAACAGGCAATGTCTATAACGTTGGCGGTGGGAACGAGCGCACCAATATTGAACTCACACACCTGATCTTAAACGCCTTGGAGAGGCCTGCCTCACTGATCCAATTTGTTAAGGACAGGCCGGGGCATGATCGGCGCTACGCCATCAATGATCAGAAAATTCACGCATTGGGTTATCAATCACGGCACCCTTTTGACGAAACGCTTCGTGCGACGGTGCGTTGGTATCAGGACAACCTCGCCTGGTGGCAGAGAATCAAATCAGGGTCGTTTCAACAGTATTACAGCCGACAGTACTCTACTTCAGGGTAGAGCAATACAATAAGACCAGAAGGAGGTGGAAATGAAAACACCATTCAAATCAGCAAAAAGTAAGTGCGGAACACGAGGCCTGCTGCATCGCTCCGTTTTTTTAATCATATGGATAGGCATCTTCACGATAGGGATATCCGTCATCGTAAGCGCAGGTGAGGGTACTCAGATGGTGGATTTGGATCGGTTTAGGAATGATACCCCCTCCGAGCGATATGTCAGCCCCCTGGCCGATTCGTTCTTTCATGGCTATTCCACGTTGACGTATGCCGATTTTGGCCGAGAGTTTGGTGACGAGCCTGCATCCACCCGACCCCATCTGGTTCCGGATCGCAGTTCCCGTTCAGGACACGCCCCTTTTGGGCCAATCGAGTCCGGATTCCAATTCGACACCACCCTCATCTTTGGGGCGGTTCCATCCCCCAACCTACTGATTACAACCGAGATGCACATCGAGCGCAGCGCATTAGATCCGGTCATTACAGAGGCCAAGCTTCGGTGGTCTCCCAGTGGATGGACGAACGAGACCTGGCGGATGAGGATGGTGATGGGCCGGTACTGGTGGCCGTTTGGAATCCATAACGAGGAGTGGTTTTCGAATGTCAATCGGTTCTCCCTGGTTTCTCCGGCTGCGGGCGAGGTCGTACCAGCCCATTACAATGAGACGGGGGTTATGCTGGAAGGGGAATGGGTGAGTGGTCGCTTTGCATGGAACGGCCTATTCTCTTTGGGAAACGGCCCTGCAAGCTTTGAACTGCACGATAACGAAGTGCACACCCCGTATGACCACAACGGCAATCGTACTGTCACCGCTCGCGTTGGGGTTTTTCCTGCCACAACAAATCTTCAAGTGGGATTAAGCTTTGCCGATGGCGTATTGCGGGAGGGGATAGACGTAACCAGTTTCCCTGCGACAGATGCAAGGCGTTTTGGCGCCGATTTTATAGCCTATGGAATTGACGGCACATATCGTTTCGAGGATGTTGAGACCCGTTCGTACTGGTACTGGTCGAAGGAGCATCTGGAGGCCGCACCCATCCCTTCGCTTAACCGTAATGGTGGAACCCTAGAAGTGGTTTATGCCCTTACGAAGAAGACAGAAGGAAAGAATGGTCTTACGGCGAATGGGCGGGTGGGTACCGTAAAAGAGGTATCCCTGATGGAGGGTACCTTCCGACGAACTCAGTACGGACTTGGGCTGAACTGGGACGTGACGGACCAGATATTATTTAAGCTGGAATATTTCCTGCACGACGAACAAAATACGCGTGAATTGGATAATAATGGCTTTGTCTTAAGTGCGACGGCCAATTTCTGATCGGCTGGTACTGTGACACATTAGTTGCGAAAGAGGTTCGTCCGTCATTCCGGCAATCTTTAAGCCGGAATCCAGTGGTTCTTATATTCTGGATTCCCGATAAAAGCATTCGGGAATGACGCCGAGAATGTTTTACTTGAGTACATAACTCAATCAAAAATGCTCTAGCCAGAATGACACGTATATGAATTAATATGTCGTAGTGTTAGCTCTATTCACTGATATTAACTGATACAAGCATGAAAAAGAGAACGATTATTTCCACGTTTTTGCTCTTCTTGCTAATGGGACTATTCCCCAGACCCGCCTGGACAAACGATAAAAATATTGATGTCTACCTGCTCTATAACAAAAGCGGTAAAGAGGCAAAAAACAGGTTGCTTGCGGTCCTTCCCGAAGAGATGGTTGTAAAGACCTATAATATCAGCCTCCTGGCGCTCGCTAATTTTGAGGAAAAGAAAAAGGTGATTGCCGAGATTGAGCGAGCGCGGGCTATTGTCATGCTGAATGATTTCCCAATGGAGGTCTTGAAGGGATATCAACTCAACGCGGGGCTCCTGATCATCAACAGTGTGAAGCAAACCGTGAAGTCCGATGCCTGGACGCTGTATCTTCTGGCTACGGGGACGGACATTTCGGCCCTCAATCAGGGAAAACTGCTCCAAGCGGCAAGGGAGGAAGACCTCCATGATATCAAGAGGCGTCTCTGGCCTTTGGGTGTGGCGCTGGTTGATGAGAAAACACTCGACATTTACAAGGCGGCTTCTTTGATATTACAAACTATTTTGAGGCCTTCCGGCTAAGGCGTTATCAGGAGTTAGTCTTGCAAGGGCCGACACCCTAAGAGGGAGAAAAAACTTTTGATGCCGACAAAGAAAAGATCAATGACAACCGTAATGGTCGTGGGGATATCCATTGCTGTTGTTTTATCCGTATCCATGGTTGGATATCTCTCGTACATCCAGCGGCAGGCCGCGTTTCGTTCGTTTCTTGAACAGGAGGATGTCTTGGCCCGGTTTACAGTCTCTAACATTGAGATGGGCCTCATTGTAGATCGAATTGATATAGTTGAGGAAACCATTAACCGGCTTGAGATGTATTCGATCTTTAAAGGGATTGTTATTTCCGACAGGGAGGCCGTGCTTACCATCAGGCGGCCTAATGAGTTTGCTCCTCCGCCCCATCTTGTCGTCGAGAAGGGAAAAGCGGCCTTATTAGATGATGTTTCTTATAAGCGTTATGACCTTACGGATCGGGATGGAGAGGTTTTCGGCGATGTGTTGATCGCATTTACCCATCTACCGGTGAAGCAAGAGGCCCGGAACGCGCTCATACGCACCTTTGGCGCGGGATTACTGGTCCTTCTTCCCCTGTTTGGGCTGCTCTACTGGCAAATTCTGCGAATGACCCACCTCCAACATGAAAGGGAACTGATTGCCGCTGAGGCGATGGCCAGTGAAGCAAAGGCAGCATTAGAGCAGAATAGGGCAGTTGCTTTTGGAATGGAGATCTACGCCCACACACAAATGGAAGAGGCCCTAAAAGAAAAAACAGACGAGTTAGCGAGTTCAAATGCCAGGCTGGAACAGGTTAACAAAAGCCTTGAGACCTTCAATTATCTGGTTTCCCATGACTTACGTGCCCCGCTGCGCGGCATTCATAGCCTTACCGAAATTCTGCTTTCCGACTATGCCTCTGAGCTTTCCGCTGATGCGCAGAGATATCTGTGCCTGATTCAAAACCGATCCAAGAAAATGGACCTGCTAATTCATGACTTGCTCTCCTATTCGCGCCTGACCCATCAGCAACTCCGAAAACAACCTGTGGTTCTGGCCGACCTAGTTCATGCTACCCTGGAAGACTTACATGCCGAACAAACAGGACGGCAGATTGAGATTAAAGTAGGCGATTTGCCCGTATGCCATGCCGATCCCTCCTTGTTAAAGCATGCATTGATGAATCTACTAAATAACGCGCTCAAATATACCGATCTTCACAAATTAGCCGTCATCGAGGTGGGTTGTCAGCGTGACTTGCCAGAAAGCGAGCCGGTTTTCTTTGTGAGGGATAACGGGATCGGCTTTGATTCCAAATATGCCCAGAAGATATTTGATGTGTTTGCGCGTTTACCCTCGGCCAGCGAGCACGAAGGGACTGGCCTGGGTTTGGCCATTGTTCAAAACGTTATTGAACGGCATGGGGGTCGGGTCTGGGCCGAGTCGGAATTGAACGCCGGGGCCACATTCTTTTTTACGCTGGGGAATAGCGCTGGATAGGTACATTTACGTGGGTTATGTTATGATGCCCTGGAAAAGGATTATCCAACAATAAATAAAAGAGGAGTATCTGAATGAAAGGTGTTATTTTAGCCGGTGGACTCGGAACACGGCTTTACCCGTTAACCAAGGTCACCAACAAACATCTGTTGCCGGTGTACAACAAGCCGATGATTTATTATCCGATTGAAACCATGGTGAGGGCGGGTATCCGCGACCTGCTCCTTGTTACGGGTGGCAACGATGCAGGACATTTTTTAAGACTATTGGGTAACGGCAAGGGATTTGGCCTTCAGCATATCAGTTATGCCTATCAGGAAGGAGAGGGCGGTATTGCCGATGCCTTGGGCCTCGCGGAACATTTTTGTGATGGCGATCAACTCTGCGTTATCCTGGGGGACAATATTATCGAGAAGGATATTACAAAGGCAGCGAACGATTTCAGACAACAGCCCAGCGGCGCAAAACTCCTGCTGAAAGAGATACCCGATCCAGAACGGTTTGGTGTTCCGGTGTTTGAGGGAAATCGGATTATCCGGATTGAAGAAAAACCCAAACAGCCCCGTTCCAATTATGCCGTGACAGGGATTTATTTCTATGATGCCACCGTCTTTGAGATTGTTCGAACGCTAAAACCCTCCTCTCGCGGCGAGTTGGAGATTACGGACGTGAATAACGCCTATATCGAACGGGGCGACATGACCTGGGAGGTGCTAGAGGGTTGGTGGACGGACGCCGGCACCCTCGATTCTCTACTCCTTGCAGGCCAATTGGTGGGAAAGGCCAGCCGAACGTCAAGTTCATCCAGGGGTCGCTAATGGCTTTCCAATTTACACGTCTATCTATTCCTGATGTCATTCTGATTCAACCTTCGGTGCATCAGGACGAACGGGGATTTTTTCTGGAAAGCTATAAACACTCTGTATTTACAGCCAACGGGATTCCTGATTTCTTTGTTCAAGAGAATCGCTCTTTATCGGCCAAAGGGGTCTTACGCGGGCTTCATTATCAGCGATCACCTAAGGCACAGGGAAAGCTGGTTTGTGCGATACAAGGCACCATCTTTGATGTGGCGGTTGACCTGCGCCAGAGGTCGCCTACTTACGGCCAGTGGGTGGGTGTGACCCTGGATGCGGAAAAGAAGCAGGCCTTGTTTGTCCCCGTGGGGTTTGCCCACGGCTTTTGTGTGATCAGTGAGATCGCAGAGGTACACTATAAGGTTACGGCGGAATACTCACCTGATGACGAAGCGGGTCTCCTCTGGAATGATTCCGATCTTGGCATTGCATGGCCGATAACTAATCCAATCCTCTCAAAAAGGGATATTGCCTGGCCCCGTTTAAAAGAGGTAGACGCAAGCAGTTTGTTTTAGGGGGGATGAGGTTCCTTTTAACCGGATCGGGAGGCATGTTGGCAAGGGCGCTGCAGACCCATCTGCCCGAGCATCACACATTGATCCCCTTCACGGAAGCAGAACTTAATATTACGGATGTAAAACAGATCAGGGATGCGATGGATCGCTGCCAACCTGATGTTATTTTAAATGCCGCCGCGTTTACCCGTGTGGACGATTGTGAATCGCGACAGGAAGAGGTGTTTCGGGTTAATGGAATGGCCGTCGGTTTGCTGGCCGAGGCCATACAATTGACGGGCGCCTTGCTTGTTCATTTCAGCACCGATTATATTTTTGATGGAGGCAAAGGGTCTCCCTATTTTGAAGACGATACGCCAAATCCTCTTTCTATTTATGGCGCATCGAAACTAGATGGGGAGAGGCGGATTATTGCAAGTGGTTGTAGGCATCTTATCATCCGGACACAATGGCTTTATGGCGAAGGCGGCGTTCACTTTGTGCAAACGATCAGGAATTTAGCCGCAAGCCGTCCTGAAATCCGGGTGGTGGACGATCAGATCGGGTCTCCTACCCACGTCGTCGACTTGGCCCAAGCGACCTACGCCCTCTTGGAACGGGGAGGGGCGGGTATCTTTCATGTCACCAACAGTGGACAATGCAGTTGGTTTGAATTCGCCGTTAAGATTCTGCAACTATCAGGCTTGTCTACGAAGGTGTCTCCTTGCTCTACCGAGGCGTTCCCCCGACCGGCCCATCGTCCCCGATATAGTGTTCTATCATGTGAAAAGATGGAAAAGGTCTTGGGATATCGGCTTCGCCCCTGGGAAGAGGCGCTGAGGGATTATATGTCGTTGCTTTATATTCCCTCGGCCATCAATTGAAACAGATGATAACGAGAAAGCAACCTCAATGATCCCTTCTAACGATACCCTCGACACGTTAGGGTTGTTTTGCCCTCTCCCCATTATTTTAACATCCAAAAAGATTAAGGAGATGCAAGCAGGAGAGGTGCTTGAGGTACTCTCAGACGATATCGGGATCAAGAAGGACATGCCAATCTGGTGCAGAGATACAGGAAACGAACTGATCCATCTTTCCGAAGAAGGGACGCTCTTTAAGTGCTACGTTCGCAAAAACAAGTAACTGCACTTGCCATACTGACGGGTGTTCTTCTTGCCCTCTCCTTCCCCCGTTGGAATTTGGCCCTTCTTGCCTTCATTGCCTTTATCCCCCTGCTTTTTGCCATTGAAAATCAGCCCTTCAAAAAGGCATTTCTATGGGGTTGGTTAGCCGGTCTGATCTATTTTGCCGGAACCCTTTCCTGGGTCACAATCAGTATGCATCAATATGGAGGGCTTCCCTGGGCAGCAAGCTATTTCTTCATGCTCCTCTTTGTTGCCTATCTTGCGGTTTACGTCGGCCTGTTTACATTAGCGATCAGTTTCATCAATAAAAATGTGGTTTTTGTGGCGCCTGTTTGCTGGACGGCATTGGAATACCTCCGAGGCCACCTGCTCACCGGTTTTCCATGGAATGCGTTAGGGTATTCTCAATATCAAAACCTGCCATTGATCCAAATTGGGGACATCACCGCAGTCTATGGCATCAGCTTCATAATTGTGTTGATCAATGCCGCTCTTTACAGGATGATAAAAACGGCGTGTCTGGAGAGAGAAATAGCCTGGTCTCCCCTACTCGTCTCGTTGTCGCTCTGTGTCTTTGTTTTCTTATATGGCTTTTATCGCCTGGGCCAACCGATGGGAAATGGCCAAAAACTCTCCGTGGGGGTAACTCAGGGAAATATCGATCAGGCCATTAAATGGGACGCCGGTACCCGCGATAAAACATTCGAGATATATGAACGGTTGTCCCTGTCTTTTGCAAAGCCGCCTCAATTGGTGATTTGGCCGGAGTCCGCTCTACCCGTCTTTTTTCAGAACGAGCCTTTCTACCAGCAAAGAATATTGGACCTCACCCATAAAGGAGGTTTTCACTTGCTCTTCGGTTCGCCGGCCTTTAAACCAAATCCATCCGGCCAAATCGAGTTATTGAATTCGGCCTATCTTGTTGTGCCACCCAATCTTCAAGAAGGGCAGCCACAGGGGGCTGCCCCTACATCCATTCCTCGCTCTACGCCCTCCAACGGGGAGCGTCTGTTGGCAGGAGGCACTACCCCCCGGTATGACAAAATGCATTTGGTTCCCTTTGGGGAGTATGTGCCTCTAAAATCGATGCTGTTTTTTGTGGATAAAATGGTGACTGGAATTGGGGATTTTGTCCCAGGGGAGGAGGCCCATGTGATGGAGATTCCTAATGCAAAGATTGGGACGGCAATTTGTTTTGAGGTGATTTTTCCGGAGCTAGTGCGTCGCTTTGTAAAAAATGGAGCCGATGTCATGGTGACGATTACCAACGACGCCTGGTTTGGCCAATCGGCTGCACCGCATCAGCATTTTTCGATGGTGGTCTTTCGTGCGATTGAGAATCGCGTTCCTTTTGCCCGTTCCGCCAACACCGGTATTTCAGGATTTATTGATGCCCACGGAA
>SBBA01000207.1 GCA_005239925.1 Candidatus Troglogloeales bacterium | reverse complement strand
TGATTGGACTTCCAACGATGAGATCCTTTGCTCAGACGGTTGCGGCGGAGTCAGTGGCTCCGATCATTCGCCATGCCCCCGTAACGACGGCCACGATTGAAGAGGAGCTTTCAGTTTGGGCGGTTGTAGAGGATGAGAGTCCGATTGTTTCTATAAACCTTTTCTATCGAGCCTTGGGGCAATCCCAATATCAGATTGTTCCAATGGGGCGGGCTGATGGCCACCAATATAAGGCTGCTATTCCGCTTACTCAGGATTCTTTAAAGGGAAAAGGGGTTGAATATTACATGAAGGGTGTCGACCATTTCGGAAACGAGGGTTTTGATGGCACACAGGCGATCCCCTATTTTATAGAGGTGAGGGAAAAGGTGCGAATTTCAGAGCCGGTTTATAAAAACAAGTGGTTCTGGATGGGATTCCTTATTGGGGCCATTACCGGTGGGTATTCTTTTTATGAACAGTACGAAGATTTGAAGGAGCCTAACCCACAATGATGCAGCGTTGGAGATATATACAGCTTGTCCTTTTTGCTTGCCTTACTCTCCTGACGGTAAGCTGTGGCTTAGATGCCGGTTCGTTAGTGGTTCTGGTGTCTTGGCCAGAAGGGGATACGCCTCCTGCTGATGTGAAGTCTCTTGTCTTCATCATTGAGGGGAAGGGGATTAACCAGACGCGTCGAAGTTTTGAGCCTTCTAAAAAGACGATTGATGTGCCTGATCTTGCCACGGGTGAAAAGAAGGTAACGCTCCAAGGTGTGAATGCAAAGGGCGATGTCCTCTATCAAGCCGGTTCCAGTGTGACGATCCGTGACCATGAGCATGCCGCGATCACGATGAAGCTTGCGTCAACAACCCCGCCCCTGCCACCAGAGCCGATCACCCCAACAACCGCAACAACTACGTTAACAACCGGAACAACTACACCGATGCCAACCATTCCACCGTCGCCATTACCGCCATTGCAACCTTCTTGTGATGCGGATGTTGACGGCCCCGGCGAGCCTGCCATTGAGTTTACTGATGTTCCCCCTTATGGAAGTTTCAATGACCATAAGCCTGATGGCGGCCCCGATGATCTGAAGGGCAAAGTTTCACACGTTAAACCAAAGGATTATAAGGTTGCCGTGTACATTTATGTCCCTGACATTCCTCCTGTCTCTGGATGGTGGACGAAACCCACCTTTGCCACACCATTGACATCGATTGCCTGTGATGGAACCTGGAGGACGGATATTATGACGGGGGGCGTTGATGAGACTGCAACAAAGATTGTGGCCTATCTGGTGCCCAATGGGTATAGTCCTCCTCTGGCGGAGGGGATGGTATCACTACCCTCAGAACTGGATTCAGAGTCCGTACCCAGGGTAGAGAAAACACGTATGCCGCCCGGCTCACTCGATACCACATTTGGTGCAGGTGGAATGGTTATGACAGATTTCAAAGATTCTGGCTCAGGCGCTTATGTTTCCATTCAATCGGATGGGAAAATTGTTCTTGCGGGAAGTGCATCAAATGGATTGAACGATGCCTTTGTGCTTGTACGATATACCCCCAACGGCTCGCTCGACACTACGTTCGGTACAAATGGAAAGGTCATGATAGATTTCGGAGGTTCTAATAATGCCTACTCCAGTGCAATTCAACCGGATGGGAAGATTGTTATCGCAGGAAAGGGCGGGAATGGATCGAATAATAGTGATTTTGCGCTTGCACGATATAAATCTGATGGATCACTTGATACTTCCTTTGGTCCAGACGGAAAGATCATGACAGATTTTGGAATTTCTGATGCTATAGACTCCGTTGCAATACAGCCGGATGGTAAAATTGTTGTTCTGGGACATGTCTATTATGGTGGATTATTTGTAAACACCGACCTTGTAATAGCACGATATAACTCTGATGGCTCTCTTGATAACACTTTTGGTACAGGTGGAAGGATAATAGCCGATTTTGGAGGAGGTCGCGACATTGGCTATTCCGTAGTAATCCAGCCAGATGAAAAGATTATTGTTTCAGGGGGATCCTTTTATGGAAGTCCCCCTTCTTGGACATCCTATAACTTTTTCCTGATGCGGTATAGCACCAACGGTTCTATTGATACTAACTTCGGTACAAATGGGAATATAATAGCCGACTTCGGTGGTTCCCTTGCGATTCAGTCGGATGGCAAAATCATCCTCGCAGGAGATATGGACGGTAACTTTGCGATTACACGATATAACTCCAACGGTTCGCCCGATACTATCTTTGGTACAGGTGGAAATACGATAACAGATTTTGGAGGCAACGATGATGGCAACTCTGTTGCGATTCAGTCCGACGGAAAGATTGTTGTTACAGGGAGTACAAACTATACCTCTGCAGTCGCACGGTATAACCAGAGTGGCTTACTTGATACAACCTTTGGTATAGACGGAAAAGTAAGGACAGATTTTAAAGAAAATCGTGACATTGGCTGGTCTGTTGCCATCCAGTCTGATGGAAAGATTGTTATTGGGGGGGTAACATCAACCGATTTTTCGTTTACAAGGTCTTGCCCGTGCGGTGGGTTGGTAGTAGCACGGTATAATCCTTAATAGAAGTGGGGTAAGAAGAGCATTGGTGTATCACCATTATTTCTCTACTAATTTCCCCTCAACATAGCGATGAATCATTCCTGAAATCAATGTTTGATAGGGAATACCCATTTCCATTGCTTTTTTCTGAATCCCTCTAAAATCATGGTTATAAAGCCGAATCGTGATCCTCTTGTTCTTGCGAAATGTGGTTTCAGCCGCGGATTTCATTTCGCTTAGTTCGTCTTTTGAAGGTGGAGCCGTTCTCATTCTTCCCTCTTTGTAGGCAGTTAAAATGTCTTTTTCTTCTTTATTTAATTTCATTTTGTTTCTCCAATTCTTTTTTATAATCTCCCGTTGCCTTCCTGCTGGGGATAATTGTTTTTAAAAATATCTGCTCCCCCTCCTTTTTATGAGGAACAAAATGAATATACCCATCAACTATGACGAAATAAATCTTTTGACCCGGATACTTATCTTGTTCAGGATGATCCGCTGTTTTCCATACATCCCCTTGTGATAAATGAAAGACAATCCGTTCAAATGAAACTCCTCTTTCTCTTTTTAGCCATTCATTTTTTTCTGAATTCCACTCATATTCCATGATGCAGTTGTACATTATTTGTATGTACAAATCAATAAGGGCGTTATAGAGGATGAAAACCAAAGGGCAACTCTAACATTCTTGCGAGCGACCCTTCCGTCCATCGTGGGTTTTCCTCTATCTCCTTACTCAATTATTCCGATTGAAACTACCATGAAATTCCACTTTTATTTGGTGGAACTTCATGGTAGAAGCACAACACATCAACCATGCATGGGGTCCCTTTTTCCCCTGCATGGTTTCATCCATTTCACTCCATTCCAATATTAGAAAATAGTGCTATAAAAATAAAATAATATTGATAAATCAATGAGTTGATTCTCTCTCACAGGTCTTTCTTCTTTGTTGGCACAGGGGTTGCTAAATAGTAAGCGCCGACCTATTAAAAATTTAAACCCAACAAGGAGAATCAAATGAATACAAAACAAAGTATAAACACAGGCGTATGGAAATCAGTCATCTCTTTCTTGATGACGCTCAGCCATAAACATCTTGCTTTTTTAAGCGGCTTCTTTTTATGTCTTACCCTTATTCTTACTGCGGGTAATGTAGAGGCGACACATGACACCATTACATTTGACGCTCATATCGTTGGGCCAGGTAGAGGCAAGATCATTGGCAAAGGGATTAATTGTCCAAGTGATTGCAAGGAAGTTTTTCTACGGGTCCCACGTAAAAGTTATTTTTACGAAGCAATAGCAGACCCAGGCTCGGTCTTCGAGGGCTGGTTTGACGAAAATCGTGCACCTCACATCGGGGGATGTGATAGTACAGGCCCCTGTAGAGTGTCAACGTTCTCGCGTAGCGGAGGCTGGGAAAAAAATATTTTTGCCTACTTCTCTCTGATACCGCCACCACCACCGCCTCCACCGGACAGTGACGGAGATGGTGTTCTTGATGCAGCCGACAATTGTCCGTCAGTACCCAATCCCGATCAGACCAACACCGATGGGGATGGCGCTGGTAATGCCTGCGATTCCGATGATGACGGCGATAACGTCCCCGATACAGCCGATAATTGCTCCCTGACGTTCAATCCCGATCAAACCAACACCGATGGGGATGGCGCAGGCGACGCCTGCGATCCCGACGATGACGCCGAC
>SBBA01000239.1 GCA_005239925.1 Candidatus Troglogloeales bacterium | reverse complement strand
TTGGCCAATCGCTTATCTTCAAGAACCGTTGTGATGGCATCAGCCAATAGCTTGGGTTGTTGTGACGGAACAAGCAGACCTGTTTTCCCGCCAATGACAACGGAACGATTTCCACCCACGTCGGTGACCACCACGGGTAGGCCCGCGGACATGGCCTCCAGTAGAGAAATGGATGTCCCCTCGGTAAGCGAGGACATGACAAAAAGATCGGCGGCGTGTAGCAGGGCTGCAACATCGCTGCGCATTCCGACAAAATGGACCCCCTGTAGGCCCTCTTTGATAGTAAACGCTTCCAGGTCAGGCCGCATAGGGCCGTCTCCAACCAAAATCAGATGGGTCGTAGGTTGTGCGGATTGTACAATAGCCAATGCGGCAAGGAGTGTCTTGTGATCCTTGATAAGGCTGTGACGGGACACATTGATCAGAACAGGGGCATCTATCGGGATGTTCAACGATTGTCTCATTAGAGTGCGATCGGTCTCATTAAAAGAGAGAAAGGGGCCTGGGTCAATACCATTGATAAAGGTCGTCACCTTTTCTTTGGGAACCCATCCCGATTCCCTGGCAAAGGCAGACGCCGGTTCTGAAACCCCTACGAATTGATCAATCCATCTCCCCAAAATGGGCCGAAGCAAATCATTTTTCCAGGAGCGGTATTGCAGTTCGCTATGCTGTGTATGAACCACGGCAATCACCGGGGCCAATAGCGCAGCCGGTGTGCCATAGAGGTGGGCGTCCCAATTATGTGTGTGGAGAAATGTAACCCGGTGGGTCTTTAGTATTTTGATCAGTTTGCCAATCACCGAGAGGTCATATCCCTCTTTTTTCCCTAGCGTGAAAACAGGAATGTCGTATCCGACGAGGGTCTCTGCCAGATCGGTTCGGGATTCAAGACAACAAATGATGGGAAAAAAATCGGCCCCTTTGATCTTTTTAACCAGGTTGACCACCATCGTTTCTAATCCACCTATCTCAAGACTTAGGACCAGGTGAAGCACAACGATTGGGTAAGGGGGTGTCTTCCTTGACATGCGCTAGACCTGTGCATCCCGATGATAGGAAAAGAGAGAAGGCAATATGATCATGGATTTAAAAAAGGCAAACGAAGAATAGCGCTCGACCGCAAGCCGCTTTAGCTGGTATGGGTTGGGATTTAATAGCGAATTTACCCCTCCATCGTATGCAAGACCAAAGGTATATCCCGATTGTTTCGATACCTGATAGACCTGCTCATTGTGATCGGTTTGCTTCCCACCGGGATAGGCAATAGAAAGAACTTCCTTTCCAATTTCCATCTCGATCCTTTTCTTAGACGCCATCAGTTCATAACAGAGGATTTGCTCGGAAAGCTGTGTTAGAACCGGATGGGTTACGGTGTGAGAGCCGATCTCCATGCCTTCATCACTCATCTTTCGAACCTCATCCCAGGTAAGAGGGCGTACCCCAGCAAGTCCCTGTCCAACGGGGAGCGGATACTCTTTCTCCCAGGCACCCAAGATATCCACACGAACCGAGTTGGGCTGACTTTTAAGCCAACGTATGAGATTCCAAGGATGGGTTATGCCATCCCTGTTAGGGATGTTTTTAGGCATCTCCCCTCGTTTGACCCAGTAAACAACCTTCTCCCACCAAAAAGGGGTTTGCGTCCCAATAATGTCCGTTGTGATAAAAAAGGTAGCTAAAAGGCCATGCCGTTTTAGTAGGGGAAAGGCATTGGAATAATTGTCGGCATATCCATCATCAAACGTAATCATGAGAGGCCGCTTCGGAAAAGCACGCTTCCCCTCCAGGGCATCTTTTAAGTCAGCAAAAATGAGGCAGTCGAAGTTGCGTTTGACAAAGTCCATCTGTTGATCAAACTGGGCGGTGGTCGCGCTAATCACCTCCTGATCAAACGGATAATCGGATAAATCAAAATCACACACCCGGTGGTAGGCCAATATGGGAAGTGTGGTTGGGTTCCCTCTCACTGCATGGACAAGCCCCAAGAGACCGGTTCGGCAAAGCATTTGGGCGAGAAGCTCTTTCTTATTCACTTTAACGATGATGAAAAGGATATTTTGGAATGCCTCTGTTTATTTCACAAACAAAAGCCGGTTCACACGGAAGTATATCACTTTTTTCCGTGAGTTGACATGAACAGGGTGGGTGGAATTATAAATTATGCAAGGGGCATGCGTTATTTATTTTTAATCTTACCTGCTATTTTTCGTAAACAATAAAATTATTGACTTTGTAGGGGGGTAAAGTTCCTTTTAGTCATGTATTGCTTACAGAAAAAGTAAGTTGAGCATAGATCGGAGGCACCCCCTACGTGCGCTTTCATAAAGGCCCAAACGCTGTTCCTTCCTCCTTAGACCGAAACACCAATCGTTCTTCTTCCAAGTCCGCAATGATCCGATCCCCTTCTTTAAACGTACCGTCTAACAGCTTCATCGAAAGCGGATTTAAAATATCCCGTTGAATCACCCGCTTCAATGGCCTGGCGCCAAAAACAGGATCATACCCCTCCCGCGCCAAGTATTTTTTTGCCTCGTTCGTTAACGTCAGTGTGATCTGCTTGGCTGCCAGACGCTTCGCCACACCCTGCATCTGTATATCAATAATCTGGCGAAGATGCTCGATCCCCAGCGGATGAAAAACAACAATATCATCCACCCGATTTAAAAATTCCGGGGGAAAACGCTCTCGCAGCGCGCCCATCGCACGGGCACGCACCTCACCCTCCTCCCACTCACCAGCCAATTCCTGAATCAATGGGGTTCCCACATTGGATGTCATAATCTGAACGGTGTTCTTAAAATCAACCACACGTCCTTTTCCATCGGTTAGCCGTCCATCATCCAATACTTGAAGTAATACATTAACGGCGTCCGGATGGGCCTTTTCAATCTCATCAAACAAAATGACCGCATAGGGCCGCCGACGCACCGCCTCAGTCAGCTGCCCCCCCTCTTCATGTCCGACATATCCGGGTGGCGCGCCAATCAATCTTGCTACCGCATGTTTTTCCATATACTCGGACATGTCCAACCGCAACATGGCCTGCTCGTCATCAAAAAGAAATTCGGCCAAGGCCCG
>SBBA01000052.1 GCA_005239925.1 Candidatus Troglogloeales bacterium | reverse complement strand
CGATGAGCGGGCGGCGGTTAATTTCATTGGGAGTGGAGGGACGCCGGTAACCAGCATCGTCTCCGGCGGCAAGATTGTCGCGGCGCGGATGGAGCATGTCTGGGTCGAGGCGTATGTGGATTATATCCCCTCTCGAGGAGCGATTCACAAGAAAGGGGATACGTGGATACCATTGGATGCTAGCTTCAAGCAGTTTACATACAAACAAGGTTTAGATGTCTAGCAGATTACTGGATTCAATCCTCAGACCTTTTTTGACCAACTTACCTCACAAGCTACTAAAGACTCTACAACAGGTTCTATTACTAATATTCCAGTGGCAAATGTTCAAACTCAATTGGAAAGTGCAAAAAATGCTCTTAAAAACAACATAGAAACAAACCTTCCAGATGGAACGATTGGTGATATTATTGGTAGCAAAGAAATTATTGCAAAAGAATTGAGTGCATTACCTGTAACATTACCTTATAAACCCATTGTAACAGCGAACAAGATTAGTGTCGTTCCAGATCAGTTACGTCATAAGATTCAGGTCAGTATTGCCGATCCTTTTGGCTTCGAAACCTTGCTCACCACTATGTTTTCAACCGCACAGATTGCAGGAAAACGGCTAACTTTATCGTACATGCCAGCATCATCGGCTGATGCACAAACAATTGATACAGCCGGAGGTTATTACAAGGTGAAGCCTTATTTGGTAAAACTCAGGCCGATGTTATACCTGGAAGGTGCAGTGACTGCGTCCGGAGGAAGCATTGGAATGGGAGAAGATCATGAGGTGGCCATAATTTTCATATCCCCGGATGGCGCCCAGGATCGAGTAACCCATCAGATTGCTGCCTCAACTTTTGCGGCTCTTGGACTTGACCTCCAGCGAGTTCCTGCAGAACTTATTAACAAGAGAAAAGCTGATCTGGAGGAAGCTAAGAATGGTTTAGGGAATAACAACGTACCACTTGATGATCTTATAGGTGAAACTTTAAACCTTCACGCACTGAGCTATTTTCAGCAAGTTGAAGGAATAAACCGAATTGCATCCACGGGCAGGCTGGCATATCTTAAACGGCCCGCTGAAATGCTGGCTACATTGAACCCATCTATTGGAACATTGTTTGGCGTACCATTTTCGATAGAGAGCCTTAGCATGAATATTGACGTTAAACGATATGTCATTAGTCCATTATCCCTGACAGGAAATGCAGAACAGGCTAGATCTTTTATGGTTACAACAGGATCATGGGGGTCCGCTATGGAGCATGCTATTTTTGAACAGACTCGCAAATTAGCTACCCAGGGCGTTTCAGCAGTAAAAGTGCTATCAATAGCTAATCAGCAGGGTATACCCATATTTAATGTTGACTCTCAAAATGTTGATGTAATTATACCCCAGCTACAGATTGAACCAGGTGTCAAGGCAGACATACGTAGTGCAGTCAACAGTGGGAAGACTATCGTTGTTCCTAAACAAACAATCCAGCATGTTGATTGGGTCGGTATTGGTTACTTAGTTTTAGATCCAGATACGGGAGCAGGTGGGTATCTTATTTCTGGTGGTCTGGCTGGTGGTGGAACCGCTCAACATGCTGATGTTTTAGGTTTATCATTCGATAGCCTGCTGGATGCTATTAGTTATCTAGCAGACTTCTCGTCTGCTTTCTTGGATTTGTCAAAATATTTAAGCAAGATTGTTCCTCGTAGAGGTGAACGAGCTATTCTTGATGCCTTTGGTAACTTTCTTGCTGTAGTTTCCGCTTTCGCACAGGCACTCGATATGTATAACAAGACAAACTGTGCTTGGAAAGCAGGTGCTGCCGCAAGTGCAGATTTTCTTGTGAGTGTTTTAGCAGGGATGTTAACTGGATATCTCACTTGGCTGTTTATCGCAACTACTGTTCTATCTGCAATATTTGCGGCTCTGTTTATTGTGCTTATAGTAAGTGTTCTCGCTTTTATAGTGGTTCAGTTGCTTTTGACAATTATTGAAGAGATTCCATATTGCCTCAATATTTTGCAACGCATGATTTTTGTTAAATATGATCTAATCGATTTAGATAAGTATATTCTATTAACTGGTTAGTTAAGATGAGAAGTCAGGAAACTTATGAAATGCTAGTTACATCCGCCTGCTTAACACTGTTAGGCCTAGAGTTTACTGGTTTTTCTTCTTGGTATTACATAAAAGTTATGCAAGACCCGTTTCAAGTTTTTAGGCAAACATTAGTTATTACTATACCTTTAGCAGCCTTTATTTTCTTTGTTGCATGGGCAATTGGAAAAACTTCCCTCAAGGAAAGGGCAGAGATTGGAATTGCCCTACCTGAGACTAAATCGTTCATCCAGTATTTAAAGTTTTCCAGAGCGTGGATATTGATAGGTGGTGTTGTTGTAATGCCCATTGTGCTTACTTTAATGGTATGGTTGGCACTACGCTCTAATGACCCAGGTTTTGCTCGAAGAGACCCCCGTAACATGATGGTATACCTCATAGGTCTAGGACCTATATTTACTTTAATCGGTGTTAGCGGAATGGTCTATACCTTCATCAAACGGCATGTGCGTTAAATTTTGTCTATGATACAGGCGTAAAAAGACACTCTAATAAAATGGTCAAGAATTTAAATTATAAGATTGTTATTGCTTTTTGCCTTGTTACATTTAGTTTAATGTGTGGCTTGGCCGCTGCTGAGGAGTCCAATCAGGCCAATATTGATGCTGGCATTGCCTATCTCCGCACCACACAAAATCCTGATGGCAGTTGGGGTGGAACGGAGACGTCGCTAAATACCATTTTTCAGACCACGGCCACCACCGCCCGTTCCTTCCAGCTTTTGGGGATCTCCGATGTTGCCTTAACCAACGCCCTTACTTTTTTATCAGCCCAATCACCTGATACCGTGGATGATCTTTCTCATCAGATTGAAGTTCTTTCGGCATCCGGTGGAGATGTGTCCAGTTGGGTTGCCTCCATTAAATTGGCGCAACAAGAAGACGGCGGCTGGGGTCTTGATCTGCAAAAGGTTTTCGTCAGCGACGTGGTGGATACCCTCTCGGCGCTTCGCGCCTTACGTGCAGCT
>SBBA01000218.1 GCA_005239925.1 Candidatus Troglogloeales bacterium | reverse complement strand
GATCTTTCCATTGCGCCGTTTTACGGCTGTTATATTTTGCGTCCAGAATCGGCCACCGGGTTTGATCAATGGAACAATCCCACCTCTTTAGAGCGACTTATCAAGGCATTGGGGGCAACACCGGTTGATTATGACGGGCGTGTGAAATGTTGCGGTTTTCCTGTTCTTTTAGAAAAGGAAGAGATTGCCTTGAAAATGGTGGGTACTCATGTCGGTGAAGCCAAAGAAAAGGGCGCGGATGTGATGGTTACACCTTGTCCTCTTTGCCATATGAGTCTTGATATTTATCAGGAACGAGCTGCAGAAAAGATTAAAGAAGGGCAGGGGAGTGAGACAGGACTTAATATGCCGGTGCTCCATCTACCACAGCTTCTAGGGCTGGCCCTGGGTTTTTCTCATAAAGAACTGGGCATGAAACGACATTTCGTTTCCACGGCTACCCTTACTAGCTCATCCACGTCGGAACAATATTCTGTGGCCCCATAGAAAATCTATATAAAATAAGTTCTTGACAACCCTGTAAGTAGGATATTATATTCATATCAGATCAAAATGGTCGGATATATTAAACTGTTTTAATTACGGGCACTTCTAAAAACCTAAAAACTTGATCCTCCTGTCCCTCTTATCAAGGGAGAGTGTGGCAAAAGTTCCCCTGACAAGGTGGATTTAGGGGGTTTTTAGAGGTACCCTTACATCTCTATGTTCGCTTCCGCCATCGGTAGGCAAACGAAAATGTTGAAACTCACGAAAAAAACAGATTATGCCCTCATGGCGGTTAATTTTATTGCCTCTCAAGGGGAGGGGTTGGCAAGCGCTAGAACCATATCCGAGGTCTACCATATCCCCCTCCCGTTGCTTGCAAAAATACTTCAGAAATTAACGAAAAAAGGCATCATCACGAGTTATGGCGGCCCCAAGGGAGGATATATGCTTCAAAGACCGCCCAGCCAAATTACCATTTCAGACATTATTCGGGCTATTGAAGGCCCCATCCACATTACACGGTGCTGCGATGGTGACCACGCCTGTTCACAGTTGGAACATTGCTCGGTGCAGGGGCCGCTCCAAAAGATTGAGATGAAGATTACGGCCATGCTCGATAATATTACCATTGAGAAAATGTACTCTGAAAGCCTCGATGAAGTGTTCCTTGTTTAATCCGCCGACGGGCGGATCCGCCAGCGGAAGCGAATGGAGCCCTCCCGTTGGTCGGTCTAGGCATGCGGATATCATTACACGAAAATGATCTATACAAAAAATAGTGATGTCATTAACAGAGAGTCTTAAGGGGAAAGCCTAATGAAAACCCCTATTTTCATGGATCATCATTCCACCACGCCGGTTGACCCACGTGTACTGACTGCCATGATGCCATTCTTCACGGAGAAATTTGGGAATGCGGCCAGTCGTAATCATTCTTTTGGTCGTGAGGCTGAGCAGGTAGTGGCACAGGCCCGTGGACAAATTGCCCATCTGATTCATTGCGATCTCAAAGAGATTATCATCACCAGCGGCGCAACCGAGTCCAACAATATTGCCTTAAAAGGGATTGCCGAGGCCTACCGTGACAAAGGGAATCATGTTATTACGGCGGTCACGGAACATAAAGCCATATTAGATACGGCTCTACGGCTTGAGAAACAGGGAATGAGGGTCACATATCTTCCGGTTCATTCCGATGGCCTTGTTGATCCAGGGGCTGTTTTGGCGGCAATTACGGATCAGACCATTTTAATCTCTATCATGATCGCCAATAATGAGATTGGGGTGATTCACCCGATAGCTCAAATTGGTAAGATTGCCAAAGAGAAGGGGGTTCTTTTTCACACGGACGCGGCGCAGGCGGCGGGGAAGATACCCATTGATGTGAATGCGATGGGGATTGATCTCATGTCTTTATCGGCCCATAAGATGTATGGGCCGAAAGGGGTTGGCGCCCTTTATGTTCGAAAAAAGAATCCGCGTGTCCGTGTGGCTCCCCTTATAGACGGCGGTGGACAGGAGGGAGGCATCCGTTCGGGCACGCTAAATGTCCCTGGGATTGTCGGCTTTGGTAAGGCCTGTGAAATTGCCGAAGAAGAAATGGAGCAGGAAGGCGCGCGTTTGGCCCGTTTTCGGAATCGTTTACAGGAAATCATTTGGAATGGTTTAGATGAGGTCTATTTAAATGGGCACCCGACGGAAAGGCTGCCCCACAATCTAAATATTAGCTTTGCCTACGTGGAGGGAGAGTCGCTCTTAATGGCGATGAATGAGGTGGCTCTTTCATCAGGGTCAGCCTGCACCACGGCAACGCCCACGCCATCTTATGTCTTGCGGGCGTTGGGGATAGAAAGTGATCTAGCACATTCTTCGATTCGATTTGGACTGGGCCGATTTAATACAGAAGAAGAAGTGGAATATGTCGGAAGACGGGTTGTTGAAACAGTCAAACGACTGCGCCTGATGTCGCCTTTATACGAGATGTTCTCGGTATAGACGGTAGGAGATCGCTCATAATTTATAATGGAGGATAAAACATGGAACAAACAGCCAATATTTTAACTTTAACCGAAACGGCTATTGCAGAGGTCAAAGGTATTATTCAAGCCAAGCAGATTGGAGAGACCTTCCTGCGCGTGGGTGTCGTTGTCGGAGGATGCTCAGGTATGTCCTATAAGCTCACCTTCGAGAAGGAAGCCATGACCGAGGATCAATCGTTTGATATGGAAGGGATTCGTGTGATTGTTGATCCCAAAAGCGCATCGTTTCTCAGAGGAATGACGCTTGATTTTTCCCGTGACTTAGTTGGAGGCGGTTTTAAATTTATCAATCCTAATGCCAAACGAAGCTGTGGTTGCGGCGAATCGTTCTCGGCCTAACCTACCCCACTTGCTTCCTTGCCCTCTCTTCTCCGTTCTTAACCAGAAAGAATGTCTATGTCTATGGGTCGTTACTCATGTTACTCAATAACGATCTGTTGACTTACCCTCTTCAAATTTGTAGAGTGGCTGCACGCATAAAAATCGGTAGGGGCTGGATCATACTGATTTTAGACATCAAATAAGGAGGCTGGATATGCAACGAATGAAGATGTGGCTTTTACTGGTGCTCGCTGTATTAGGGCTGGCTACTGTGGACTTACACTGGGTCAAGGCGGAAGAAGCCCCATCAGACCCATCGATTGAACAGAGAATAGCCGATTTGGAAGCCTATATGAATAATAGCGCACGGGGTTCCGACGCTGTAGATGCCAAGATCACTTCCAACATCGGCGGTGCAGGCCCAGGCCACAATGGTTGGATGATGACATCGTCGTTGTTGGTGCTCTTTATGACGTTGCCCGGCCTGGCCCTTTTTTACGGGGGACTCGTTCGGACAAAAAATGTCTTGTCCGTTTTAGCCCAATGCTTAGGGCTCGCTGGTTTGGTCAGTATTCTATGGTGGGCCGTGGGATACAGTTTGGTATTTGACGTTGGGGGGCCTGTTTTGGGCGGATTGAATTTTACCTTTTTAAAAGGGGTCACCTCTGCTGTTAACACGAATTATGCCTATTGGGTGTCACACAACGTATTTGCCATGTACCAACTGATGTTTGCCATCATTACGCCCGCTTTGATCATTGGCGCCATCGCCGAACGTATGAAGTTTAGCGCCTTGATGCTTTTTCTCGGCCTATGGATGCTCGTCGTTTATTTTCCCCTGGCCCACATGGTCTGGGGTATTACCGGCATGATGAACGGGGTATGGAATGCCGACGCCTCCATTAAGGCAATCGACTTTGCCGGGGGAACCGTCGTGCATATGTCTTCGGGATGGTCTGCGTTGGTGCTTTGCCTGATCTTAGGCAAACGCTTAGGGTTCGGAAAGGAAAAAATGGCCCCGCACAGCATGGTGCTTTGTATGGTCGGCACCGGGATGCTGTGGGTGGGTTGGTATGGCTTTAATGCCGGTAGCGCCGTTGCAGCGGATGGTGTTGCCGCCAATGCGTTTACGACCACGACCCTGGCCGCCGCAGTCGCCTCCTTTACCTGGGCCATGGCGGAATATATTATGAATAAAAAACCGAGTGTATTGGGTTTTTGCTCTGGGGCAGTGGCAGGGTTAGTGGTGATCACGCCGGGATGCGGCTTTGTCACGCCGGGGTCTGCGGTCATCATTGGCATACTGGCCGGGCTAGTGCCTTTCTTTGCCTGCTACAAGCTAAAGCATTGGTTGGGCTATGACGATGCCTTGGACACCTTTGGGGTTCATGCCGTTGGCGGCACCCTGGGGGCCTTTCTCACCGGCGTTTTTGCGACACCGGAAGTCAATCCCAATCTTTTAACCAATCTAAAAGACGTTGTGGGTCAAACGCTCTGGATCGAACAATTAAAGGCGATGGGGTTAACCATCATCCTGTCCGTTGTTGCGACAACGGTTCTGGCTTACATCGTAAAAGCACTGATTGGATTGAGGCCTACGCAGGAAGTCGAAAAAACCGGTTTGGATCTTTCTGAACATGGCGAGTCCGGTTACTCGGTAGAATAAAAGGGGGATTACTTAGGCAGGATCCTTTCAATATCCCCTTTGAGGTGAGATTTGATTCGCTTGATCTCTTCCAAGTGGGTAATCTTTCCTTGGTTGGCTTGTACATAAAACACGTCTACGATCTGATCTAGCCGGGTGGCAATACGGGCGGAATGGACGGACAGCCCTAAATCAAAGAGGGTTTGGGCAATCCGGTAGAGTAGCCCCGGAAAATCAGGGGCAAAAATATCAATAATCGTAAAGGCGTGGGAACTTTCATTATCCACCTCGATTTGCACCGGTATTTTGGTGTCTACACGAACAGTACTACGGGGATACCGCCCTCCTTTTTTTAAAAGGGCTTCAATGGATTCTACGCCCTCTACAACGTGCTGAATATCCAATGCAATCGCATTGATCTGTTCCGACCTGGGTGGCCCACTCATATTTGGATCAGTCACGGAAAAGATGTCTACGACCATCCCGTTACTTTGGGTAAAAATATCTGCGCCAATAATATTAAGCCCATGGGCAACCAAAACGCCGGTTACCTTTAAAAAAAGACCAGGTGCGTCGGTTGTGTAGAGGGTATATTCTGTTTTCTCTGAATCTATATTGTAGTGGGCCGTAACCTGAACCCGCTTGGTGAAAAGACGATAAAAGGCGGCTATGTGGGTCTTAATTTTATCAAAGGGCATCACCGACAGGTACCGAGGGGTTAATGCCTTTAAAAGATCAGATCGCCAGACGTCGGGATATTCTCCCTGTGTGGCCTCGACAAGACGCGCACGTGTCATCTCGTCCCTTTTTGTATACAATCCTCCACCGGTTAAGGCCTCCAACGCCTCTTCATGCAATTTCAAGAGTAAATCCCATTTCCAACTGGTCCATGTCCCAGGGCCAACGGCCCGGATATCGGCAACGGTTAATACTAGCAACATTTTTAATGTCTCAGGTCGCCCTACCTCTCTTGCAAAGGTTAGAAGAATTGGTTCGTTCGTAAAGTCTCGATAAAAGGCAACATCCGAAAAAAGCAGATGGCGATCCACCAGGAAGGTCAACAGGGCGCGTTCCTCTTCGTCGTACCCCAGAAGAGAGGAGACCGATTGCGCAATCTTTGCGCCATGTTGGCTATGGTCGCCTCCCATCCCCTTGCCGATATCATGTAAAAGAAGGGCAAGATGCAAAATATCTTTTCGTCGGATTTCAGCATACATAGTGCCCAGCAGGCCCTGATCCTCCATCAGATTTTCCGCCTCCTCAATGGTACGAAAGGTATGCTCGTCCGTTGTATAAAAATGGGAACGAGACTCCTGCACCAGGCAATAGATGCGGGAGAACTCTGGTATGATCCGCCAGAGCACGCCGGTTTGATGCATCTTCCGAAGCGTTGTGGCAATTCGCCCTGGGGTAGACAGAAATCGACGAAAGAGGGCTCTATTCGACAGGGGCCACAAGGTTTGTGGCAAGTTGTTTCCTGCCGTTTGACCGGAAAGCGCTTCCATCACCGATCCTGGAATAACCTTCTTGTGTTCCTTTGCTAAAAGAAACAGTCGAAGACAATTTTCATCCTTTTCAAAAAAGTGATGGAGATCCGATGTCGTCGGAAAGATTGCATCATCAAGAATATAAAAATCCGGATCAATCTGGCGTTTCAACCAACGCGAAACAAAATACCAAGGGGTTTTAGGTGTCGCGTCCCGGATAAATCGTGCACTGACTGCCGCAATAGTTCCAGCAGAGATATAATACTGGCGCATAAAATCGCGCCGGTCGCAAAACTGCAATAACGGTGCAATCTCTTCTTGTCGTTCAATGGTCAGATGGTCATCTGCGTTTTGGAAATGTAACGTGTTTCTTACGCGCCAGAGGAAGTCTTGTGCTTTAGTTAACCCCTGGTGTTCCAAAGAGGCCAGTTTTCCCAACTGATAAAGCTCCGACAAACTACTGGTGCGGTAGCGGGGCAGGGCAATCCATTTCATCCGGTGAATATCACGAAGACCACCGGGGCTGGTCTTGATATTCGGCTCCTGTAAATAGGGCGTCGTTGCTTTCTCCCCGCTGTCTGCATGGTACTCCAATAGAACCCTTTGATCTTTATAAGCGACTTTTGAAAAGAAGGTTTTATGAAAGCGATCAAAAAGGCCCTGGTTTCCTGCAATATATCTGGCCGCCAGCATTGAGGTGGCAATGATGGTATCTTGCCTTGCGGTCTCCACACAGTCATTAATGGTTCGAAAGCTGTGGCCTACGGTAAGTTTCATGTCCCATAAAAGACAAAGCAGCTCATTAGCAAATTGGGTTGCTGCCTGGGTGTCACCTGTCGGTATCAGGAGCATGAGGTCGATATCGGAGGAGGGAGAGCGTTCTCTTCTTCCATATCCACCAATGGCGACCAAGGCACCGCCCCAGCCTTGCAGGGCGTCGGGAGAAAGATAATCGATTGCTTTAAGAACGATTTGATCGATTAAATCAGAGAGAGCGGTAACAATGCTAAGGCCAGAGGCGCCTGCAAGGTGGAGGGAATAGATTTCCTTTCTTTTGGATTGATAAAAGGAGGTGAGTTCAGAAAGAAAATCAGCCTTCCCCACAACAGTATAATCTCCTTTAGGGGTAAATTTTTACTTAGACTATTCGCTGGTAACATCTACGTTTTTTGCGTAGATCATTTTGTGTAACAACATCGGTAGGCCTAGACCGACCAACGGGAGGGCTCCGTTCGCTGCCCCCGTTGGGGCTAAAGTGCCTGCTCGCCGATTTCTCCCGTGCGAATTCGGACAACATTGTCGATATCACGAACAAAAATCTTTCCATCTCCAATGGTATTGGTTCTGGCCGCAGAAATAATGGCGCCTACAACCTTTTCTTCATCTTTATCCGCGATAACCACCTCTATTTTTATTTTGGGAACAAACTCAATGGTATACTCCGCCCCGCGATACTGTTCTTTATGTCCCTTTTGTCTTCCAAACCCCTTCACTTCGGTGATGGTCATACCAAAGATACCCACATCGGAAAGGGCCTTCTTCACCTCATCGAGTTTGAATGGTTTAATAATGGCATCAATTTTCTTCATCTCTCTCTCCCTTATTGAAATACTGTCGAAACCATTTTATTATCCCTTATAATACCCAACTAATTCGCCACGGACGAAAACAAATAGATAGCTCCCGTTGGTCGCTATGGACAAGATAAGGCCATACAAATGATCTACGCAAAAAACATAAACGTCACCAACAGAAAGTCTACCCCGTACACAAAAAACACGCCACTTTTCTTGTCTCAAGCAATAAACGGTCTAACATGCTTTTGTTCTCCTTGTCAATAACGTAGATTTAATATGTAAAGCAGGCAAACGCAGACAACCTATTGACAATAAAGCTGTTTTATGGTTACCATAGCGGTCATATGAATAAAAAGAAATCTGTATCACCAAAAGCGGCCTCCGCAAGACCAAAGGGAACAGCTTCTATGGTTAAAAAGAAGAAGCTAGGAACAAAAAGCGCCGTGCGGCCTAAGCCAGCTCCAAAAGCAAGAGCGAAAAACCTCATTTCACCCGAGGCAAGGGAGGCGTCTGAGCAACTGGAATGGAGAAAAGAAAAGCGGGAGTATTGGAGCAGCCGCTTCAGAAAAGTTTTAGCCGACATTGCCCTCAAACCCAAACAGAAGGTAGCACACGCCCTCTAAAATAACCTTCCTCCTTTTCTTAAGGAGGGATTTTAAGTCATTTCCAGGAGTGCCGTTCCCCAGGTAAAGCCACCACCAAAGGCGCAAAGGCTAATTAGGGCTCCTTGTTTTATTCTTCCAGATTTTATGGCGTCATTTAATGCAATAGGGAGGGAAGAAGACGAGGTATTTCCGAATTGTTGAATCGTCATATGATGTTTTACTTGAGGAATTTTTTTCCTCTTCAAGACCGCCTCTAGAATACGTGCATTGGCCTGGTGAAAAAGGAAGAGGTCTATTTCATCAAGAGTAATCCTGTTTTCTTCTAATAAACGAGAGATTGCCTCGTCGATCTTGTTGATGGCGAGCCGAAAAAGTCTCGTTCCATTCATTTGCATCAAATGAAGTTCTTTTCGAATGGTATCTGGTGTAAGTGGACAACGGGAGCCACCTGCTGGAAGGGTAATAAGCTGCTCTCCTGGCCCACCCGAAAAAATCTGAATTGATCGAATCATCAAGCCTGGGCCGCTTTTTCTTTTTTCTACGTCAGGGATATTCGATAAAACCACGGCGCCTGCCCCATCCCCAAATAAAGAAACCGTTTGGAGGTTCTTTCGATTCAAATAAACCGACTTC
The DNA here is from genome assembly GCA_005239925.1 of Candidatus Troglogloeales bacterium. Taxonomy (GTDB): domain Bacteria; phylum Nitrospirota; class Nitrospiria; order SBBL01; family SBBA01; genus SBBA01. The sequence goes on along the minus strand of SBBA01000218.1, from coordinate 42,090 downwards.
ACCTCGGAGGCAATAATAAGCGCATTTTTTACCTTACCCCTTTTTAGAAATTGATCCCCTATGGTAAGGGCATATAAAAAACCGGTACAGGAGGCATTGATATCAAACGCAGGAACGGTACCACACGAGAGTTCCTTCTGCACCAAACAGGCGACGGAAGGAAAAAACATATCCGGTGAAGAGGTTGAAACAACGATCAAATCAATCTCGCCTGGAGAAAGATTGGCCGATTGAAGGGCTGCCTTGGTGGCATCAATGGCCAGAGTTACCGTTGTTTCTCCGGGCGACACCCAATGTCGTGTCACAATACCGGTCTTCTTCTCGATTTCATTCTCAGAGAGACCTATTTGTATCGAAATATCTTTATTGGTAATAACCTGTTTTGGAAGGGCGGACCCGGTCCCAATAATGTGAGAAAACATACAACTGATTATAGGAGGCGTTCTAAAGAGGTGTCAATTTTTCCAAACTCGGTTAGGTATTTGGCTCACACCAGATGGATTTCGGCACGCTATTGACTTAAACGGCATGTTATCCTAATATCCTCTCAAGTCATTTTCTCATGGGGAATCGGTAAGATTGATGGACAACGTGTGGTTGAATTATAAAGAGGCGCTGGATGGCGTCGAAAGGGAAATTGACAGGGGGCTAGACTCAGAGGTACGCCTCATTAACGAAACCACCCGCTACATCCTGATGAGCGGAGGGAAAAGGCTTCGTCCCCTTCTTCTGATTATCAGTGCACAAATGGGCAATGTGGTTGACCAACGGTATCTCCTATTGGGATGTGTGGTCGAGTATATTCATACCGCCACACTGCTACATGATGATGTTTTGGATCATGCAAAAAATCGTCGGGGACGATTGGCTGCTCGAAACTTGTACGGAAACCATGCCAGTATCCTTGCCGGTGATTTTCTTTACACACGCGCCATACGGCATATCGTCACCCTGGAAAATGTTGAAATGAACTACGTCCTCTCTTTAACCTGCAACAAAATGACCGAGGGCGAGGCATGGCAGTTGGCGCATACTATGGATTTTAATCTTACGGAAGAACGTTATCTCAAAATTATCGAATACAAAACCGCATCGCTTCTTTCAGCCGCATGTAAATTAGGGGGTATTGTTTCAGGAGGATCGTCTGAGGAGACAGAAACGCTGTCTCGTTTTGGCCGGTATCTCGGCATTGCCTTCCAGATTCAAGACGACACGCTCGATTATCTTGCCGATTATAAACGACTAGGTAAGCCGCTGGGACAGGATATTAAAGAGGGAAAAATAACGCTTCCTCTTATCCACCTCATCGCCCACTGCACCGAACAAGAGAAAGAAGAAATGTTGCACCTCATTCAGAGTAGCAAGGCTAAAAAAGATATCACTTCGATTATTGCTTTAATGGAGAAATACGGGTCAATCTCTTATGCCAAGAAGGTCGCTTCGGATTTTGTTACAAAAGCCCAGCAAGAACTTAATTTTTTTAAAAACTCAACCCATCGAGAAGCGCTTCGTGCAGTGGCAAACTATGCCATCTCACGAGATTATTAGAGGGCGCCCCTCCTCCTTCAGGGTAGCCTCAATTTATTTTACTTCCAGTGCCTTCTTTCTCGTTACAGGTTTCTTTACTTTAATTTGAAGCTCGGTTATTTTCTTCCTTAACGTATTTCGGTGGACACCAAGTAGCTCCGCCGCCCGAATTTGGTTCCCATCCATCTCCTGAAGAACAAGGCTAAAAAGAGGCCTTTCGAATTCGGAGATGAGTAAACTATACAAATTCTTAGGCCGACCCGTTTTTACCTTTCGCACGAAGTCCAAAATCTTTTTTTCTAAAAGTTCAGAGAAATGTAGCTCCTGCCCATTACTCCCATCGCCTACACTGCGATTAATGGATGATCCACTCTTGTCCTCTGTATTGACATAGCCATTCAAATGGGACATAACCTCCATATTATTTGCTTGTTGTGGGCCCTCAAAATGAGGGATAAAATGAAGCTCTTTGGGCATGGAATAGACCTTCTGGCTCATCTGAAACACTCCTTTCTAGAAATAAGACGGTAAAATATGATCTGCTTACATTACGCTTTTAATTTATTTTGTCAATAAAAATTTATAACATATTGAATTATAGACACTTTAACGTGTTCTGTTAGTTATTATCATTATATTTTTATAATGCCTTGGATAGGCAGGTTATAACTATAGGGCGCCTCTCCCCCCTCTATGTTCCTTTTGTTAGGGGGACTTCCTTACTCCCCCTCTGATGAGGGGATTTAAGGAAATTGTATCTTTAGATTTTTAGAGGTGCTCTTAGGATAATTTTTAAGGAGAAGTTCAAATGGAGATCAAAAAGAGACATACGAACGAATTTGAAGTCAAAGTGGTGTTAGCGACATTGAGGGAGGATCAGACATGATCGGGGCTTGCGTTTAATATGGGGTACATCTGGCAGGGAACGTCTCGACCCAGATTGGGTTTTATGTTGCGCAACAGGTTTTTAGGGGTGTGCTAAAGCAGTTGCAGGGGTGACTTGTCTTCATGATATACTGGGCATGGTTACTTAGAGCGCCTCTAAAAACCTATTGCGCGGCCCAAAACTACTGCGTTGCACGGGCGTGATGACGTCTACGGCGCTCGGAATCCTCATATACACTGCGACCATTGCGATTCCTATGCGTAGTAGCCCTTGCACTTGAGTGCTCGCTACGGTTTTTAGAGGTGCCCTTTAGTAATAGAAATACCCGTGATGGACACACAAAATATCGAGAAGGCAAAGAAAATCCGTTATCTGTTAATGGACGTAGATGGTGTTCTAACCAATGGCATTGTCTACATCAGTGAGAATGGGGAGGAGATGATCGGATTTTCGATCTACGACGGACTGGGCCTTGCCCTGATGAAGAAGGCGAAATTGTTGGTGGGATTCCTATCCGCCCGCAATACGATGTCGGTGGCAAGAAGGGCCGTTGATTTGGGGATCGAAGAATGTTACCTAGGGGTTTCGAATAAAATCGAGACCTATTGTGAAATTTTAATCAAACATGGACTCAAGGACGAAGAGATGGCCTACATAGGAGACGATCTGATTGATCTTCCCATTTTACGTCGCGTAGGACTCTCTGTTTCCGTGCCCAATGCCGTTGATGCCGTAAAAAGTCAGGTGCATTGGGTCACACAAAAACGGGGAGGGGAGGGGGCGGTTCGAGAATTAATTGACATGATCCTTCTGGCACAGGAAAGGTGTCCCAACGGATGAGTCCCATGAAACAGGTCTCCCGCCTGGTTGTGTTTGTTTTGCTCAAGGGTGTGTCGGCAATCACCCGTTTGCTTCCATGGCGTGTGGGGACGGTACTAGGTGGATGGATCGGCCTTCTTTTTTTCTTTTTATCAAAAAAATATCGCACCCGTTCGTTTGAAAATTATAAGCTGGCCTTTGGGGTTACCGAGATTGATTCCCAGTCCTATCGCATTATCCGAAACAGCTTTAAGAACCTGGGCAAATCATTAATGGAGATTTTGTCGCTGCAGTACTTAAAGCCGGATCAAATCGACTCGCTGGTTTCATGGGAAGGGGAGGAGTATCTACAGCAAGCGAAGGAGGAGGGTGTCCTGTTGATTACCGGTCACATTGGCAATTGGGAGCTTATGGGGGCAGCCCTGGCTCATAAAGGATATCCCATTCATGCCATTGCGGCCCCTTTATATGATGCACGTATTAATCGTTGGATTGTTCATCTTCGTGCCCTTTTTCGGGTAGGAACCATTAATCGAGGGACGCCTTCTTCTTCCCGTAAAATTCTGGAGATTTTACGCAAGAAAGAGATGCTTGCATTGCTCATTGATCAAGATACCAGGGTAAATGGCGTCTTTGTGCCCTTTTTTAATCAAAAGGCCTATACCCCTACAGGGGCAGCACAACTGGCGCTTCGATCCAGCGCAAAAACGATGATCGCTTTTATTACGCGCCTTCCGGATAATCGCCATTGTATCACGATTCAAAAACCGGTTTCCCTTTTTAAAGAGGGAGATTTGAAAAGAAATATTGAGGCCAATACGGCGTTATTTACCTCCCGAATCGAGGCGCATATCCGAACCTATCCCGATCAATGGGTCTGGATGCATCAACGCTGGAAGACAAAACAACCGGTTCTACCCGAAGGGCTGTCATGAATTTACCCAACATTTTGACCCTGATCCGCCTTTTGCTGGTTCCCTTCCTGGTGCTCTTTTTTTATATCCCGTATTTTCGCACCCTGTCCGGTTCCATTCTACTAGCCATCTTTTTTTTAATAGCCGTATTAACGGACTGGGTTGACGGCTATATTGCCCGTCGGCGATCCCAGGTGACCTCGTTTGGAAAATTCTTAGATCCGGTTGCCGATAAGGTTTTGATTTTTTCTGTGCTTATTCTTTTAGTGGAAGAAGGCCGTGTTCCGGGATGGATCGCCGTTATTATTATTAGTCGTGAATTTGTTGTGACAGGGCTTCGTCTGGTGGCCTCTTTACAAGGGGTGGTCATTGCGGCGGAATCCCTGGGGAAATACAAGATGTTTTTCCAGAGTGTAGCGCTGGGGTTTCTTATTCTAATGGCCGATTCTGATCTTTACCTCTATGAGATTGGCTTTGCGCTTCTCCTGATTTCGATTACCTTTTCGTTGATATCGGCAGGGCAGTATTTCATTCGATTTGGCGCACAGTTTGATTTGATTAAGGCCCGATGAGTATAACGCCGGAGATGTTTTTACTGTTTTTCATGATAGGGGCCGCCTACTTAGTGGGGTCTATCCCATCTGGTCTTTGGATTTCGATGGCCTGTCGGGGCATTGATCCTAGATTAGCTGGAAGTGGCAATATGGGGGCCACCAATATCCTGCGTGTGGTAGGGAAAAAGGAGGCGATCCTGACCTTGGTAGCCGATGTTATTAAAGGGTGGCTCCCTGTAATGGCGGCCCTCCTTTTGGAGATAGAACAGCGGTTTGTTCTTTTGATAGGCGGTTCGACTATACTGGGGCATATCTTTCCAGTTTTTCTAAAATTAAAAGGGGGGAAGGGGGTTGCCGTTAGCCTGGGTGTGTTCTTGGGTATCGCTCCCAAAATTGCCCTCATTTCGTTTATAATATGGCTCGCCGGGGTGTATGGGGGAAAATATTCCTCGGCCGGGGCGCTTGCGGCCTTTGGGGCGCTTCCTTTTGTGGCGTTTTTTTTAAAGCCGGAAATAGAGTTTGTTGTCTTTTCCGTGATGTTGTCTATCTTGGTCTATCTTCGCCATTGGGAAAATATTCGTCGTCTCCTGCATGGGGAAGAAAAACGCGTTTAATCCGCTACGAGCGGAAGCGAGCGGAGCCCTCCCGTTGGTTGGTCTGGGCATGCGGATGTCGTTACACGAAAATTAATTATCTACACAAAAAACCTAGATGTCACAACAAAGACTCTAATGAACGTATATAGACCTACAATAAGCGCTATACAGCCTCGGAGGGTTGGGCTAATCGTGCTGCTGTTTTTTGTCCTCTCTTCTTCTTGCTTGTTGGCTAAGGAGATGCCATTTGTTCAAGAGGTGGTTGAAGGGGGAAAGCTTGATCTTTGGAGAAAAGAGCACCGGGTTGAACATTCTGATTTAGTTGTGAACACGCTTTTACGCTCTGCTGAAGAGGCCTTAGAAAGAGGGGATTCGGCTACGGCAGTTTTGGAGGCCAAAAAAGCCATTACCTTTTCTCCTAAATCGCCTTTGCCTCACTATTTCTTGTCTGATATTGCCGGGTTTGAAACCCAACGTGAAATGCTTCAAACATTAGACGAATATGCCGCAGCTCTTCGGCTTTCTTTTAATCATTTCTGGTTTTTATCAACCTCTATTGGTATTTTTGGAGTTGGTTTGTTTTTAGCTATTTGCGCAAGCATACTTACCTTTCTTTTTTATGTTTTTATGTTGTATGTTCCCCAATGGATTCATTATTTTCAGGAGCATTTCACGGAACAACTTTATCCGATTACAATTGGATTGATAATCGCTCTTGTTCCAGCTTTGCTTTTCTTTTTGTTACCTCCTTTTTGGTTCTTGCTGATTAGCTTGTTTTTTTTCTGGTTTTTTTATAAACCTGCTGAAAAAAAGGCCGCTATTGGTTTGATGATGGGGCTTGTTTTCTCCTCCCTGTTGCTTATTCCCTCGTTTACCCTTTTAACGGCGCAACGGTCACAGCTTTTAAATGCGATGGTTAAAAATCAACAGGGCGAATTTTTATGGTCCGCGCCTTCATTTTCGCCTGCGGAGGTTGATTGGAAGGCATCCTTTCTCTCAGCGGCCTACTATGCCAATAGAAAAGATTTTGCTAACGCAGAGCGATTTTACGACGAGGCTCTTCTAAAAAATCCTAGTTCGGCCTTGATCTTAAACAACCTGGGGAATATCGCATTTTATCGGGATGATTTTAAAAAGGCGATGGACTATTATCAAAAGGCTATTGCTGCCGCTCCCAGTGATGTTGCGGCTCACTATAATATCAGTCAGGTCCATAATGAACGACTTGCCTTTAAAGAGGGAAATGAAAAGTATAAAGAAACAAAGCAAATTAATCCTGAGAAGGTAAAATATTATATTCAACTGGTCTCTGAATATCCGAAATATCCTGTTGTCGAAGCGCGATTTACAACGCTGGATCTCTGGAAAGAGGCGCTTCATCTTATCAGGGAATCAGGAAGCAGCGATATGGATCAAATATGGCAGGCCTGGGTGGGTGACTTTTCAGCCCTTGAGTTTATGTCCCTTGCTTTTTTCCTGAGTATGGGGCTTGTTAGTGTATCAATTTATTTTTCTCAATCTATTTCTGGTTCCATTTGCTCAGTCTGTTTTAAAGCCACCTGTGAACGTTGCCAAAAGACATTCTCCAATCATACCGTTTGCAAAGAATGCGGCGCCGATGTAAAGGCGTCCATTGCCAAAAAAAGTGGAACTCTTCCCAAACGCGTTTATCCTTTATTTTTCTTTCCGGGTGGCGGGCAAATGGTACTGCAAAAGCCTGGCTTGACCTTTTCCTTAATGATTCCTTTCTATTTTCTGTTTATTCTCATCCTAACAGGGGACCGTTTTCTCATCTCGGCGCATGGACATCTTTCCATTGAAAAGTCAGTACCCTTTTTGATTATAGCGCTCTTTTTATATGGGTTTTCTCTTTTTGATTTATATTGGAGAAGGAGGCGTTCCTGATGGCACTCGCATTAGAGGGATCTGTAAAAGACATCGCTATTGCTGATGTTTTACAATTGATTGCCACCCAAAAGAAGTCTGGACGATTAACTTTTTCAGATGGAGGGAAGGTCATATCTATCTCCTTCTTTACGGGAAATGTTGTCCATGCATTTTCAGGGAATGAGGACGAGCAACTATCCAATGCCCTGATTCTGGCTGAAAAGATATCGATTGTTCAGCTCAGGGCGGCTATTCGTACAACACCGAAAGGGACGCCGATTGGTGAAACCTTCATCAACCTGGCCTATGTTACATCAGAGGATGTTAAAAAATGGAACCAGACCTTAACCCAGGAGGCTGTTTTTTCTGTTCTTTCATGGGAATCAGGTTCTTATCAATTTGAGCCGGTGGAGGTCTATCTTAGAGAAGACCTTTACCTGCCTACCACGGTTGAGTGCCTGCTCATGGAAGAGGCCCATCAGAAGAAGGAGTGGCCGATCCTTTTGTCTAAAATTCCCAATCGGGAAATCGTATTTGAACTGGTTGATACCTCTCAGGAAGAGGGCGTGCTTTCTATGTCTGAAACAGGCGGGGACTCACTGGCCCAATTTATTGACGCAGAGGAACATGGTTGGCTCACGCAATGGGTTAATGGCACAAGAACGGTAGAAGGCGTTATCCGGCATACCGGGGTGGGGGCATTTCCTGTCTACAAGTGTCTTATAGAGCTGCTGGCTATTGGCAGAATCAGGGAGAGGCAAGACCTAACAGCGGAGCGAGGAAGGTTCTTTTTATTAAACCTTGTAAAACAAGTCCTCACGCATCCGATTCTCACCAATGCGATTCTTATTCCTTTTATTTTGATTGCTTGGGCCACATTCTTTATTCCTTCATTTTATGGGACAGAATCCATTCTGGAGAAAGTTGAAAACTCCATAAAACCATTTAATCTGTTTACAAAAAATAATCAAAAGGACATCCTTGAGTTTTCTTTGAATCTCTATTATTTAAGGCATAATCACTATCCAGCGACGCTCAATCAACTCACTGAAGCTGGACTCATGACAACGGATCGGGGAAAGAAAATTAATTTCAATGACTTCCAGTATAATTCCAATGGAAAAACGTTTGAGCTTGTTCTTCTTTCTGAAGTTTCTGAAATTGAGGAGTCTAATATTGAATAATGTAAATATTTACATAATATACATTATCAGACATAAATAATATCAAGATGAAGTTGACTGAATTAATAAAAAAGAACCTTCTTAAGGCCCAACAGGTTGTTTCGGGTATGGCGAACCGGTTGTTTATGCAGGTTGAGGCAGTAAAAGTTTCTATAAAGACAAGTGCGTTAGAGCAGGAAATTAATAAGGACTTTGCTGTGTTAGGAGAAAATCGTTTTCAACAATATGACAGAGACCCTGTCATTTTTGCGAAAGACCAGACCATTTCTCAATTAACCTCTAAGATTTTAGCCAACCAAACCAGGCTTGCCGATATGAAAAGCCAATATTTAAAAAACGGCCCCTTAAAGGGTGTGTAATGCCCCCTATTTTATTTTTCAGATTAACGCTTCTCTTTTATTTTCTGGGCTGCCTTCTTTTTCTACTGAATCTGTGGGATCAAAGGGTCACTACCCTCTCAAAGGAACCGACTCCTGCTAAAGGCATAGCCTCCCTTCCAGTTAGCCAACGGTTGGCCTTTATTGCAACGGGCATGGGTTTCCTTTGCCACACCGTTGCTCTCCTCATGAGACTGCAGGCGGAAGCGCCGTTTAGCAGTCTCAACGAGGCAATCTCTTTCTTTTCATGGGCCCTTGTTCTGGTCTTCTTTTTGGTGGAACTTCGTTATCAGGTTTACGTGATGGGCTCTTTTATTCTGCCCATGGCTTTTCTCTCCTTGATCTCGGTTGCCATTTTGCCTCAGGAGGTCTCCCCTATTGTTCCTGGCATCAAAGGCGCCCTATTAGGGGTTCATACGATCCTTGCTCTGTTGGGGATTGTGGCATTTGCGATGGCTGCCGTGGTCGGAATCATGTACCTTCTCCAGGAAGGATTTTTAAAATCAAAACAACTTAATGCCCTGTATACCAAATTGCCCTCTCTTGATCTTCTGGATCAATGGAATAAAACGGCGCTATTTTTAGGGTTTCCCCTGTTTACGCTGGGGATGATTTCTGGCGCCCTCTGGTCGCAGTACGCCCTGGGTTCCTTCTGGTCCTCCAACAATCCAAAGCAGGTCTTGGCCATTGGCGCCTGGTTCTTTTATTTTATCGTATTGCAGGGACGCATCACGGTGGGCTGGCGGGCAAGACGAGCAGCGCGCCTGGCAATTATTGGATTTGTCGGCGTCATTTTTATCTTTGTCACCCTGATGTAGTGGGTGCCCTCGTATGAATATCATCCTTGTTGGTTTGAATCATCGCACCGCGCCAGTAGAGGTTCGGGAACGATTTGCGCTTTCAGAAGAAGAAATCAGTAAGACCCTTTTTCAGTTAACACAGAACCCTCTGATTCAGGAGGCGCTGATTCTATCAACCTGTAATCGCGTGGAGGTGTATGCCGTCGTCGGCGATACGGAAAAGGGATATCATCTTCTTTGCGACCTCTTTTTAAATCGGGCAGAGCCCTCACTAAAAGAAACGCTGGCAAGTGCCCTTTACTCTTATGCGTCTTCTGATGGGGTGAAGCATCTTTTTCGAGTGGCATCCAGCCTGGATTCCATGGTCATCGGCGAGCCTCAGATTTTGGGTCAGGTAAAAGATGCCTTTGATTTCGCCATGTTGCATAAGTCTACTGGCCTGATCTTAAACAAAACCTTTAAAAAAGCAATCTCGGTGGCAAAGCGGATTCGTACCGAGACGAAGATTGCAGAAAACGCTGTTTCAATCAGCTTTGTTGCGGTGCAACTTGCTAAAAAGATTTTTGGAAAACTACATCAAAAATCGGTCATGCTGGTCGGCGCGGGAGAGATGGCCGAGCTGGCCGCGCGTCACTTTCTGGGGAATGGCGTTTCCTCCATCCTGGTAACCAACCGCAGTTATGAACGGGCGTTGGAATTGGCCTCAGAATATAACGGCATCCCCGTCCGGTTTGAGGATTTTGTCGCCGAAATGTCTCGATCGGATATTGTTTTATGCTCTACCGGGGCGCCACATTATCTGATTGGGCCGGAAGAGGTCGCCAAGGTCATAGCGGCGCGACAAAATAGGCCGATCTTCTTTATTGATATCTCCGTTCCGCGTAATATTGACCCTGCCATTAACAAAATGGATAACGTCTTTTTGTATGATATTGACGACCTGAAGCTTTCCGTCGAAGCCAACATAAGACTGCGTGAGGTGGAGGCCATTAAGGCGGAAGAGATCATTACCCAGGAAACCGAACAATTGGTGCGTTGGTACAAGTCACTTGATGCCATTCCCATGATTGTCTCTCTCAAGGAAAAGGCCGAAACCATTCGAGAAGCGGAAATCACCCGAACATTAGACAAGCTTGCTTCACTTACCCCTGCAGAGCGCGAGGCGGTTGAGGCCCTGACCCATTCTATTGTGAATAAACTCCTTCATGGCCCACTGACCATGCTGAAAGAAGAGGCCCATTCCACCAACGGCAATATGATGATGGAATCGGTCCGAAAACTCTTTCTTTTAGACGAGGTGAAAACGCCCCCTCCAAAGAATTTGCCAACAGCGGGGGAAGAAAAGAAATGATGGTTCGCATTGGTACCAGGGCATCCGTTTTGGCCGTAACCCAAACGGAATGGGTGGCTCAAAAAATATCAGAACGCAGGGTGAAGGTCGAGATCATCAAGATCAAGACACAAGGAGATAAGATACTGGATGTGCCTTTGGCAAAGATAGGCGGAAAGGGGCTGTTTGTAAAGGAGATAGAAGACGCCCTGTTAGAAGGTAAAATCGATCTGGCGGTTCATAGCATGAAGGATATGCCTGCCATCATCCCGGATGGACTGACCATCGGCGCTATTCCAAAGCGGGAGGATCCACGAGACGCCCTTATTTCACGCAATGGCATCTCTTGGGCTAACCTCCCCTCTGGAAGCAGAATTGGTACCTCCTCCCTTCGGCGACAGTCACAATTAAAACGATCTCGCCCCGATCTGATTTTTCTTCCCCTTCGAGGGAACCTAAATACCCGTATGAAGAAACTTTCAGAAGGAGCGATTGATGCGATTATTCTGGCTGCGGCGGGTCTTCATCGCATGGGTTGGCGGGATCGTATTACAGAATATATCCCCATGCACGTCAGCCTGCCTGCCATTGGTCAGGGGGCATTGGCCATTGAATGCAGAACGGCAGACCAGAAAATAAGGGGAATAATTGCCTTCTTGAATGATCCGGATACATCCTGTGAGATCAAAGCAGAGCGGGCGTTATTGGCCCGTCTGGAGGGAGGCTGCCAGGTGCCCATTGCGGCTTTTGCAAAAAAAGCCAATGACACCCTTTCGATTGAGGCCCTTGTTTCCAATCTGGATGGCACAGAAATCATTCGAGAGAAAAAAACGGCCTTGGCCAGTGAAGCTGTTATATTAGGAACTAATGTGGCTGAATTATTGTTAGGGCATGGCGCAGAGAGGATATTGAAAGAACTTAGTAATTAACCAATACAAGGTTATTCCATATCCTTCTTAAGGCTGATAGGATTGTGCTCTTGTTATAGACAAATACGCAAAAAATAAGACATGGGAGATAATAACTTTAAAGAGCGGCTTGTGAAGGTTGTAGATGGCCGTTGTATATTTTCACTTGTAGCCATCAATTTCCTGTGGGGGGCTAATATTGTTTTTATTAAGGTCGGGGCGGATGCAATCGCCCCTCTTTATATGGCCTCGTTCCGGTTTTTTCTTGCAGCAGGCGCACTTTACGCCTATTTGTACTTCAAGAAGTGTTCCTTTACGCCGGAGTTGGGGACGCATCGTATTTATCTTATTATTAGTCTTTTCTTTACACTCCATATTGGCCTTTTCTATGTCGGGGCCTTCAAGACATCGGCCTCTCATGCGGTGATTCTTATCAACACCCATATCCTCTTTGTGGCCCTATTGGCTCACTTTCTTCTGCTGCACGATCGTTTAAGCCTACTGAAAATAGGAGGAATGATCCTTGCCTTTCTGGGGGTCATCACTATTGCTTTAGACCCTCCAGGTGGAATAGTTAATCCGCCTTCTCTAACGGGAGACCTCCTGATTCTATTAAGCGCCTTGATTCTGGCGCTAAAAATCGTCTTTGTTAAAAAACAAATTCATAAAATCGATCCGATTAAGATCGTTTTTTGGGAAATGTTCGCAGGAGCAGTGCTAACCCTATTATGGGGTTTTCTGTTGAGAGAGCCATTTCCAGAGACTTATCCTGGCTATCTTCTTTTTTCTTTGTTCTATCAGGGAATGGTGGCAGGGGCCTTCTGTTTTGCGGTTGCAACGGCTCTTTTGAAGCGGTATCGCGCATCTCAGATGGCCTCTTTTACGGTATTGGCCAGCCTCTTTGGTGTTTTGTGCAGTCACCTGTATTTGGGAGATCAACTCACGTTATATTTTATTGCCGGTGGAATTCTTATGGTGATTGGATTGATGTTGACACCTATTCCAAACAACACCGTACCGGATTAGTCCCTTTGCTTAAAGCATCCGGGTGTTGTTACAGGAATCGGTTTAAGCCGAAATGGAGTGCGGGCCTCATCTAAAAGAAGCCAAGGAGCCAGGCCGCTGCGATGCTGCCGACAATCAAGACGCCTATGGAAGCCCCACTGATAAAGGCCTTTACCGGTGGAGGGGTTTTAAAAGAAGTTGCATTGGATACCCTAGACTCAACCTGCGATTCGACCCTCAAAAGCTTTTTCTCTAACTTGGGAACCGACGCCGCAACGGCTTCCACACTTTTTACACGAGACTCCATTTGGTCCATCCGAACCATAAAGGTCTTTATCTTATCACGAACATCGTCCTCTAAAGGGATTGATGCACCCATAATCTCCTCCTTGTGATTATAGAAACATACGCACTATTCTACAATCTCTTATCGGCCATTCATCCTCAATTCTTAATAGCACATTTAAGGGCATCTCTAAAAACCGATTGCGCGACCCAACTGCTGCGTTGCGCGGGCGTAACGACGCCTGGGGTGCTCGGAATCCTCATGTACACTGCGACCATTGGGGCTCCTGTGCGTAGTAGCCCTTGCACTTGAGTCACTCATTACGGTTTTTAGAGGCGCCCATAAGAATGAGGTGAGTCGGACTCTCTAAAGGAGCCCCAAAAACCAGGCTGCGATAATGGCGCCAATCAGAAGTAGTCCGATAGAGGCTCCGCTGACAAAGGCCTTAACCGGCGGTGGAGTATTTAACGTTTTTCCCTCCTGTTTAGGCGCCTTACCATCCGATTCAACCCGTTGCTCTATCTTTTCAACCCGCAATATGACCTTGGAAAGTTTGGCTTCCAATTTGGGAACCGATGAAGTAAGGGTTTCCACTTCTTTCACCCGCTCCTCCATTTTGTCTAACTTCACCATAAAAGTTTTGATTTTATCACGGAGATCGCTATCTTTTTCCATAACAGCTTCCATCTTTGCTTCCTTTCCCAATGGATTTCCCTCCTCGGAGACCACGCCCTTAAGTATACACCACTTTCTATAAAAAGGTAACTGTGGTAGATTAAAACTGATGAAAAAAAAGAAACTGGGGATACTGTTAGCCACCCCACCTCAGAATAAAAATTGGGTAACTGTTGTCAATTTAGCCCAGGAGGCAATTCAACAAGGGATAGAGGCTTATCTCTACCTAATTGACGATGGCGTTCATGGTACATCTTGCCCAGAAATAACTGTTCTGACCCAATCTGGCGTCAACCTTTTTGTTTGTGCTTATAGTATCCAACGCCGTGGCATTCCCTTCGATCATAACACCCCAATAGCCTATTCCGGATTAGTTGCACTGTCAGACCTCATCAAGGGATGTGATCGCTTTATAACATTCACTTGATAGTTGAAGTATAATGGCAAATATCATTGTTTTTATAGAATCAGATCCAATCAAAAGTCATCGTCCATGTGAAGGGGTTAGAATTGCCTTAGGCCTGGCTGCATGCAATCATTCAGTGAGTCTTATTTTGGCAAATCAAGCGCCCCTTCTGTTAACGGATAGGATAGAAGAGACCATTGATGGAGAAATGGCACAACAGTATCTTGCTATGCTTAAGAAATTCATATCTGTCTTTTTGATTGATCAAGAGAGTTATGACAAAATATTAGACTTACAAAGTGAATATGAAGTTACGGTATTGGATCGAACCAAGATTGCCCAAAAGATTGCGACGGCAGAATGCTTAATCCCCTTTTAGCACATGAAACGAATTCTATACATTCTTAAACGAAACAACCCTGCTCCGAATGATTTTATTCGGCATCAGGCCAAAGAAGCCCATATCGAAATCATCCTGATCCAAGATGCAACGTCCGTCCAATTAGATGGAATGGCTGTTTTCGTGCTTGCGGATGACGCCAAGGGTAGAACGGATTATCCCCTACTGTCTTACAAGGAGATGATCGAAAAGATTTTTTGTGCAGATACCATTATAACCTGGTAGGAATCAGGTGTAGGGCAAGTAAAGGGCACCTCTAAAAACCTACTGTGTGACCCAACTACTGCGTTGCGCGGTGCTCGGAATCCTCATGTACACTGCGTACATTGCGGTTCCTGCACTCCGTGCGCCTTGCATTTGGGCCGCTCGCTACGGTTTTTAGAGGTGCCCTAAAGCTATTTATGCGACACTACACTAGGATAATAGGGAATATCTTGTGACTGTTCTAGAAGAAACGCCCTTACGCAACCCGTTGTCCGCCATCTACCACCAGAGTTGACCCGGTGATAAAGTCACCCCTTTCCAGCAGATAAAGAACGGCGTTTACAACGTCGTCCGGAGAGCCAATCCGTTTGAGGGGTGTCTTTTTGATGATGTTTACCCTTTCCGTATCATCCGATCCTTCCGGCAGAATCATCGCCCCCAGCGCGATCGCATTAACCGTAATTTTAGGGGCCAGGGTACGAGCCAACCCTTCGGTCATGGCAATCAGACCCGCCTTTGAGATGCAATAGGGAAGATAATCGGTATAGGGGCGAAAGGCGGCCCAATCGGCAATATTGATAATCTTGCCGTTATCGGGCAGCACCTTTGCCGCTGCCTGAGAGCAAAAGAAAGGGCCCTTCAAGTTCGTATCTACAAGTTGATCCCATTCCTTTTCCGTCGTCTGAAACAAGGGGGTCTTGAAAAAAACTGAGGCGTTATTAATCAAGGCTTGAAGACCACCCATGCCTTTGACTGCATCTTCAATGATACGCGCACAATCTTCTGTATTGGAAATATCCCCGGCGATTAGCGTCGCTTGCCCATTGGCACGCTCAATCTCTTTGGCAAGAGATTCCGCATCAGCCTTTGAACGGTTATAATGAATGCCAATCTTTGCCCCCTTTGCTGCAAGGGCCACGGCAAGTGCCCTACCAATCCGTCGCCCCGCCCCTGTAATCAAAATCGCTTTGTTTTTGATCTCCATATACCCAGACCGACCGCAGGCGGCGTCCCGCCCAACGGGAGGGCTCCGTTCGCTGCCGCCCGTTGGCGGCTACTTCTTCAACTCTTCTTCAATAATCTCGACAAATGCCTCAAACGGTTTGGCCCCAACCAAACGTTTGCCATTCACAAAAAAGGTAGGCGTCCCGGTAACACCCAACTGTCTTCCCTCAGCAATATTCTGCTCCATCTCTTTCTGGTACTCGGTATTATTCAGCGATTTTTTAAATTGATCCATATTAAGACCGATCTCCTTGGCATAAGCGGCAAGGTGTTCTTCACTCATTTCACTCTGATGCTCAAAAATACGATCATGCATCTCCCAAAACTTTCCCTGTTCCTTTGCCGCCATAGCCGCTATGTGGGCCGGTTTGGCCTTGGGATGAAAATCCAGCGGGAAATGCTTAAAGGCAATCCGAACCTGCTTCGGGTATTTCTCGGTGATCTTTTTGAGCGTCGGAACAACCCGTGCACAGAAAGGGCATTGAAAATCAGAATACTCGACAATAACCACCGGAGCGTCATCCGGACCGATTGAAGCCGACTCCTTGGAATCAATCTTAACGATGGCCGCAGGAGCAGGAGGGGCAACAACCGGCTGACTGGGTGAGGGCGGGGCAATGCCTAATGCCACGTCAATCGCCTGTTTAAAGTTTTCTAAAGAACGTGCCCCAACCAACTTCTGACCGTTTACAAAAAATGTCGGTGCGGTGGTGACGCCAAATCCCTTTGCTTCCTGCACCTGTTTCAGAATAATCTTTTTGTAGGAATGGGTTTCCAGCGTTTTTTGAAATTTTTGGATGTCAAGTTTAATCTGACGGGCAAACCCTTGCAATGTTTCCTGGGTTAATTTCCCCTGATGCGTCAGAAGCTGGTCGTGCATCTCCCAGAATTTCCCCTGGGTCTCCGCAGCTACTGCGGCCTCATGGGCCAGGAGCGATTCGTCGTTTGTTAGAGACGGATAGTGTTTTAATACGACTCGAATATCATCCGGATACGACTTCATCATCGTATAGAGTGTGGTCACCGCTTTGCTTGATACCGGCGAAAGGAAATCGGTATAGGCAATGATGGTGACCGGTGCTTGATCGGAACCTTTTACCGCCATCCCGACGCCACAGGTGCCACTCTCCAAGTTACAGAGCGTCCCTTCTGCGGCATGAATGGGGTAAATCGGTAAGAGTAAGATGACGCTAATAATCCATGCCCCAATTTTTCTTAATGTTTTTGCTCTCATCGGCTTTTCCTCCTTTTTTATACTGTGTGATTATTTAAAATGGGTTGCCCTCTAGTCCAGTCAATCTATATAGAGAGCGGCTCTGTTGTCAAATAAAAAAGACCGATTCTTTAACAACAAGCTTTGCCTGTCAGGGCTTCTCTTTTAACGGGGCATCAGTCGGTACGCTGGTTAGCCGAGGGATTTGGCCAATGGGGATAATGGTCTCTATCTCCTTCTTGCCGTTGGCTCCCAGCGTCTTGAATTTTCTGGCCGCAGGAAGAATTCTGGTTTCAAATGAAGCCACCGCTGCATTATATGACTCCACCGCTTTACCCATCGCCCCACCCACCTTTTGCAGATATTCCACAAACGTAGCCACGCGATCCGACAGGTCCTGCGCCAGGGCGCTGATCTGTTGGGCATTCTCGGCCACCTGTTGCTGCCGCCATCCATACGCAATCGCATGCAACAACGCAATTAATGTGATGGGCGTGGCAATCACCACCTTTTTTGTAATGGCCGATTCCATGAGGCTGGAATCCCGTTCTACCGCCGCAGAAAGGAAAGAATCGTTGGGCATAAAAAGGACGACAAACTCCGGTGAAGAGGCAAATTGCGTCCAATACTCTTTCGATGAAAGCTCGGTAACGCGCTGATGCACCTGACGGGCATATTTGGTTAGCGCGGCAGTGCGTTCTTCTTCTGTCTTCACCTCCAAGGCCTCCAAAAAACCACTCAGTGGCACCTTGGAGTCCACAACAATTTCACGGCCCATAGGGAGTTTAATCACCATGTCGGGCCGAAGCCGTCCATGCTCGGTCTCAACACTTTCCTGTTCTACAAAGTCACAATGAGGGGACATGCCAGCCAATTCCACCGTACGGCGTAACGTAATTTCACCCCATCGGCCTCGTATCTGATGGGGCCTTAAGGCCTGTACCAACTTGGTTGTCTCGGATTGAAGCGCCGCCTGCGTTAAGGCCGACGCCTTAAGTTGCTCACTGACCGCACCCTGCTCACGAAGGAGTCGCTCTTCCAGCGCCTTGGTTTCCTTTTGATAAATCAACAAGGTTTCAGAAAGGGGGCCAATTACGGCATCCACCGCTTTTTTTCGAGTATCAAGATCAACCGCGGCCTCTTCCTTAATCGTCTTAAATTTTTCTTGTGCTAACGTAAGAAAGCTAGAGTTATTTCCGGCAAGCACCTCTGCCGCCAAGGCCCGAAACGTGTCGGAAAGCTTGGCCTTTGCCTCTTCTAAAAGGGCCTTCTGCTCGGCCAAGTTTTTTTCGGATTCTTGGGCATGAGTTTCTGCAGAAATTCTCCCCTTTTCGGCCTCCCTGAATTGCTCCTGCAAGGCAACCAGTTCATCTTTTATTAAATCACTTTGACGCCGAACCTCTTCCTCCAGGGCCTTTGCGGCGGCGGCATCCGCCTCACTGACCCTGACGGCCTCTTCCATTTTTGTCTTGGTTCTCGACTGACTGATAACCCAACCCAGTGTCGCGGCAATCAGTGCGGAGATGAGGCTGGTCAGAAGGAGCGGAATGATCATAATAGATTGGCTTGAGACTTTCCTTTTATCTTTCTCCCTCCAAAAAGAAGGGATAAAGGGTGTGTTTATCGGGCGGCCACAGGGGGCTGTCCCTACATTTTAATTTTTACCGTTTTGGCCCTACTTTTTAAGCGAATCACCTCGTTAAGAATATGACGGGCAACCTCCAACTTGTGCATCTTCGGAAGTGATGTGTGTTGACCCGTCGCATCAATCATCTTAACGATATTGGTGTCGACATCAAAACCAGCCCCTTCCTGTGTAACGTCGTTGGCTACAATCAGATCAAGTCCCTTTGCCTTAAGTTTGGCCCAGGCATTCTTGTGAAGATTCTCTGTTTCCGCCGCAAAACCAACCAGAAACTTCTGGCCTTTTTGTTTGGCAATCCCTTTGAGAAGATCGTCAGTCGGTATCAATCGCAGCAACTTAGGCCCTCTTTTTAATTTTTGATTGGATCGGTCTAAAGGCGTATAGTCGCTCACCGCAGCAGACATAATAACAATGGATGCAGATGAAACAACTCGTTCTATCTCCGTCTTCATTTCTGCAGTAGACTGCACAAATACCGATTCAACTCCTTGGGGTACAGGAAGTGACGTCGGTCCACTAATGAGAATAACCCTTGCCCCCATTTCATGGGCCATGTGGGCAAGGGCATACCCCATTTTTCCGGAAGACCGATTAGAGATAAACCGCACCGGATCAATCGCCTCCCTTGTCGGCCCCGCCGTTACAAGAACAACCTCTCCGGATAGCGGAGCGGCTTCCTTGTCTTTTTTTGTTTGAGGAGAACCCTGTAACAAAGATACCGTCTTATCGAAAATGTTCTGGGGATCGGTCATGCGGCCGATACCTGATAGTCCCGAGGCCAGGGGGCCCGACTCCGGATCAAGAATGATACATCCTCGCTCTTTGAGAAGGGCAACGTTCCTCTGAACGGCAGGGTGATCCCACATCCCTAAATCCATTGCTGGCGCGATCAATACCGGCGCAGACGAGGATAAAAGAATCGTGCTTAGGAGATTATCGGCCATACCCGTGGCCATCTTTGCTATAAAATTGGCTGTAACGGGCGCAATAAGATTGAGGTCAAATCCCGAAGCCAGGGTAACATGCAGGACATCGGTGCGGGACGCGAATAGATCGCTGTAGACATTATTTTTAGAGAAAATTTGTAAGGTAAGGGGAGGAACAAACTGGTGTGCTGCGGGGGTAAGGACAACTTGCACCTCAGCCCCCGCGGCAGTTAAATCTCGAACCAGCTGAATTGATTTGTAGGCCGCAATGCTTCCCGTAATACCAAAAAGAATTTTCTTTCCGGATAGCCGCTGCATAGGAACCTTATGATTCGTCGGCTTCTGCTGTCTCCGTATCCGTTATTGTATCTGTATCTTCCCCCGCGTCCCGGCCCGATTCCGTTTCTGAAATGTATACGCTTAAATCTTTTTTAATTTCTTTCCTTAGCTCTTCTTCACGCTCTGGGGAGAGGTATCGGCTTTTTCTATCTTTACGGGCACGCGCGGCCTCTTCCTGATACCGCACTGCCTCCTTACCCTCATAGACATTCAATTCCCCACGGACAATATCTTCCATGGCAACCGTTGTCGGTTTGACGTGCCGCGTCTTCACCGTAGGCTTATCGCCCTCCATAATTTGTCGCGCGCGCTGCGCGGCAAGAATGGCAAACCGATATCGGGATGGCGTACTGATAAATTCACTGTCTACGGGCAAAAAAACGTAATCCATGGGACTCCTTTCATTTTTAGTGGCGCTTTCCTTTTAACATTCTAAAACAGATTATTGTTGGGGTTCAGAAATGTTTCTTCGATCCAATGATGATTGATCTGTTCCATACGAACCCGCTGTGTCAGAATAATGGCCGTAAGCTCAGCAACGGCCTTTTCAAATACCTCGTTCACAATAACATAATCATATTCACGATAGTTTAATATCTCCTCTCGCGACTTTTGAAGACGCCTTGCAATCTCTTCTTCCGAATCGGATTGTCGGTTGACCAATCGCTGGCTCAAGGTTGAAAGAGAGGGGGGAAGAACATAAATATAGGTGCCTTCCCTGCATTTTCTTAGTGTGGCCGCGCCCTGGGTATCGATATCCAGGATCAGATCGATCCCTTGCTCCATGCAGCGGGTTAAATATTTTCTCGATGTACCATACAGATTGCCATGCACTTGGGCCCATTCAATAAAATCGTTTTTATCCGCCATTGACTGGAAGGTTGCAACATCTACAAAAAAATAATCTCTTCCATTGACCTCACCTGCGCGAGGTACGCGCGTGGTATAGGAAACAGAATGTTCAAGATTGGAAATCCGGGGGACAACCTCTTTGCACAGCGTGGTCTTACCTGCGCCAGAGGGTGCCGAAACAACAAAAAGAAGTCCCTGCTTCTTGTGCCTTTGACCTCGCTCCGCCTCTGGACTTACCCCTGTCGCCATCTTACTCGATGTTCTGAACCTGCTCTCGAACCTTCTCCATCTCGCACTTCATGGCAACGACCTGCAACGCGATTTTTTCGTCGTTGGCCTTTGCGCCCAGTGTATTAATCTCCCGACCAATCTCCTGGGTTAGAAAATCTAGCCCTCGTCCCACGGATTGGTCGGTGTAAAGCAGCCGATTAAATTCCACCAAATGGGTCTTCAGGCGGGAGATCTCCTCGCTAATATCGCTGCGGCTGGACAGCAGGGCCACTTCTTGTGCAATACGTTGCGGATCAATCGCCAGGCCGCCTGTAAGTTCCTGTGTCTTTTTAAGGAGTCGCTGATGACGTTCGTGAAACCCCTTTTCATGTTGGGCCTCAATCTTTAACACCACTTTTACAAGGCCTTTAATCCGGGCCTCAATATCCTTTCGTAATGCGCGTCCTTCTCGTGTGCGCGCCTTATTAAGGTCGTCTATCGCCTCCTCTACTGACTTAATTATAACAGGAAAGGCGACTTTCTCCATTGGAAGGGGGTCTTTGTAAACGATAAAATCCTTTAGCCTCATCAAATGATCAAGGTTAACTTCTCCGGGTAAGCCGAGTTCCTTCTTTAATCTTAGTAGCATGTTATAGTGGATATTCGCCGAGGAAAGGTCGAGCTCTGGGCCGGTTTCCAGGGGCATATTCAGGCTCACAATCAGATCAACATGCCCTCGTCTAATCTTTTGCTTTAAGAGCTTGGTTAGGGTCTCCTCAAGGGGGGTAAACAGCTTCGGCAGTCTTAAGGCGACATCACAATAACGGTGATTGACCGATCGGAGTTCTACGGTAAGAGCAAATCCTTTTTTCCTGCCCTCTGCCCTCCCATAACCTGTCATGCTCCGAATCATAATAAGTCAAAAAGACCGCGCCATAAAACCCCGATTATAATTCGTTAATATCTTGGAGTCAAATAAGCTTTACCTATTACCAACACCAATTACCGTCGAACTTAACGCTGAGGAAGAGCAAGAACCCAAGTCCCTGAAATATCTTGGGCCGCTATTTTACTGCCTGTTTGACGATCACCTCAAGGGGTTTTGTTGCCTCACCAAAATGAATGGAGCTATGCGGAAAGGGAATCTCAATGCCATGCGTAGCAAATGCCTTGTTAAGACGCCGCCGATATTCCCGCCCCATATTCGATTGCTCTGCGGGAATGGTTTTAAGACGGGCCTTGATCGTGACACCAGATGGATCGAAACTATCGACCCCAAAAACCTCGATTGGCTCAATGATCTTCTTTTGATAGTCCTGATCTCGGCGCATCTCCTCGGCAACCTGCTTCATCACCTCAACAACCCGGTCGGTATCCTCTTTGTAAGATACCGGTACGTCAACAACGTAGGCCGACCAGACCTTGGTCATATTGGACAATGTCGTGATGGTGCCGTTTCTAAAGACATGGACAACACCAGCCATGTCACGAAGAACCACCGTCCGAAACGTAATGGCCTCCACCCATCCCCTGGTGCCATTTAAAATCGCCTCGTCGCCAATGCTGATTTGGTCCTCCATCAGCATAAAAAAGCCGCTGATAAAATCATGCACCAGCGTTTGTGCCCCGAACCCAATAGCAATACCCATGATACCCGCGCCGGTAATAAGCGGGGCAATATTGATCCCCATTTGATCCAACATTGTAATAAAGACGACGGTCCAAATAGCAAATCGCGCAATGGTCGTGAGGATACCCGTAATGGTCTTCATCCGCTTTCTTATTGTTCCGGGAACCGTCTCAGTCGGCTCTCGTGTGGCAATCAGAAACCGCTCCTTCTGTTGCAGGAGAAACGAGACAATCCGGACACCCACATATCCCGCGATGAAGATGAGTACAATCCGTATCCCCGATTGCAGAACGGGTGGAGAAGTTTTTGATGTCATTACGATAAATTTTTGGATTTCTACCCATGACCATGACATAGGGATACTCCTTATGATATGAATGCTGGGTATTATATAAATAAATGCATGATAATGGAAGTTGAGTTAAAACGCTCTTAATATCAACAGTCTCGTATTAGAATTTAATTCACATAAATCAAGGGTTCCCCCTTGTCGTCATTCCCACAATCTTTAAGCGGGAATCCAGGGCTTTCAAGGAGGCTGGATTCCCGATAGAACCATTCGGGAATGACGTATATTATTGCTATTATGAGACAGTTAATAATGGAAAAAATATGACAAGAAAAATAATCGTTGCTGCAATCACACTAACACTCTTTATCGTCTTTTCCAGAACTGTTTTTGCAGAGGGGAGTCCTGATCAAAACAAGAAAATTTTTGTGGAGATATTCCTGGCAAAAGAACGAAAAGAAGACCTCCCAGTTATCAAGAAAAAATTTGTGGATTATGGCATTGATCGTATTAACGCTCAATTTTTTCGTGTCGGCACTCCGCCGCCGAATATTGCCATTGGGAGTAAGATTCCTGCAGAGATTGCCCGCATGGTGATTGATTTAGCAATCCAATACAATCATGGTGTCACCCATCTTCTCCCGCAGTTTCGGTTTTTCCCTCATCAAATTTCGATTGGCACCTCGGCCTTTGACGAGTTGGTTCCGGTTGCCATTCGGCCTGAGGATTTGGAGCGTCTCAAAGACCCTACCCTATCGGACGCTCAATTTCGAACACTGTACCGGCAATTGACTAGAGAGAAACCGTATGAAAAGCAGCCCTAATATTGACAAGCAAGATTCATCTATACAATAATGAGCGGTTGTTTATTCATAAATTTAATTGTATATTTCCACACTGTTTTGCGTGTGGTAATTTGCTAAAGGGGTGATGAAGTAATGAGAACAGTTACATATAATGCATTGGATTTTAAGAAGGATTGGTTTCTTGTGGATGCCAAGGGGCTGGTGCTGGGACGCATGGCAACCAAGGTCGCGGCTATTCTTCGTGGTAAACATAAACCCATCTTTACGCCAAACCATGACATGGGAGACCATGTCGTTGTGGTCAATGCTGCAGATGTCGTCTTAACAGGTGATAAGCTAACCCAGAAGGTGTACCGCACCCACTCGGGCTATATCGGCGGATTAAAAGAGACCACGGCTGGAAAGTTAATTAAGGAAAAGCCATCGCGACTAGTCACCTATGCCATTACCGGCATGCTCCCCAAAACCAAGCTCGGAAGGGCCATGGCCAAAAAACTTCGGGTCTATAACGGGCCAAAACATCCACATCAGGGTCAAAACCCCATTGTGCTAGAGGGGCTGGAGTCAGCCCGTCCTAATAAACAATAAGGAAAACATAAATGTACTTTGCGACAGGTAAAAGAAAAAGATCTATTGCCCGTATTATCCTTCAGCCGGGCTCCGGCACTATCACGGTTAACGGCCTACCATTTACCCAGTATTTTCCCAGGTCGGCCTCTCAATATCTGCTGGCTCAACCCTTTGAGGTCACCCAAACGGTAGGACAGTACGATGTTCGTGTTAATGTGAGAGGCGGCGGGATCATGGGACAGGCGTCGGCGGTACGGCATGGCATCTCAAAGGCCCTGCTTGAAGTGTCTGCGCCGTTGAGGGCTCCCTTAAAAAGCGCTGGGTTACTAACCCGCGATCCGCGTGAAAAGGAAAGAAAGAAATACGGTCAGAAAGGGGCCAGAAAGCGGTTCCAATACTCCAAGCGTTAATCATCTGCTGTTAGATTATGGAAGTGGAAAAAGGGGGAGGCTGTAGATGCAGGGCTTTCCCCTTTTTTTATTAAAATGAAGAGAATGTTAAAAGTAGCCATTGCCGGGGGAACGGGATATACAGGCGCCGAACTCATCCGGCTTTTAATACGACATCCAAAAGTGGAAATCACAAGCGTTACCTCCGAGCAGTCGGCAGGAGAATCACTTGTATCTCGGCTCCCCTTTCTCAAAGGATTGTGTGACCTGACTCTGGAAAAATTCGATCCGGATCAATTAGCCAAAAAGGCCGATCTTATTTTTTCCGCCCTCTCGCATACCAAGGCCATTGCTTCAACACGACAGTGGATTGATGCGGGAAAAAAGGTAATTGATCTTTCGGCGGACTATCGTCTACAGGGAGATGGGGTTTACGAAAAATGGTACGGGACCGCACACACGGAGCCAGACCTCCTTAAAAAGGCCGTGTATGGGCTTCCTGAAATCTATCGCCACAAGATTGCAACCGCAGGGACAGGCCCCTGTTTGATTGCCAACCCAGGCTGTTATCCGACCAGCGCCCTTCTTCCCCTCTACCCGTTTTTAAAATCAAGGGAGGTCAATACCACACGCGAGATTATCATTGATGCCAAGTCCGGTGTTTCCGGGGCAGGACGGGCGGCAACAGATAAGACCCATTTCTCAGAGGTCAACGAGGGGCTGGTGGCCTATAACATCGGTATACACCGGCATATCCCCGAGATCGAACAGGAGGTTAGCCTCTTTGGGGGCACAGTGATTTTTACGCCTTATCTCCTTCCCGTCAACCGTGGTATATTAACGACCATTTATCTTCCGCTAAAGCGAGCGTTATCGCAAGCTCAATTGGAGACGATATTGGAAGAGCAATACAAAGGAGAGCCGTTTATACGACGAGTCAATGCCCCGCCCAATCTCGCCCATATAAAGGGATCTAATTATTGTGATATCGCGGTTTTTGCGACGATCAAAGGCAATACGGCCATTCTGATGTCTGCTATTGATAATCTTGTAAAAGGGGCGTCGGGGCAAGCGATTCAGAACATGAATATTCTAATGGGATGGGATGAACAAGAGGGGTTAAGAAGCCCAGGTTTTTTTCCGTAATTTATTTCCCCTTAAAAAAGGGGACAGGGGGTTATTTAAAATGTCGATTCATGAAATACCAGGTGGCATTACGGCCATCAAAGGAATCACCGCTTCTGGGGTAGCGGCTGGAATCAAGAAAAATAAGCAACGGGATTTAGCCTTGATTTACTCGGCCACGCCCTGTACGGTTGCAGGGGTCTTTACAAAAAACAGGTGCCCCGCGTCATCCATCCAGTTTAACAAGGCCCGGCTGCGGAAACGACAGGGACAGGCCATTATCGCCAATAGCGGCAATGCCAACGCAGCAACAGGCCCACGGGGTATGGAGGATACCAAGTGGATGGCTCGTGTAACGGCCCAATCCTTGGGGATACCTGAGCATCTGGTCTATGTCGCATCAACCGGTGTCATTGGAGAGCCGTTGCCCGTTGAGAAAATTCAGCAGGCCCTACCTGGCCTTACGGCCGCTCTCTCCAAGGAGAATGGTCGCGCCGCCGCAGAGGCAATCATGACCACGGATAAGATGGTGAAAGAGTTTGCCGTTGAGGGGCCGGTGGGGCAGAGCCGAATTAAAATCGGCGGTATCACCAAAGGATCGGGAATGGTTCATCCCAACATGGCCACCATGCTGGCCTTTCTGGCAACCGATGCCTCAGTCGACCCGGCCCTTTTACAAGAAGGGTTGCGTGAGGTAACCCATCGCACGTTTAATGCGATTACTGTTGATGGTGATACCAGTACCAACGACCTGGTTCTCCTTTTTGCAAGCGGGCAAAAGGGAAGCCTTATTAATCAGAAGGGAAAGCCCTATCAACAATTTCTGGCCCTTTTGGAGGCGGCTTGCAGCCGGCTTGCTCAAATGATTGTGCAAGACGGCGAAGGGGCCACCAAATTTATTACTGTTCAGGTTATAGGGGCAACCCATGACCGCGCGGCGCGCCAGATTGCTTCTTCGATTGCACGTTCTAACCTTGTTAAGACGGCCTTCTTTGGACAGGATACCAACTGGGGGCGCATTGTCGCTGCAATGGGCAACGCTGGAGTGGCGATCAATCTTGCCAAGCTGGATATCACCTTTGGAAAGATACCGCTCCTCTTAAAAGGGATGCACCAGGGGAAGGAAGTAGAGGCCGAAGTCAACGCCTATCTTAAGAATAAAGAGCTGATGCTTTCTGTTGATCTTCACGAAGGGGCTGGTACCGCAACCTTCTGGACCTCCGACTTAAGCGAGGATTATATTAGAATCAACGCGGCTTACCGAAGCTAATCCGCCAAGCAAAGCAACTTGTCACATCTGGCTGATTGCAGTGAACAGACATTCATCCTATATCCAGGATGAATGGTTCCGTCAGGCCTTTTTAAGAAGTTTAAGGCGGGTAGTAGGCATACGTTTGAGACGTTGATTCCTTGGGTCAACTTCAATTCCTACAGATTCGAGCGCAGTCACACCAAGGATAGGCTCAGTGTCCTTATCTCCAAAAATGATTGTTCCTCCCACCACCTCTCCCATAAATTCGATATCAGCCGTGGTAATGTCCATTCTCACTTCACTTCCATCGGCAAGCTCATATATTCTTTGGCCCTTGGGTTTGAGGCCAATATCTTTTAGATGTGTCCGTGGAACAAGTGAATCAATGGCGCCGGTATCCACCAGGAAGAGCCCCTCCCAACTTCTTCTCGGCATCGCTGGATTACGAATTGTAACCGTTATGTGAGTCGCGCCCATTTTCCCTCCAAGGAGATAAACTTTGTCTTGCTCATTTAGATTCTATCAAAGCATTCAAGTTTCTACAATGCTAATCCGTCAACGGGCGGAAGCGAACAGAGCCCTTCCGTGGTCGGGACGCCGACTGCGGTCGGTCTGAGTCTACTAATGTCGTTATACAGAAAATTATCTACGTAAAAGCGTAGATGTCACCAATAAAGAGTCTAATTCACTTAACCCTTTACTCTGACAACAGGCTTCTCATTGCGTAAGTCTCGAATCGCCTTCTTGTAATCACCCGTATTAAAGATGGCCGAACCGGCGACAAAGATATCGGCGCCGGCCGCGGCAATCTGCCTGGCATTTTTAGTATTAATCCCGCCATCAACCTCCAAGAGCGGTTGGGACGCCGACTGCGATTTGCCCTGTGAGAGCATCTTTCGGGCCATTTTTATTTTATTAATCGTCTTAGGGATAAACTCCTGCCCTCCGAATCCGGGGTTGACCGACATCACCAGGAGAAGATCAATCTCATCTACAATGTCTGTTATGGACGAAACCGGCGTGGCGGGATTGATGGATACACCAGCCTTTACTCCCAAACGTTTGATGCCCTGAAGGGTTCGATGAAGATGCGGACAGGCCTCCCAATGCACGGTAATAATATCGGCCCCTGCTTTGACATAGTCCGGGATAAGGGCGTCCGGTGTCAGTGTCATGAGATGGACGTCCAACGGAAGGCGCGTTACCTTGCGGGCGGCTTTGACGACAATGGAGCCAACGGTCAGGTTGGGAACAAACTGGCCGTCCATCACATCAATATGGATTAAATCCGCCCCTGCGGCCTCAACGGCCTGAATCTCTTCACCCAAGCGTGAGAAATCAGCGGATAAAATAGAGGGGGCAATTTTTATTTTCATCGAGAGGGTGAAATAATTTGCCCATCACGATAAACCATTGCCTCAAGACGAGCAACCCGTTCTTCCATGGGAGGGTGCGTCGAGAAAAGGGAAAGCATTCCACCACCGGTCAGCGGGCTGACGATAAACATGTGTGCCGTTGCGGGACTCGCATCCATTGGAACCGTTTGCGCACCGACATGCAGCTTGCGCAGGGCATTTGCCAGCCACATTGGATTTCCGCAAAGCCAAGCCCCGCCCTCATCTGCCAAATATTCTCTTGATCTGGATATGGCCATTTGAATGAGCATTGCGGCAATGGGGGCAAGAATCATCATGGCAATTGAGCCGACCATACTACCGTGGCCCTCTTCCCGATCATCATTGGAACGGCCTCCTCCAAACATCATCCCCCACTGGGCCATATTGGCCAACATGGAAATAGCGCCTGCGACAACGGCTGCAATGGAACCGACTAAAATATCCCGGTGTTTCACATGCGCCAACTCATGTGCCATGACCCCTGTGAGTTCCTCACGGCTGAGTAACTGTAAAATACCCGTTGTTGCCGCAACCGCCGCATGGTCTGGATTTCGCCCTGTAGCAAAGGCATTGGGAGCGGGGTTGTCAATGATATAAACCTTTGGCATCGGCATCTTCGCCCGCATAACCAAGTCGGCAACAATGCCATAAAGGATCGGGGACTCCATCTGGGTGACCTCCCTCGCACCATACATTTTCAGAACGATTTTATCGGAAAAGAAGTAGCTGATCCCGTTCATCACGAGGGCCATCATAAAAGCCATCTTTGCTCCACCGGCGCCTCCCAAGGCCTGACCTGCAAAAACCAGCAGGAGTGTTAATAATGTCAGTAAAAATGTTGTTTTTAATGTGTTCATGGGTTTCCTAAGTCCTCCTTTGTGATAAAAAACGATCCTTTTTCAAGGGGATGCCCCGCCGCGTATTCTTTTGGCGAAATAGCCCGCCCCCCGGCCAGCTTTAATTGGCTAATTACTATATAACCTATTCCCGTGGCAACTTCAACCCCTCGCTTGGATATGTTTAACACCTCCCCTGCCCTACCCCATGTTCCTTCCCGCTCCCCTATTTCCATAGCGAGAATTTTCCAAGGCTCCTCGCCATAATACGCGGTCGTCCCCGGCCAGGAGAAAACCCCTCTCCATCGATTAAAGATCGCCTCAGATGAGTCCTCCCAACGAATTAAACCATCCTCTTTTTTTAAGAGTCGGATGGATGTCGCCTCATTTTCTTTCTGTGGAATAGGGGTCAATATTCCCTTTTTTATTTGTTCCATGGTCTCAACCAGTAGTTCGGCCCCACAATCCGCCAGACGAAGCGAAAGCATGATGTCGGTCTCTTCCGGTTGAATCTCCAATGATCGCTGCAAAAGCATAGGGCCGGTATCCATCCCCTTGTCCATCATCATGGTGGTCACACCTGTTTTTTCTTTTCCGTCAATTAATGCCCATTGAATCGGCGCCGCGCCGCGATAATGAGGAAGAAGCGAGGCATGAACATTGACACAACCCAATCGAGGAATGTTAAGAACTGTCTCCGGCAAAATTTGTCCAAACGCGACAACAACAATCATGTCCGGGGCCAGATCGGAAAGGGTCTTGATTAGGGCGGCATCCTGTCGTATTCGTTCGGACTGGTAAACCGGAAGGGACTGTCTGAGGGCCTCTTCCTTAATAGGAGAGGGTTGCAGGGTCATTCCGCGACCTTTTGGCCGATCGGGCTGTGTGACCACGGCGATGACCTCTTCCGATTGAAATACGGCCTTAAAAGAAGGAACAGCAAACTCCGGCGTTCCCATGAAAATGAGTTTGAGACGATGAGATGCAGATTGAGATACCATATTTCCGTAATGGAAGAAGAAAACGTTTCTATCTTTTTCTAATGCTTAGATTCTCTGTTGGTAACATCTACATTTTTTGCGTAATGATATCTGCGTGTCCACAGCGACCAACGGGAGCTGTCTATTTGCTTCCGCCCGTCGGCGGATTAGAACGCAAAAAATTCCTCAACAGGTCTTTGCCGACCTGGGTCAGAATTGATTCAGGGTGAAATTGCACCCCTTCCACAGGGAAAGATTTGTGACGCACCCCCATGATCTCACCGGCCTCGGTCCAAGATGAAACTTCCAAACAGTCCGGCATAGACTCCTTTTTAATAATCAACGAATGGTACCGTGTGGCTTCAAATGGATTGGGAATGCCACGATAAATTGATTTTCCATCGTGTAAAATCATGGAGGTCTTGCCGTGCATCAACCTTTCAGCCCGTACCACTTCGCCGCCATACGCCTCCCCAATGGACTGATGCCCCAGACACACCCCCAGGATCGGAATATTTTTGCCAAACGTTTTAATGAGATCAACCGAAATCCCCGCCTCTTTTGGCGTGCATGGGCCAGGCGAGATCACTATCCGGTCGGGTCGCATTGATGCGATTTGATCCAGTGTGATGGCATCATTTCGATAAATGGACAACGTCTCCCCCATCTCACCTAAGTACTGGACTAGGTTATAGGTAAAGGAGTCGTAGTTATCAATAATCAAAATCATACCTATACTTCCTCACGGTTATCAACGGTCGAGACGCCGACGGCGACCGGGGCGCCGGTTGCGGGCGCTGTCCGTTCGCTCCCCCCCGTTGGGGGGTGGCCGGTGCCACTCTGGGCCATCTCAATCGCTAGAAGCATCCCCCTGGTTTTATTGAGGGTCTCTTGATATTCCTGCGCGGGAATAGAATCGGCCACAATGCCCGCTGCAGCCTGCACCGTTGCGGTGTTATTACTAATAACAATCGTGCGAATCGTAATACAGGTATCCATATTACCATCAAACCCAAAGTAGCCGACAGCGCCCGCATACAAATTGCGTTGCGTCGGCTCCAACTCATGAATAATTTGCATCGCCCGAATTTTTGGGGCTCCGGTTACCGTACCTGCAGGGAAGCAGGCCGCAAAAAGAGAATAGGCATCCTCTTCCTGTCGTAAATGGCCTACAATGTTGGAAACCAGGTGCATCACGTGCGAGTATCGTTCAATCACCATCAGTTCATCCACCCGCACAGAGCCATAGTCACAGACACGGCCAATATCGTTACGGCCTAAATCAACCAACATGATATGTTCCGCCCGTTCCTTGGGATCGGCCAAAAGCTCCTTTTCCATAGCGAGGTCTCTTTCTTGGGTGGCACCACGGCGACGGGTACCCGCAATCGGCCTAACCTCTACCTGTCGGCCTTCCAACCGAACCAAAACCTCAGGAGAGGTTCCCACCACATGGAGCCCATCAAGCCGAAGATAATACATATAGGGAGAGGGATTGATACTCCGAAGGGTTCGGTAGACGGCAAACGGATCGCATGTCAGTGGAATAGAGAACCGTTGTGAGACCTGAACCTGAAAAATATCCCCTGCACGAATATACTCCTTTGCCTTCTCTACCGATTCTAAAAACGACTCACGAGTAACATTCGAATGGGGCAACTCCGGCGTTCCCCTTCCCTCTTGTAGCACGGGTGATGACATAAGAGGCGCATTTGATTTTTGAAGAGGAGCCTCCAAGCAGCGAAGTGCGGCCTCGATTTTTGCGACCGCCTTTTCATAGGCTTCTTTGAGATTGCCGTCTTTGATAAAGGCATTCGAAACAACCTTAATCCTACACTTAAGGTTGTCAAAGATGAGTAATGTATCTGCAATTAAAAAGAAGAAGTCCGGTGGTGGCTGTTCCTTTTCAGATGGGTGTAACAATACCGGCATCTCTTCCGCAACCAACGGAAGCGGGCCATCCGCTGTCGCCGGTGCGACCGGTGCGGCCGTCGCCGCTTCAAAAAAGCGAACACATTCATAACCGATATAGCCAATAGCGCCACCCGAAAACCGGGGAAGGCCATCCACCTGAACGGGTTTATAGCGAGACAGGATTTTTTTTAGGATCTGTAAGGGATTTTCATTGGTCATACGTTGACAATGATTCCCTTCAGTCACCTCTACAACGTTTCCAAAACCTTTGATTGTAATGGCAGGGTTCGTGCCTAAGAAGGAGTAACGCGCCCATTTCTCGCCTCCTTCCACACTTTCCAGGAGATAGGCGTTATGGGCCTCTCTTTGTATTTTTAGGAATGCAGAGACAGGTGTTTCTGTATCGGCCAGAATCTCTTGATAGACAGGAATGAGATTTCCGTCCTGGGTCTTTTTGGAAAAATCTTCGAAAGAGGGGGTGATCATTCTTGTGTTACCATGCCTTCTTCACTACAAGCTCTGGAATTGGATAATGCTTTGTATTAAGGCAAAAGACCTGGTCTGCGATGAGGCTCTATTGATTGACTGAATACTTTTCGTGCACCAGTAATGATCCGGTTAGCAGACTCACGGCGACGCCATGCACCGCACGTCTGTTCAAGCGGATCAAGCCTATTGCCCTCATCAATCTGGGCGGCATAGGTCCGAATCGCGTCCTCAATAATCCGTTTTTTTGATGTACATAAGTGTCGGGCCAATAACCCAATCCGATGAACAATGGATTCGTCCACACGTGCGGATAATATTTTGTCCATATCTCCTTCCTTTCCTTGTGTAAGAAAGATAACGTAATACGCCATGCTCGTCAATCTATTAAAACAACCGAGGGGCTTCCTTACTGCCACCTATGGCATAAGAACGTTTTTTGCCAAAATGGGCAAAGCTTTGGTCGGTGGCCACCCGTCCCCGCGCCGTTCGATCCAGATAGCCGCTTTGAAGCAGGAACGGCTCAAAAACATCCTCCAATGTTTCCTTTTCTTCTCCCAATGCAGAGGCCAACGTTTCAACCCCCACCGGGCCCCCGCCAAATTTATCAATGATCAAAAGAAGCAACTTCTGATCCATCCGATCGAGTCCTGCGACATCAATTTCCATTTGCGTTAACGCTTGCAATGTGGTTGGCATATCAATATGGCCGTTCGATTTTACCTCGGCAAAATCCCGAACACGCCGCAAGATCCGATTAGCGATACGCGGCGTCCCCCGACTTCGTGTGGCCATTTCCAATGCCGCCGCCTCGTCAATCGAGATGTGTAATATCCCGGCAGATCGAACCACAATCCGGCAAAGCTCTTCGGGCCGATAAAACTCCAACCGACTAATCACACCAAATCGATCCCGCAAGGGCGAGGTTAATAATCCGGCCCGCGTGGTGGCGCCAATTAACGTGAACTTGGGCACCGCCAACTTCAGCGTCCGCGCCGACGGCCCCTGGCCGATAATCAGATCAATCTCATAATCCTCCATCGCCGGGTAGAGTACCTCTTCCACCGTGGGATGCAGCCGGTGAATCTCATCAATAAAAAAGATGTCCCCTTCGGAGAGATTACTTAAAATGGCCGCAAGGTCACCCGGCTTTTCAAGCGCCGGCCCGGAAGTGGCCTTGATATTGACCCCCATCTCCCGTGCAATAATGTTGGCCAACGTCGTTTTACCCAACCCCGGCGGGCCGTAAAAAATGACATGATCCAAAACATCGCCCCGCTTCCTGGCCGCCTCGATATATATTTTTAAATTTTCTTTGATTTGATGCTGGCCGACATACTCAGAAAGCGAGCCAGGACGAAGGCTGACCTCCATCCGCTTTTCCTCGTTTTGTGTCTGGCCGGAAAAAATACGCTCTTCCATTTTTAACCTACCTTGGATAAAACGCGCAGTGCCTGTTTAATCAAGATTTCGACCTCATAGGCAGGCGCGTTGGCCTCGTTTAAAATCCGGTCCAATGCCCGTCGGGTCTCTCGCTCCGGATATCCCAGGTTGATTAAGGCCGATAACGCATCCTCATAAACGGCATCACCCACCGATTCCACCTTCTGCGTTGTTGCCACGTCCAGGGAGATCGCCTTTTCTTTTAACTCCAGAACCAGTCTTCCGGCCATCTTGGGGCCGATACCGGGAATGGCCCGCAGTTGTTCAATGGCCCCCTTTCGAATCGCCGCGAGCAGCTCTAAAACATCCATGCCGGATAGGATATTGCGTGCCAATTTTGGACCCACACCAGAAACGCTGGTTAATAGCAGAAACATCTGCTTTTCGATAGGCGATAAAAAACCATAAAGTTGCAGGGCGTCTTCCCGAACATGCGTATGGATATAAAGTGAAACCGATTCTTTAATTTCTGGAAGTTGGTAATAGGTTGAAAGCGGAATAAAAACCTGATAACCGATACCGCCCGTTTCAACGATCAATGATTCCGGCGATTTGGATGTGATGATTCCGTTAATGGAGGCAATCATCTTACTGCAGATACGGCCACTTTGGCCTGCCATTGTGCGGAGTGGGCGTGACAGATAGCTACCGCAGCGGCATCAGCCTCATGTTCTGAATTCATTCGTTGAGCGGGTTTTAAGATTTGAAAGACCATTTCTTTAATCTGATCCTTGGTGGCCTCTCCAAACCCGACAACGGCCATCTTCACGGCGGTGGGGGCATACTCAAAAACAGGCAGGTCATTGATCTCCGCCGCAAGCCGAGCAACCCCTTTGGCCTGTCCCAGCGTTAATGCGGATTTAACATTTTTGGCAAAAAAGGTATCTTCCAATGCAATCACAGTGGGCTGATACAGCTCAATTTTTTGACAAATCTCCGTAAAGAGAAACTTTAATCGCCCATCTCGCATTTGTGGGGGAGGGGCGATCTCCCCAGACTGCATCAGCGACAGTCGTCCCGATATTTCCTCCAGGACAGCAAAGCCCGTTACCCTCATGCCGGGATCGATTCCTAAAACGCGCATTAGACTCTTTTCTATCATTATACACGTTTTAACGTATACTTTTTTTCCGCAGTCGGCGTCCCGACCGGCAATGTTTAAGCCGGAATCCAGAGCTGTCGGAGCCAAAGCGTTCGACACTGC
Source organism: Candidatus Troglogloeales bacterium (assembly GCA_005239925.1). Classification (GTDB taxonomy): domain Bacteria; phylum Nitrospirota; class Nitrospiria; order SBBL01; family SBBA01; genus SBBA01. The sequence continues at coordinate 6,821 of SBBA01000218.1, read as the reverse complement.
CCGCAATGAAGTAACCCTGGATTCCGGCTAGAAGCACGCCGGAATGACGCTTGGGTAGCGGGCTTAAGCCCACCTTAAACTCTGTATGAGTAACATCTATGTTTTTGTGCAGATAACTTCTCGTGTAACGACATCCGCATGCCCAGACCGACCGCAGGCGGCGTCCCGCCCAACGAGAGGGCTCCACTCGCTCCCGCCCGTCGGCGGGGGTTAGGCGTTGATCTTTTCGATGATGTCATCGGAGATGTCGAAATTGGCGACAACATCCTGTACATCATCGTGAGATTCTAGCCCATCCATCAGTTTCAGCATCTTCTCTGCATCATGCCCTTCGAGTGGAACGGTGGACTGCGGCAGATAGGTTACTTCGGCAAAAACAGGTGTAAAATGAGCGGCAACCAGTGCCTCTTTGATGCGTTCAAAATCAGCTGGAGATGTAAGCACCTCGTAATTTTCTGGATCACCCGATCGAATATCTTCTGCGCCGGCATCTAGAGCGACTGTCATCAACTTTTCTTCATCGGTCTTCTCTTTTGGAAAAGTAAGATATCCTTTCTTATCGAACATCCAGGCAACAGAGCCAGACTCTCCCAGATTTCCTCCTAACTTTCCAAGGAGGTGCCGTATTTCAGCCGCAGTACGATTTTTGTTCTCCGTCATAACATGGATCAAAAGGGCCACACCGCCCGGCCCATATCCCTCGTAGGTCAGTTCTTCATAGGCGACGCCCGGCAGTTCACCGGTTCCTTTTTGAATGGCCCGTTTAATATTGTCTGCGGGCATATTGGCCTCTTTGGCCTTGGTAATGGCAATCCGCAGGCGTGCGTTGCCATTGGGATCGCCGCCGCCAATGCGAGCCGCCGTTGTTATCTCACGAATAATCTTGGTAAAGATCCCTCCCCGCTTTGCGTCAACAATGGCCTTTTTATGTTTTATGGATGCCCACTTAGAATGTCCAGACATAGCAACCTCACTTTTGAAAAGGAAAACCCCATCGGATAGCGGTATTTATCTAACACACCCTTTAAAGAAGTGTCAATTTCACCTATTCGATATTAAAAGTTCTCCGGCGTTTCTAGCGTGTGTCTTTCTATGTCAGACTTACCCATGTTACGCGACAGCAAAGGAGATTGGGGGTTTTTGACAAGGATGCAATCGGTTTCTATAATGGGGGGTTTAAAGGAAAACACCACTATGCAAAACCAGATTCGTAATTTTTCGATCATTGCCCATATTGATCACGGCAAATCCACACTCGCAGACCGGATTCTGGAACTCACTGGCGCCATCACGGCCCGTGAATTTAAGGATCAACTCCTGGATGACATGGACCTGGAACGGGAACGCGGGATTACCATCAAGGCCCGCGCCGTTCGCCTCAGCTATAAAGCCAATAATGGGTTAGATTATATCTTTAATTTAATTGATACCCCCGGACATGTTGATTTTGCTTACGAAGTCTCACGGTCGCTGGCCGCTTGCGAAGGGGCTATTCTGGTGATTGACGCCTCCCAAGGAGTCGAGGCACAGACGCTGGCCAATGCCTCCCTCGCCAATGAGAACCATCTGACCCTGATTCCCATATTAAACAAAATTGATCTCCCCAGCGCCAACATTGAACGGTGTTGTAAGCAACTGTCGGAATTTTTTGGGATGGACCCGGAAGAGGCGATTTTAACCAGCGCCAAAGAAGGGATCGGCATCAAAGACATCCTGGAGGCCGTGATTAAAACCATTCCTCCCCCGAAAGGCAAGCCTGATGGGCCACTTAGGGCGCTCCTTTTCGATTCTTGGTTTGATACATTTCAAGGCGCGGTTGTTTTAATTCGGGTGATGGATGGGACAATACGAAAAGGGATGCGGGTGCGTTTCATCTCAACACAAACAGAACACGAGGTCCTTGCACTAGGGGTCCATACACCCAAGGCCAAGCCGGTGGAGTCGCTCTCTGTGGGGGAGGTCGGGTATCTCGTTTCAGGCATTCGGGATGTTCGGGAGGCCAAGCTGGGGGACACCATCACCGATGCGATGTATGCCGGCGATGTGGTTCCTATTCCTGGCTATAAGGAAATGAAGCCGATGGTCTTCTGCGGGTTATATACCATCGAGGCCAATTTTTATAAAGACCTGAAAGAGGCGTTGGGGAAATTGCGCCTTAATGACGGTTCGTTCTGTTATGAGCCTGAAACGTCACTGGCTTTGGGGTTTGGCTTTCGATGTGGATTTTTAGGCCTTTTACACATGGAGATTATTCGGGAGAGGTTAGAACGGGAATATCATCTTGATTTGATCAGCACGGCGCCTACGGTCGTGTACCGCGTAACCACACAAAAAGGCGAGATTTTAAGTATTGATAACCCGGCAAAGCTGCCGCCTGTGGGACAGATCGTTCGTTTTGAAGAGCCTTATATTCGGGGTATGATCGTTACGCGAGAGGAATTTTTAGGCGCTTTACTCAATCTCTGTCAGGAGCGTCGTGGTACGCAAAAAGGGATTGAATATATGGATATGAACCAGGTGAAGCTGACCTATGAAATGCCGCTGGGTGAAATTATTCTGGACTTTTACGACCAACTCAAGTCCTTATCAAGGGGGTACGCCTCCTTTGATTATGAACCGATTGGACTGCGTGAGGCCTATCTGTCCAAGGTGGACATTTTATTAAATGGCGAAATGGTGGACGCGCTTTCTTTTATGATTGATAAAGACCAGGCCTATACACGGGGAAAGCAGATCGCCGAGAAATTGCGCGAGTCTATTCCCAAGCAGATGTTTGAAGTGGCGATTCAAGCGGCCATTGGAACCAAGGTGATTGCACGAGAGACCATTAAGGCGATGAAAAAGAATGTGACGGCAAAATGTTACGGAGGTGATATTACAAGGAAAAGGAAATTATGGGAGAAGCAAAAAGAGGGGAAGAAACGAATGAAGCAGGTTGGGCGAATCGAGGTGCCTCAGGAGGCTTTCCTGGCGGTTCTGAAGATATAGAACTCCCAGAATCAGCGTCTGAAAAGACAAAGTCCACCTTTAGGGAATATGCAGAAACCCTTGTTATCGCTATTATTCTGGCGTTATTTATTCGCACCTTTGTGGTTCAGGCATTTAAAATTCCGTCGGGATCGATGATTCCCACACTGAACATTGGCGATCATATCCTGGTGAGCAAATTCACCTATGGTGTTCGGCTGCCGTTTATATGGACAACCGTCATTCCATTGGGTCTTCCGAAGCGTGGGGATGTGATTGTCTTTCGATTTCCGGAAGACGAGTCCAAGGATTTTATCAAGCGGGTGGTGGGCATTCCAGGGGATACGATTGTCATCAAGGATGGGGTGCTTTATGTCAATGAAATCGCTCAAAAAGAGGACTACATCAATAGAGAAGATAATGAGCCGGCACCGAACCGCGCCCAGATTCGAGGCGGTTTTGGGCCAATTACCGTACCTGAGGCGTCGTACTTTGTGATGGGGGATAACCGCAATCACAGCCTTGACTCGCGATTTTGGGGGTTCGTGGAGAACTCTAAAATTAAGGGGAGGGCCTTTCTCATTTACTGGTCCTGGGATGCGGAACAGACCGATTGGATGGATAAGATTCGATTTAACCGGATCGGGAAGATAATCCGATAATTTACCCAGAAACAGCGATATATATACACACCAGGGATATAGCTGCAGATTGACGTATACGCATATTTATTGTAAAAATATACGTATATCAAGTTGGAGAAAACTCATGGGACAACTGAAACGTAAAAATTACTGGTTGGATGAGACCACAATTAAGAAGGCTCAGCAACTTTTTAAGGCGAAGTCGGAGACCGAAGCGATCCAGAAGGCCTTGGAATTGGCTGTTTTTCAAGAAGAGGCAGTAAAGGCGTGGAAAGAGGGTGCGGGACGGGGCGGCGTAGAAGGTCTTGATGTCCAGTAGATATATCTTTGATACGAATATCTATATTCAGTGTCTCCAGGATCGAGAATTTGCCATTCGTTTCGAGGCTGAATACGCCCGCCGGATTTCCTTTACCTTTTTTTGCAGCGTTGTTGTCCAAGAGCTGCTTTTAGGTTGTACACATCATCTCGCGGTAAAAAGGGTTCAGGCCTTTTATAAGCCATTCGAGCGAGTCAATCGGATTATCAGCCCACTGTATCAGGATTGGGAAGAGGCAGGGGTTGTGGGCCTTAAAATTGTGAAGAAATACCCATCGCTTAAAGCGAAGCGCTTTGCCCTCATTAATGATATCCTAATTGCGCGTTGCTGCCATCGGGTTGGAGCGATACTGGTTACTCGGGACAGCAAGGACTTTAAGATTATCTCTACTGTTAAACCTGTTCGTTTTCAAATTTGGGAATAGGGCGTTTATTGCTTAACGAATCATGACAGATCAACCCTTACAAACCCTCGTTGTCATTCCCGCCCGGTATTGTTCGAGCCGGTTTCCGGGGAAGCCGCTTGCCGATTTAAACGGCAAACCGATGATCGCCCATGTGGTCAATCAGGCGGCTTTAGCGCGTCGGCCTGATAAAATCATCGTCGCGACGGAAGACCAACGGATTGCCGATACGGTCTCTTTACTGGGCCATTCGGTGGCCATTACCTCGGACAAACATCCAACTGGAACGGATCGGGTAGCCGAGGTCGCGGCCTCCTATTCGGCGCCGCTGGTTGTTAATTTACAGGGAGACCTGCCCCTCTTTAGTCCTGCTGTTTTAGACCGATTGATTGAACGGGGAGGAAAGTGGATTACATCGGGAGAGGCCGATGTGGTGACCCTTGCGGCGCGCATTAATTCCGAGGAAGCGCTTTCTAAAAACACAGTGAAGTTGGTTCATAATAAAAAAGGGGAGGCGCTTTACTTTTCGCGTTCTCCCATTCCATACTTCCACCCGGCAGCAGGTGCAATTACCAATCCGGTCTTTTTCCAGCACTACGGGGTTTATCTTTACGAACGGAGTTTTCTTTTGAAGATGGCAAAACTGCCTCAAAGTTATCTGGAGACAATGGAGCAATTAGAGCAGCTTCGTTTTTTAGAAGAAGGGGGACGGATACGTACCGTCGAGATTACGAACGAAGAGGCGGCCCAATTTTGCGAGGTGAATGTTCTGGAAGACCTGGTGAAGGCGAGTACAATGTTGAAAGGGGCGTAGGTGATGAAAAAATATATCTTTGTGACAGGGGGTGTGGTGTCGTCCTTGGGGAAGGGGCTGGCCGCGGCCTCCATCGGAACCCTTCTTGAGGCCCGCGGAGTTTCAATTACCTTCTTGAAACTGGACCCCTATATCAACGTAGACCCCGGCACAATGAACCCCTACCAACACGGAGAAGTTTTCGTGACGCACGATGGCGCGGAAACCGACCTTGATCTGGGCCATTACGAACGATTTACATCTATCCAGATGTCGAAGGAAAATAATTATACGTCTGGAAAAATCTACCATAACGTAATTTCCAAAGAACGGCGGGGAGATTATTTGGGAGGAACCGTACAGGTCGTTCCCCATATTACGGATGAAATTAAACGAGCGATTATTTCCGTTGGGAAGACCAAAAAAGGAGAGAAGCCCATTGACCTGGTGATTGTCGAAATTGGCGGCACGGTTGGGGATATCGAGAGCCTTCCGTTTTTGGAGGCGATCCGGCAGTTTCCCTTCGATATTGGAAAAGAAAATGTTATTTATATTCACGTAACTTTGATCCCATTTATTAAGGCGGTAGATGAACTGAAAACCAAGCCGACGCAGCATAGCGTCAATAAACTTCGGGAGATCGGGATACAGCCGGATTTCCTGCTTTGTCGAACCGACCGGTTTATTCCAGAGGAGATGAAGAAGAAAATCGCCCTCTTCTGTAATGTTGATACCAAGGCGGTGGTAACGGCCAAGGACGTCCAATCGGTGTATGAAGTGCCTCTGGTTTTTCACAAAGAAGGTCTGGACGACACAATTGTAAAACGATTAAAGCTAAAGACAAAGCCTCCCAAGCTCTCTGCCTGGGAAGAGATCGTCAGCAGGATTTGCACTCCTGAAAGAGAGGTGGTGATTGCGCTCATTGGAAAGTATGTTGGATTGAAGGATTCGTATAAGAGTCTTTACGAGTCATTGACGCATGGCGGCATTGGGAATGGAGTTCGGGTGCGTATCGAGGGGATTGACAGTGAACAATTATAGAAAGACCCCGTTGGGCCGGTTTTAAAAAAGTACCAAGGGCTTCTGGTGGCCGGGGGATTTGGCGGACGGGGCATTGAAGGAAAGATATCGGCCATCCAATATGCGCGTGAAAAAAAGGTTCCCTTTTTGGGGATATGCCTGGGACTGCAATGCGCGGTGATTGAATTTGCCCGCAATGTCATGAACATCAAGGAGGCCACCAGTTCTGAGTTTGATCCTAAAACCGCCTATCCTTTAATTGATCTGATGATTGATCAACGTCAGCAGCAGGAAAAGGGAGGTACCATGCGGCTGGGGGCCTACCCCTGTCAGATTAAAAAAGGGACACGGGCGCATCATATTTATAAAGAAACACTGGTGTATGAGCGACATCGTCATCGGTATGAGGTCAATAACGCCTACCGAAAACAGTTGGGTGACGCGGGGCTTTTGTTTTCAGGGGTCTCACCCGATCAGAACTTGGTGGAAATGATCGAACTGCCGAACCACCCCTTGTTTATTGCCGTGCAATTTCATCCGGAGTTTCAGTCCTCCCCACGATCGCCTCATCCCTTGTTTCACGAGTTTATCCGGGCGGCATCGAATCTTCCATAAACCCAGATTACGCGATAGAAAGCAAGGAATATGGAAACACCATTGTGGAGCTATGATCTG
>SBBA01000165.1 GCA_005239925.1 Candidatus Troglogloeales bacterium | reverse complement strand
GCCCTGCAACGCCCCTTTGGGGGCCGCGGCATTCTTCTGGGCGGTCTTGCTGGGGTTCCACCGGGACGTGTGGTTATTCTGGGGGCTGGAACCGTGGGAACCCATGCGGCTAAAGTCGCCGTGGGATTGGGTGCCGAGGTGGTTATTCTCGATAACAACCGTGAGCAGTTAAAGGCCATTGAGAAAAGGATGGACGGCCCCTTTCAAACCGATATGGCCCTTCCGGAAACCATAGCGCGTTATCTCACCGAGGCGGACCTGGTGGTGGGCGCAGTGCTGACGGCCGGCGCACGGGCGCCTCTGTTAGTTGACCGGAATCTGCTGGGTCAAATGAAAAGAGGCACGGTGATCGCCGACGTCGCGATTGACCAGGGGGGCTGTTTTGAGACCTCTCGGCCAACCACTCATACCGATCCGATCTATGTGGTAGATGGCATTCTGCATTATTGTGTGCCCAATATCCCCTCTGCGACCCCCCGAACGGCCACCTATGCCCTCGCGAATGTGACCCTTCCTTATATTTTGAATGTTGTCCGTTTAGGGCTTCATGAGGCCTTACGGGCTGATCCCCTTTTACAGCATGGATTAAATGTCCATCAAGGATGCATTACGCACTCCGCGGTTGCTCAAGCCCACAAAATAGGTCTGTAAAGAACTTCGAAGAAATCGAAAAAACCGACATTCTTGACAATATCGGGGGATGGGCTTATCGTTTTTGGTATGAACAGTCAGTTACCGATCTTTGGCGACCTAATGATCGATCACCTTATTGCCGATTTCTTTTCAGGGAATGAGGCGGGCCGAGCCTATGCCAACCTGTGTCAACGACAGGGAAGGCCATTGGCGGTGGATCATATCACGTTTCGCTGTATGGATATCGATCGAAGGGCAGCGGTTTTTTTGGAAAAGGGGTATCTGTATCAAGGCGAATCCGTGGAATACCCGGACCAGGGATGGTGGGCCAAAATCTACAGAAAGGACGGGTTCCCCACACTCTTTATTGATCAGGCCTATCAGGATGCGCGTGGACAAATCAGTATTATTCCTCAATGGGTGGCCCAGTTTGGCGAGGAGGTGTTGCATCATGTGGCCGTTCTTGTTCCGGATATTGAGGTCGCTATGAACGGTATGAAGCAGATTGGCGTGGAGTTCTCTGGTGAAATCGTCGGGGAGCCTCATACCCGTCTGAGGCAAATTTTTTCAGCAGCCGAAATTCGGAACCGGTCGCCGTTTTCCGTGTTGGAACTCACCGAACGCAACGGCTACAGCGGCTTCTATCCAGAACAGGCCAACCGTTTGATGGCTTCCTCCGTCAAGACCAAGTCTAGTCCTTAAGGACACAATCCATCACCCATCCTCCCCCTATCTGCAAGTCCACAGCGACCGCGGGCGGCGTCCCGCCCAACGGGAACTGTCCATCCACCGTGGCCGGCGCCACCCGAGGCCACCCGGGGCCACTATCGTTCTAGAACGTTCATTACAACAGTGACCGACGTTCTATTGAGACAGGCCTTATCGCCCTTGGCGCAAGAGGGCGTTTTTCTCGCGTGCAGCAATGTGTCGGTAATACGGGCTGGATCAATCCCTCGACGCACCAAATACTCTTTGATTGATTCCAATCGCCGATACCCCAATGCCAGGTCTTCAATGCTGGTTTTCATCCGATCCGCATGGGCCTTCATGTCAATACTCACGGTTGCGTTTGGATTTTTCTGCAACCAGCGAACTTGCTTCTCGATCGCTGCCACGGCCTCGGAAGGAAGCGTAAATTGATCTGCATTAAACACGATATTTTCGAGGTATGATGGCGAGGCCTGCCGAGCTATCGGCGGCTCAGGCAGCGCCTGCTTCTGAAGAGTAGCCGGAGCAACAAGGGGCGCTGCAACCGAAACCTCGACGACGGGGTTGCTCTCAATTTTTGGGAGTGAAGCCCCTTCAACCGATTTCATCTCTTTTGGTTCTTTTAATGCTTTAACCTCTTTCACAGGATCATGTGGCTCCACCCGCGCAATCTGTTTCGATAGTTCAAAATTCCAATTCTCTTTCTGAGTCACCCTGGCCTCGATTAAGGGAAGATCATTGTCGAGAAAGCCCAGCAGTTCGGTAGGGATCACAACAGGCCTGGTGATTGTAGGACTGGTGGTTGTAGGAGAGGTTGACAGTGGAACTTGCGGCGTCGTTGTCGCGGGTGTTGTTGTGATGATAGTTAGCTTAATATCAATCGTCCCGTTAGAGTCGCTACCCACACCACCTGGGGCCGTTAGTTTCGGTTGCACCCCGGCAATCACATCGGGGATGTCGTCATTGTCATCGTCGTTGATTTCCCCTTCCGCAGTAATAAACACCCTGCCTTTTCCGGCATTCACAACATCTAATGCCACATTATCCGCCTCTGTAATACGAATATCTGTATCAATGGAGGTTGCCTTCAGTATCTCTACATTTAAGTCGAGGCTATTGATGATGATGTTTCCTTCGGTATCCACTATTTCGGAGCCGATGCCCTTCGATGCCGTCAACGTTACCTTTTTTGCCGTAATGTCCACCACATCGTCATTGATATCATCATCAATCTGGCTGGTGGTGGTAATCTCCACGTTTCCCGCGCCGGCATTCACTGTCCCAATGGCGATATTGTCCGCATCACTCACGATAATATTTGCATTGTTGGACGTGGCATCCAGGATCGCTACATTTAAATCAAGGCTGTTGACCACAATATTCTGGTCGGCATCCAGACCAACCGAGCCAATACCACCGGGCGCGGTTAAGGTCGCTTTAGTCGCTTTAATGTCAACCATGCTGTCATCGCCATTATCGTGGATGTTCCCGGTTGTCCTAATGGTTACATTCCCTGCACCGGCATCCATCGTGTCAATGGCAAGATCACCAATGTTATTAACGTTAATATGGGCATTGACCGCGACAGCGGCCAGGGTGCCGACCGTTAGATCAAGATCGCCGTTTGCATCTACACCCACACCGTCTTTGGCCGTCAGGGTCGCCGCGGAGGCCGTAATATCCACAACGGTATCATTGACATCATCATTGATTTGGCCCAGGGTTGAAGTCAGCGAGACAGGATTGGCCCCGGCGTTGATGACGCCTACCTGAATACCCTCATCTCCCTGAAATGAAAAGCTAAGCCCTGTAACGTCGGAAACCCGAGTGATCATGTAATGTGTGCCGGCATCTGTAACATTAAATTCAAATGCGGGGGGCTGCCCCTTCACCGTTGGCTTGGGCCCCTTTAAGAGATAGGTGTTGGGCGTAACGTTGCCCGCCTGCTTGCTGACAATATTCAGTGTTTGAAGATCGGCGAAACTGTCCACATAAAAACTGCCGCCCACATTCAGCGTTAAATGGGTCACCTTCACATCATAATCGTCGGCAGTGCTGCCAATATCCTTTGCGGCGGTAAGGTTGGCGATATTGGCCGTAAAGAAAGGCGAAGCGCCGCCATTAATAAGGGAGCCAAAACGAGAGGTGATCGTCACCGTCCCTGTAGGGGCGGCAATCTCTTTCACCTTAACATCCCCATCCGCTGTAACCTGAATCGTTCCATTCTCGACCTGGAGCTTGGACGTAGAGACCATCCCGAGACCATCGCCAGGACTGCTCCCCTGATCAATGGTAATTGAACCGGATCCCGAGGCCACAATCGCGCTTTTAGCGGTAATACTCCCCGTTTGTGTTCGGAGCTTAATCGAGGTATCAGGGCTTAAGGTGAGGCCATTACTCAGCGATCCAATCTTAATCGTATCTGTCGCCTCCAAGGTAATTGTTCCTTTCACGATCTTCTCGATAGCGGCCTCACTTACGGTATCGGCCCCAACCGTGGCCGTTCCCGCCAGGATATTCGGCAGGCCTGCATCGTGGTCGCCCGATGTTACCGCTTTTATAGACAGGTTCGCCGGATCTAAAAGCAATGTTCCTTCTACCCCCTGCGGCGCAGCCAAATCCACCGTGCCGTCAAAGCCCAAATTCTGGTAACCCGAGACCTCAACAGCCCCGGCATTTCCTCCTGTATCACCTCCACG
>SBBA01000228.1 GCA_005239925.1 Candidatus Troglogloeales bacterium | reverse complement strand
CTGGCCTATGTTTTTGTTCGTAATCCGATCACCGGTATCTGGAAACAACAGGCAATGCTCTCCCCCTTTGATGCGGTAGCATACGATCTCTTTGGCCTCTCTGTTTCGGTGAGCGGCAACACCGCCCTTATTGGTGCAATGGGGGATGAGCTGGCGTTGTTTGTCAATGGTTCGGCCTATACCTTCACTCGAGACACTGCAACCGGTGTTTGGAGCCAGCAGGACAAACTGGTCGCCTCTGATGGGGAACCGCTTGCCCTCTTTGGCATCTCGGTCTCGATTGATAACAATATTGCCATTGTAGGGGCATCTCAAGTGCCCATTCCGGGAACAGGCGCGGCTTATATCTATGAACATGCCCCGCATCCCGAACCGGAGGTGTGCGACGGGAAGGATAATGACCTGGATGGACAAATTGACGATGGATTCCAGGATATGGATAGTGATGCAATCGCCGATTGCATTGATACCGATGATGATGGCGATGAGGTGGCCGATGCAACGGATAATTGCCTGTTTATTGGTAATACGGATCAGGCCAATCTTGACGGCGATTTATTGGGTGATGTCTGTGATTTGGATGATGATGGTGATGGGGTGCCCGATCTTGTGGATAACTGCCCGGTTACGGCCAATACCGATCAGGCAAACCTTGACCACGACCGACTGGGCGATGTCTGTGATTTGGATGATGATGGTGATGGGGTAGCCGATCTTGTGGATAACTGCCCATTGAAAACCAATGCCGGCCAGACCGATATTGATCGAGACAAAATCGGTGATGACTGCGACCTTGACGATGATGGCGATGGGGTGGCCGATACAGCGGATAATTGCCCGGTTACGGCCAATGCCGATCAGGCGGATAGCGACCGCGACGGAAGAGGTGACCTCTGTGACGATTCGGATAACGATGGGGTGGTGGATATACGGGATAACTGTCCTTCAACCGTGAACCCTGGCCAGACCGATATTGATGGCGATCAGATTGGCGATGCCTGTGATCCCGACAATCTTGAAACGGATGGCGACGGGGTGGCGGATATTGCCGATAACTGCCCATTGATAATCAATCCGACCCAGACCGATACGAACCACAACGGCACGGGCGATGCCTGTGATTCGGACGATGACAGCGATGGGATCATGGACACGTCAGATAACTGTCCGCTGATAGCCAATCCCGATCAGGCCGACGCCGATCGCGATGGTAAGGGTGACCTTTGCGACGACTCCGATAACGATGGGGTCATGGATACAGCGGATAATTGCCCGTTGACAGCCAATGCCGATCAGGCCGATGTGGATGGTGACACAATCGGCAACGCCTGCGACCTTGATAATGATAGCGATGGCGTGTCTGATGCGGTGGATAACTGTCCGATGACAGCCAATACCGATCAGGCCGATGTGGATGGTGACACAATCGGCAACGCCTGCGACCTTGATAATGATGGCGATGGCGTGTCTGACACAGCGGATAATTGCCCCGTAATAGCCAATACCAATCAGGCCGATACGGATAAGGATGGGAGAGGCGATCTCTGTGACGACTCCGATCTCGATGGGATGGCCGATGCTGCGGATAATTGCCCATTGATAGCCAATGCCGATCAGGCCGACACCGACCATGATGGCCTGGGGAATCTCTGCGACCCTGTTAATGATAATCCTATTGTCATTACTGAAAATCAGAACACGCCTCCTCCGGCCTCCCAACTGGTTTTTCCACCCGATGGCAGCATTGACGTTTCCCGCGATCTTACGCTGACATGGAAGAAGGTTGTCGATTTAGACCGAGATCGGGTCTCCTATACCGTTTGCCTGAGATCCCAGGATAATCAATTTAGCAGTGATGACTGTAAATCATCGAATCTGATTGCTTCGCTGAATAAAACAGACCTCTACGCCGGTCTTGGTGTTTCGGGTACGGGTTTGTTGCTGTTTGGATTTGTTTTGATAGGCAGCCCAGGTTGTAACCGGTTTAGGAGAATGGCCGTGCTTATTGCGGCTATGGCCCTAGTTGCCGCATGTGGTGGCGCGGTAGAAAAGAACACCCCAGCGTTTACTCCAGGAACGGCCACAATGGGTGGTTTTGTCCCGTCGCGATTGGCTCCCAATACAACCTACTACTGGAAGGTCATTTCGGACGATGGAAGAGGCGGCACCAATACAAGCGAAATAAGGCATTTCACCACGCGCCGATAGTGGGTGGCACCGGCCACAGCGGTGGCACCGGCCACAGCGGGAAGACCGCTCTCGTTGGGTGTAACGACGTCTGCGGTCGCGGTGGGTTCATGGGCGTTATTGCTCCTTTACCGACGTCCTTATGTTACAACGGGTTTCATCTCTTGCTAGGGGATGTTGCCAACAAAGCGTCTAATATCGCCCGTGTTGCGGGGGATTTATTCAGGGTGTAGAAGTGAATTCCAGGAACACCCTGCTTTAAAAGGTCGCGACACTGCTCCACTGCATGGCGAACACCGATCTTCATTACGGCGTCCCCGTCTCCGTCAACCGATTCTAATTCCAATAGAAGCGATTCCGGTATCGAGGCGCCACACATCTTGGTAAATCGTTTAACTTGATTGACATTAGTAATCGGCATAATACCTGGAATAATGGGTATTCGAATGCCGGCCCGATCAGCCCTTTCAACAAAATCAAAGAAATAGCGATTATCGAAGAAAAGCTGCGTAATCACAAAATCGAGGCCGGCATCAACCTTTCTTTTAAGATGCTCCATGTCCTTTGCCAGGTCTGGGCATTCGATATGTCCTTCCGGATAACAGGCGCCTCCCAGGCTAAAGTTGAAATGCTTCCGCAGATAACCCACCAATTCAGAAGCAAACAAAAATCCATTTTCAGGTTTTGAAAAAACAGCCTGCCCATTGGGTGGATCGCCTCGTAAGGCCAGGACATTGTCAATGCCGCGTTGTTGAAGCTGATAGAGAATCCGGCTGATTTCATCCTTGCCTGCACCTACACAAGTCAGATGGGCCATTGCCTCGATCTTCAGGTCGTTCTTGATCCGACTGACCAGGTCTATGGTCAGTTCCCGCGTGGAGCCACCGGCGCCATAGGTCACGGAAACAAACGATGGCGAAAGCGATTTTAGGTTTTCAACCGTCTCAAAAAGATGTTCCACCCCTTCGGGGGTTTTGGGTGGGAAAAATTCAAACGAGAAGACAGGGGCATCCCCCTTCAGCAGTTCCGATATTTTCATTCCGTATTAGACTCTCTGTTGGTGACATCACCGTTTCTTACGTAGATCATTTATTCTGAATCAAGAATGAAGGTTTTAAAAGTTTTATTCATAATTCTTAATTCGTCATTCATAGGTCCACAGCGACCGCAGGCGGCGTTCCGCCCAACGGGAGGGTTCCGTTCGCTTCCGCTGGCGGTTCCGCCCGTTGGCGGATTTTAAAACCGCCCTCCATTTGTTTTAAGCCAAGCGACTCATTATAATAACATTCATATGGAAGAAACCAGAGTCACCCCACCGCTTGCATCATTTTATTTAAAAGAAAAACCGTACTATCATCCGATTGGGGAAGAGGTGCCCGTCTTTCAAACGGCGTTTGAGTTAAAACGTCCCGTTTTGCTGAAAGGGCCTACGGGTTGCGGCAAAAGCCGATTTGTCGCCGCAATGGCCTTCGCGCTCAATCGTCCCCTTATTACCGTGGCCTGCCATGAAGACCTGACGGCATCCGACTTGGTAGGGCGCTACCTGCTACAGGGGAACGAAACGGTCTGGTCGGACGGCCCGCTTTCCCTCGCGGTGAAACATGGCGCAATCTGCTACCTTGATGAGGTGGTGGAGGCCCGAAAAGACACCACGGTCGTTATTCACCCCTTAACCGACGATCGCAGGATTCTGCCGGTGGAGAAAAAGGGGGAGGTATTGTCCGCCGCCGATGATTTTATGTTGGTGGTTTCGTATAATCCCGGATATCAGTCTGTTTTAAAGGATTTAAAGCAAAGCACGCGGCAACGATTTATTGCCTTGGAGTTTGACTATCCACCGTTGGCCATTGAAACCGAGATTGTCGCCTCGGAGGCCCAGATTCCCACAGAGATGGCCAAGCGGCTTGTGGCGATTGGCGAAAAGGTGCGTCACCTAAAGAATCACGGCCTGGAGGAAGGGGTCAGCACCAGGCTGCTGATCTACGCGGGCCAGTTGATTAAAAAAGGGATTAAGCCGCAGATAGCTTGTACCGTAGCCATTGCCGACACCATGACCGACGACGCCGAAATGCACCAAAGCCTCATCGAAATTATTAAATTGTTCTTTCCATAAATGCCCCCTGGCCCCCTCTTTAGTAAAGAGGGGTGCGACCCCTGCGAGGGGGGAGAAGAAAAATGACCCTGCCACTTCAAGCCATCCAAACAGTGTTAGCGAAGGCCCTCCCGATAGACGAAATCGATGCCCTCTTAAAACCACTTCGCTCTCTTTCTCCGTCAATACAAAAAGAGGTGGCCGATATGGGGTTGATTTTGTCCGATGTGTCCATAAAATCGGCCATTGAATATTGCCGCGTTGTGCCGGCGGTACTTGAACATGTCTCCATTGAAGAATTGGGCGGGTGGGTGG
>SBBA01000044.1 GCA_005239925.1 Candidatus Troglogloeales bacterium | reverse complement strand
GCCCAGCACTCTACGGCATCTGGCATCCGTTATTTCCGCGATGGGCCAATACGGCTATCCAAAATACCAGACCCAGCGGCGCGAAAGGCGTTTATTCAACTGGGCCTTAAATGGGCACAGACACACCCCAACTTGGCGCTTTGTTACTACCAACAGGCCCCTTCGTTTCTTGCCGATGTCAGCTCCGATAGCAACGCCCTTCATACATGGGCTCAGTACGGATTTACACTGACCGACTACACCCTGGCCGTGGAATATTTCAACGCCACCCCCTCCCTGTTAAAACATCTCCCCATGCCATTGCTTCCTGTCTGGGTAGATGTGGCAAAAAAATTTGCCGTTGATAAACTCTTTTTTGCCATTACCTTTATTCGTACCTCTTCCGAAATTTTTTCCAAAATAAATGCCGATGCCGCCCCCCTGCTGGCGCTGATTAATGAAATGCTGGCCGTCTCTCCAGAGCGGGCCATCACCCTCTTTACTACATCGGCACAAATCCTTTCCCCACTACCTGCTGCGCTTATTGCGCCCTTTCTGAAAAAGACCTTGCAGATCGCCATAGTTGACGTGGATATTGCAAAGGGGTTGTTCATGAATACCCCAAAGATTATGGCCGAGGTGAGGGCAGATTCTTTCTTAGAATGGATTGATCACGGCATTGCCCTGATGAAGGCAGGCGGCGGGTTTCGCTATTTCACGTTGGAGTCTGCGGCAGCAAAAGAGTTTGCAAACCGTTTAAAAGGCGGGGTCTTTCTTGCCTCTTATATCAATGTCCTGGAACCGTTTGCCAGGGCCCTATCGGGCCGACCGGTGATCCTGAAGGCAATTGATGACCCCGACGAGGAGAGGGGCGCACGGCCGTGCGCCCCTACGACTGACGGCCATACGATTTATCTTCCATCACATATCGCCTTCTATGAAGACCCAGTCCAAAATCGGGAGTGGTACAAGGTGGCAACAGCATTTCAGGCGGGGTATATAGAGTTTAATACATTTTGGCCGAATGCAGAAAAAGTCGCTGATCTGATAAAACCTCTGTTGGCATCATCGCGCCCGCTCCCCCTCACCCAATCTCTCCCCTACAACCCATCCCCACCTAACCTCCCCTTGAAGGGGAGGGATGGGAAAGAGGGGGGAAGGGAGGCGTCGGTAAGCCAGAATACCCTTGCATCCTTTTTGGATATCTTTCCCAATCAGACCTTGATCAAACAACTTTTTGATATTGCCGAGGGGGCGCGGATTGAATTTCTCCTTAAGGAAGAATACCCAGGGCTTCGAGAATCCTTTATCCGATTGCGGGAAGGCGAGCTGGCCCACCGGCCTCTCCTATCGCCCCAAGCGCCTCGTAGCCAGATGATAACCGAACTGCTTGCACAGATATCATTGGCTGGGAAAACGATTGCCCCGATCCCATCAGAGCTTGTTCAAACCGTCTTCGAATGTTGCAGAATCATGGGCGCAGTGCAAAGCGTGAGTGCAGACGTTACTTATTCGATGAGAGCGGCCAAGGCTGTCTATGATCTGCTGGATGATGGCACGCCACCTCCTGATATTTCCAAGCCTATGGAGGCCTTTGAAGAGAAGGGAGATCAAGTCAAAGGATCAGGCACGGAGTCGGGAAAAACACGATTTACCGTGCGTGGTGACATTGATCCAAAACGTGTTGAGAAGAGGGCGCGTGACTTGCTGATTCAAGAGATGAAAGGCGCGGAGCTCATATCTTCTAAAGGGGGCCCCGAAACCAAAACACCTGCTGATTCTATGTTGGTGGAAGAGCAAACTGTTAAGACTGAAAACTCTGGTACGCCCACCGCGCCCGCAGGCGGCGTCCCGCCCAACGGAAGCGGTCCGTTCGCTGACACCGTTGTGCCTGAGTGGGATTGTGAGGTGGATGAGTATCGGGTGGGGTTTTGTCGTATTTATGAAAAGGAGCCGCCTGTTTTTGGAGGGGAGGATTTTGTTGAAAATATGATGGCTGAGTACGGCGGGATTATCAAATCAATTAAGCGCGGGTTTCAATATCTCGCCCCCGAAGGGGTGGTTTTGTGTAAGGGGGTGTTGGAGGGGGACGGGATTGATTTGGACCGCCTCATGGAGCATCGTGTGGAGGCCTGGGCCGGGCGGTCTCCTTCCGGACGCATTTATACCGAGCGGCGTAAGAAGGAACGATCAGTCGCCGCGGCCTTTTTGGTTGATCTATCCGGCTCGACACAGCGACGCTTATCTTCCGGCAAATCGGTTTTGCAGATTGAAAAGGAGGCGTTGATATTGCTCTCCCACGCCCTTTCCGCCATTGGGGATCGGTTTGCCCTGTACGGTTTTTCAGGACGGAGTAACGAGGCCGTCGATTTTTATATTCTAAAAGATTTTGATCAAAAGTTGACGAGGCAGGTGGATCGTTCCATTGGCAGCATGAACCCGCTGTGGCAAAACAGGGACGGCGCTGCGATTCGTCACACCCTATCAAAACTTTCCAATGAGACGGCGCAAACAAAGATTCTGGTGCTGCTGTCGGATGGGAAGCCTTTGGACGATCATTACAAAGGCTCGTACGCCTATGCCGATGTTAAGAAGGCGTTAAGCGAGGCCCGGCAACTGGGGATTCATCCCTTTTGTATCACGGTGGATCGTGAAGGGGCCGAGTATCTCCCGGGCATGTATGGCGACGTGGCCTATTTGGTCGTGGACAGGGTAGAGTCCCTACCGAAAAAGCTGCCTCGGATTTACAAGCGGTTAACGACGTAGGTGACGCGGTCACAGCGGGTTGCTCCTCTAAGTAACCTTTTTGTCATAGATTCTGACTTGCAATGTAATCAGCCATAGTGATCTAGGGTTGGCCGTGCACTACGACCCCGTTCCGTAACGGATACCGAATTATTGACTTTTATTACATCGTTCTTATATACAAAGGGTGTGGAATTTGAATTTGATAGCCAAAAAAGTAGTGGCAATAAGATAAAGCGCGGAATTTCTTTTGAAGAGGCTCAGGCGATTTGGCTTGATACAGGGTATATTGAGATTCATGGGCGCAGGGATGTTTCGGAGGAGCGTATTGGTATTGTTGGTAGAATTGCCAATCGATACTGGACCGCTTTTATCACCTACCACGGCAACAAGATTCGGATGATCTCTGTAAGACCCTCTCGAAAAAAGGAGAAAGAGGCATATGAAAAACAAGGACCAAAAAACAATTAAAGCGGAAGTGTTAGACGAAATATTTGATTCAGGCAGCGATAAGATAGACGAATATTTCGACTATGATCATGCTCGACGTCCCAATATGGAGTTAAAGCGCGTTAACAGCGACTTTCCCGCATGGGTTGTTGCGGCAATGGATCGGGAAGCCGAACGAATAGGGGTTGCAAGGATTGCGGTCCTGAAAATGTGGGCAGCGGAAAAGGCAATGCAACAAAAATAACCCTATTCCTCTTGAGCAATCCAGGACAGTTCCTCTTACATGAGGATAGTTACACGGCGTGGGGCAATGGTCATTGTGGCGGTTATATCGCTCTAGGGCGACCCCGCAGCCGGCGTTCCGGCCACCGGGTCGCCCCTACGATACGGAACTACAATAATTCCATTCGTACCGAATAAATAAGGAAGTCCCCTTCCCTTACGGCGTACACAACGCATTTCCACAGTGGGCCACCTTGAGGTTGGAGTTCGTTTGGTCAAAATAGCTGACCACCGGGAAGCCATCCCCGCCGATCGCAATCGAGGTGAACCTCCCGACATCTCCTGCGCTGTCCACCGTGGTGAGGACTTGGCCCAGAGGGGGTGGGGATGGTGGCGGTGTGGTTGTTGTTCCCGTTGTCATTGCAGTCGTTGGTGTGGTCGTCGCGGTTGTTGGTGGCGGCGGTTGGGTTGCTGTTTCCGTTGTCGGCGTAGTCGTTGCCATTGTGGGTGTGCTCGTCGCGGTCGTCGGTGGTGGCGGTGTAGATGTCGGTATCAGCGTTATGCTGACAGACGCATTTTTACCGTTCCCGATAATGACATCCAATTGTCCCTTATAAAGAACCTCTCCCTCGCTGTTTTTGCCCTCCAGCACAACTGACTTTTGTTCTGTTACCAGGTTGGTAATTTTTATTTCAGGTTTCTCCGGTTTAAAGGTGCGCGTCAAAGGGGCTATTCCTTTACCCGAAAGGGTAAACACAAGAGAGGACACCTCGGACCCAATGGCATCCCCCTACCAGACGACCTTAATCGTCAGGGAGCCGGTGTCCATTTGAGGTTGAGGATCGCCACCACACCCCATCTGAAAAAGAACAAAGGATGAAATAACGATAAGGCAAATCGCTCTGAGTGTTCTCATTTTACCTCCTGGGAGCGCGGGCGTCTCGCCCACTCGTGTTTAATCAATTTAATCAATGTGTATCCTCACTTATCGCACTCTGGCGGGCAAGATGCCCGCGCTCCTAGGAACGCCCCCAGAAACGCTCCCAGTTCCGGGATCGTCAGGTTTATCGTCGTTGCGGATGAGACGCCCGCGCTCCCAGCCTCATTCAACATCCGGCGCTGGAGCAGCCGCCGGAGCCGTATCCTGGCCCTGATTGGCTGCAGCTACACCTGCAAGAATGGCCCCGCCAATCCCCCAGACCCACCATTTCTTATACCAGGGCTTTCGGATGATGGGCGCCGGTGTAATAACGTGTTCTTTTATCGGCACTATTTCTGGCATATCTAATGGGAACCTTGCTTCGATAACCGGTTGTATTTCAGGCAGCGGAATGAGCACCTCGACGGGTTTCGGTCGGACAGCCAGAAAGAAAGGCTTGATGGATGAAACGTTCCCAGAGGGATCAGACGCCGAAAAATAATATTCGATACCGGAAAGCGTCAACGCCGTTTCAGAAAGAGTGGCCTGATAAAGCGACCCCTCCTTCATCCCCATATTGATCTGCAAATAATCGTTCTGGCCGCGGATGCGATAAAAAAGTGTGACGGCAACCACTGCGACGTCATCGGTGACAGTGACATCAACGGTCAGAGGCGTACCGGCCACCGGTAACGCTACGGGCTGTGTATGTCGAATCTCCGGGCCATCAATATCGATCATGGGAAAAGCCATGATCGGAGAGTATAAAAGAATACCAACAGCAAGAAGGATGCGGAGATAAAACGTTACGCCCATGTTTCCCTTTTGAACTTTCATCGATTACTTTAAGGTGTTTGAAAAAGCGGGCAATTTTACCATAAGATGTCAGCAAATGGACAAGAAGGTTTTTTCGGGACGATATGAAATAAAACGGGAACTGGGCAAAGGCGGGATGGGAATCATTTATGAGGCGGTTCAACTCTCACTTAATCGTCACGTCGCAATTAAATCACTACACGCCCAACTATCGGCCGATACCTCCTTTGTGGCCCGCTTTCAACGCGAGGCCCGCGCCATGGCGCGACTCGACCACGATAATATTATCCGAATCCATGACGTCGTACAGGAGGGAGACGCCAATTATATCGTGATGGAATTTTTTGACGCGACCGACTTAAAGCAACGGCTAAAAAATCAGGGCCGTTTTTCCCCAAACGAGGCACTGGCGGTGATAGGTTAGGCGGCGGACGCCTTGGCCTATGCCCATCGTCATGGGATTATTCATCGCGACATTAAGCCGGCCAATATCATGGTGAATGCGTCGGGGCATGTCAAAATCGCTGACTTTGGCATTGCCGCGGCGACCGACGAAATTTCCGTAACGCTGACGGGAAACATCATGGGGACGCCCAAGTATATGTCACCGGAACAGGCGCGCGGGGAGCCGTTGGATGGCCGCGCCGATCTTTTTTCACTCGGCATGGTTTTGTACGAGATGCTATCCGGTCAGACCCCCTATCATGGCTTCTCCCAGACCGCCATCAATACCCGGCTAACCTCCGCAGAAGAGTTTGCGTTGGTTTTTCCCACGGGTGTTCCGACCCGGCTACAAGAGATGACGCGTACCCTTTTGCGCAAATCAAAAGAGGAACGGCCGCCCAATGCAGAGCATCTCGTCCACTGGATCAAGACGAATTTACCAGTCCTGTTTACGGGTGTACCTGATGAAACCGTTCTAACAGGCGAGAAAACGGTGTTGATGGCGGATCAACCCGCACACACGGGCCGTTCCAACACAAAGGGCACTGGATCGAAGAAAATGCCCTCCCATGGACGGGCCGCGCCGGGCCGTCGACGTATTTTATGGATCACGGCATCCTGTGGAATACTTCTTCTATTGGGGGCTGGTTTTCTTTTTTATCGTCCATCGGAACCTCAAAGGTTCCAAAACCCAACCCCTCTTCCCCAGCCCCAAAAGAGCGTCCCTCTTGCGGTGCCTCCCTCTTCCGCCGCAGTCGGCGTCCCGACCGCAGTCGGCGTCCCGACACTTCAATTGTTGCAAACCCAAATAGCCAAATTGCAGGGTCAGGTTATCGCGGCCCGACGGGATGCGGATCAGACCAACGCCCCGCGTATTGCCCATACGGCCTATGAAAAGGCAAAAGATGCAGATGCCCGTGGAGCAAAAGCGATCTTGGAGGCCAAACAGCTTGCAACGTTAGAAGAGGCTGAACCCCTGTACAAAGAGGCCGAGCGGCAGTTAATCAGCGCAATGGGTCTCTATGTGAAGGCAGCCAAAGAGGTAAAGGCTGCGCAGAATGATATCGCCTTGTCACGTCAGGCCCTTTTACAATTGCAGGATCAGGTATCCAAGGCACGCGGGATCGCAGATGGTGTTGATACACAACAGTGCGCGCCTGATCTCTATCGCAAGGTGACCGATACCGCAACAAAAGGGGAGAAGAGATTAGCGCAGGGGGACGAGGCGGTTGATCAAAGCAATATGGCAGAGGCCCGGAAGCGGTATCAGGGGGCAGAGATCGCGCTGAAAGAGACCCTTGCTTTATTTGCACAAGGCGCCGAAACCGCGCAAAACGCCATACGTCCTGAGACCGATAAAAAGCAGGTGGATGCGTTACTTACGCAATGGAAGCAGGGGTTTGAACGGCGCGATTTTGATCGGCTGAATCAAATCAGCCAAATCTCTTCCCGGCAATCCGATATTGTTCAGCAGCTTTTTGAGCGGTATACGACCATTCGTCTGGTCATGGGTACGCCGGTGATTGCCGGAAGTGAAGCGGCGGGCAAGGTAGCAAAGGTTACTGCGACGATTCAGGAAGTGGTCAAGTCGGACGGAAGCGCCGTGGTTCCCGGACCAGGATGGAGTCACATATCACTGATCCTCCGTAAAAAAGATTGCCGCTGGGGAGGCGTCGAATGGTAAATATCATGGAGGCCCCTCTAAAACAGCTCAACAACGGCCAGGAGATGGATCACCCCGATAATCCCTATTCCTCCGCCCATCACAACAGCGATATCTTTTGGCGTCAATGAAAGGGATCGCGATAACGCAGGAAATTGTTTTTGTCCCTCTAGGATAACCACCGCCGATAAGCCCCATAAAACATATAGAATATCCAACTCCATTGTAATAAAAAAGGTGACCGCGCAAAAACCGATCATCGCCATGAACATCATCCGGGAAAACGTAATCAATGCCGCCTGCTCCTGTGTTTCCCCCCGCTGCCGTTGCACCCCAAAACACCCCTTGAGACAAAGATAATGGATCGCCAACCAGATAAAATATCCAATCCATCCAACCTCCGCGGCGACTTGTAGATAGTTATTATGCGCCAGCAGATTCGGCTGTGTTGTTAATCTGTACATCCCCTTGCCGATTCCATAGGCCGGTTTTTCCCGGAGAAAATCGAGGCCCTGTTCCCACGACCAGAGACGCTCGCGTGCAGACTCCTCTTTCGTGTTGATCTCCTTCATACGCGACGGGGCCAAGGCCATCATCAGACCCGCGACAACGGTACCGACGATCAGAAAACGAACGACATATTTTTTGTGCCGGTCCGCAAAGAAAAGAAAAAGAACCAGACACAACGAGAGCCATCCCCCTCTCGAATTGGTTAAAACGATGGCGGGCAATAACAACATGATTGCCACAGAAAAAAACCAACGGGATGCCCCGAACGCAAAAGGCCCCATCACAAATTCAAGGGAGAATATCGCGGCTATAATAAAAAGAAGACAGAAGCCGTTGGAGCCGTCCCAATCCCCGACCCATTGTATGCGTCCCTCGGCAAAGGGCTGGTCGGCCCACCCGATTCCGGTTTGATCGTGATAAATCCCCTCTATAGCCAGGATTGTGATTAAAAGCGTGATCCACTGTATCGTTGTCTTGAGGCGGGATATTGAATTTAAGATCAAGATCACCATGAAGTAAACGGCAATCCGTTTTAAATACAATTCCAATTGATCCAAACCCACGTCAGTGCGACCATTGGCGGCGTTTGATAGAAAAACAAACGCTAGAAAAATCAGGAAGAGGGTATGTTGAGGTAGCCAGAACACCCTGTTGCGACGCCAGGTTTCAACCAGTCCGATGACGAGCGTCAATGGAATGATAATGTCTGACACCGGCATGCCGATCAGAAACGGGACAAAGGCCTGCGGCTGGATAATCAGAATGACGCAATAAAGGAGAATGCCAAGCGTGCCCATTAGGAAGTAGGGGGTTCTTGTCGAATCGCCTTTTCGACCTGCATGAAAACAGGGTAGAAGGCGCTATCCATCCAGGCGTTAAATTGCGGCCAAACCGGTTCAATGCGACGCGTAATATGATGCAGCCAAAAAAAGATTTGCAGCGGAAGGAGATGATCGAAGCTGATACCAATGGCGCGTTGATAGGCCGTAAAGTGACTTTCGTCCTGTAGATCAAGCCGCAACGGCAAAAGTCGCCGCGAAAAAATCGTTTCAAAATCGCCACGGCCCAGCAGGGTTTCTTTATACAAAAGGAGATACAATAAGTCGTGCAGGGGAAGCCCTTCCGATTGCGACAAGTCCCAGTCAATAATACCTTCAATCTTCAAGGTGCTCGGATCTAGAATCATATTTTCTACCTGAAAATCTCCGTGGGAATAGACCAGCGGAAAAAGGGTGCCCAGCAGCCTTTCCCGAACACCGTCAATAACATATTGAAATCGGCTGCGCATCTCCTCGTCTTTAAGAAAAGGCAAGACCTCCTGAAAAAAGGGGGAGATGATTTGATCAAAGGCAGTCGGGTCCATCAGACGTTTGATCACACAAGTTTTATGGAACGCGATTAAAAGTGGCGCCGCCTCATTCACGACGATTTGAAGTCTCACGGCAGTAGGACGCAGCATCACGGTACCGGGACAAAGCGATTCGACAAAATAAGGCTGGCCACACAGTGTGCCAGCGCAGACCTTTCGAGGCACCTTGCCCCACAAAACACTGTTGCGTTTAGAAAGGAGATCAACGGTGTCCATGTTCCTTTGGCAGCGGGCCAACGATATTTTGGTGAGAGGAAGGCGCGCCACCACACCGGCCTCTCTCCCCCCTTGACCGATTTTATAGATCAGGATGACCACGTCCGGTTTCCCGTTAATATATTTTTGCAACGTAACCTTCTCCCCACCCAACTCCTTGAGGAGCAGGGTGGAAAATTGATTTAAGAAGGAATCCGATTTTTCCGAACGGGTCGCCGTAATGGCAAAGGCCGGGCTGGTCCATTTCTTCAGTGAGCTAAAAACTGGCTTGACGGTCGTCGTGGATGGACTTCCCTCTGCCTGTGCCCTGTCAGAGGAGGAGCGGTGCCATTGGGCATCGTTGTGTGAATCAATAGGAAATGCGTCTGCAAAAGGGGAGAGATGGGGGGACAGGCCGAAGCAATGTCGCTGTTGAAATCCGACCTCTCTTAAAATGGAATCCACCTGATGACATCTAAATGCGTTCTGTGCAAAATAGGGAAAGGCCTTGTCCTTTTGCATCATCATTCTGTTTTTCAGGTATTTCAGCGCGGCTCGTATCCAGCAAACCCCGTTATTGTTCTCACTGATCACCATCAGTGTGCCATTTTTTTTAAGCACCCGATGGGTCTCGAAAAGCAGTCGTTGCAGCAGCGATGTTCTCGATCTATGTTTGGGGAAGAACGTCCCGATATCATAAAGAATCACGCAATCAAAGATCGCGTCATCAAAGGGAAGCTGTTCTGAAAAAGAGGCGCCGACGACGGCCACATTGTTGCGGTGGGTATCAGCTGCCCTTCGACCCAAGTTGGCCAGGGCGTCGCCATTCTCCTGAACGGCAACAAGCCGGTGATAATACCGGGAGAGTACGCAAGAAACCGTCCCTCGTCCGGTCTCCAGAACAAGGCCTTCCTGTCCTTTACTTAAATCAAGCAGAAAACGCCATCCCGCCAACCGTTCCCGTTCACGCGCAATAAACGGGTACGCCTCTTGGAGAGGCAGCGTATTGAGGTGGTTCAGGTACCATTGTTCCTGTTGTATCTCACCCTCTGTTGTGGCCTCTAATTCCATCAATCTCCCTTAAGATGCTTTGCAAGTGATTACGGAATCGGCCCTTTCTTCGCAAAGACGAAACGGATCATGCCACACTATTCGGAATATTCGCAATGATAATGACAAGCTTGCCGACCTCATTGTTTTTAGATGGTGTTTAAGCGAAAACCCTATTTTTCTGTCATCTCGAACGAAGCGAGAATTCCAGGATTACGACAAAGTTTGTTCATTTCGACAATGTTTAAGCCGGAACTCGAAATTTTCAGAAAGGCTGAATTTCAGACAGGGCACTCCGGAATGACATTTAAAGGTGAAAAAGTGTAGAGGTGCTCCAGAGGCACTACACTCATGAGAGAATTGCCCTTACTCCTCCGTGGGCTGAATCCCTTTTAGGCCACGTCGCTTTTCAAGGGCAATCTGTCGGATGATCGGGTCTGTTGCCTCCCTTGAGACCCTTCGAAGCAGGTCTTCTCCCTGCTGCTGCTCTCCAATGGCCCCATAGGAATCCGCCATGCGGAGCAAGGCCCAATCGATTTCCTTCCGATGGGTTTCATATTTCAAGGCCAGATCATAATACCGAATGGCCTCCGCGTGCTGCTTGTGTTGATGATAGGCATCCGCTAACTCCATATAAGGGCGTTCCGACTCGCGGGGTATCTCCTTAATCCACCCCTGATATGCGTTTATAAGATTCAGCAAGTCTCCCTGTTTCCGATAGGCATCAATCAGTTTGGGATAAATGGCGTCCCGATTCTCATGTTCAGGATAATGCTTAAGCCACGCCTCATAGGCAATTGAAGCCGACTCGAACTTTTCTTGCTTGCCGTAAACATGCCCCAATTCCACCAGGATCGCATGGTCATTTGGATATCGAACCCGATGCTCCACCATTGCCTGCTCCGCTTTTTTCAATTCCCCCAGTTTCGCCAAAAGCAGCCCTTGTTGATAAAGCGCTTCTTTAGAGGCAGGACTTAGTTTATTTTCTGCGACGGGATAATACAGGTTCAGGGCCTCCGACAGGTTTCCCAATGCCAAATAGGCATTGGCGGTTTTTAATCCAACCGGCCCTTTCATGATGTCTGCGGGAAAGGACATGCGAAAACGGCGATGCAGTTCCACAATCTCTTTCGGCCTCTCCAGGGTATCGAAGTGTTCTCGCACAACCTGATGCAACTGACTTTTTACATAACGCGTGTAAGGAGAACGAGAGGGAGGCGGCAGCATCACGAGCATTTTTTTGTGAACCTCCTCCGCCTCATAATAACGATGATACCGGATGAGTTGGGTCAGTCCGTCGAAAATCGCCCCCTGTGATGTGATGGAGAACGGGGCATCATCCAGAAGGCTTTTTGCCGCTTTGGTGAGCTGCTTCACGTTGATGTCCACGATACCGGAGGTGCAGGGATTGGGGCAATTTATGGTAGCCAGATTTCCCGTGGCAATAATAATCATCCCGGCCTTGACGTTGGGAATATGCGCTCCCATTGTATAAACAGTATCTGAGGCCATATCGGCATTGACCGTGTCCCCTTCCAGTTGGTAAATGGTTCCCAGCCGAGCCATCGAGAGGGGAGCCACCGGGTCTTTTGGATTGATCTCGTAAGCCATCTTAAGCATCAGCTTGATAGAGGTCTTTAGCTCATTAAAATGCCCCGTGCGATACGCCGCTTCTGAATACCCGAAAAGAGCGCGGGGGTCTTTGGGGAGGGGTTGGCCGTCGGGCATGGCTATCTTGTATAACTTGTAGGCATTTTCAAACCGGGCCAGCTGGTATAGCGCATCCGCCTCAATTAATTGCAGGGTCTGCCGGTCTACTGGAGAAAAGGGAAGATCGTCGCCCTGACGAATCCATTTAATGACAAGATTCCATCTTTTCCACTCTTGAAAGGATTGCGCCAATCCGATCAGGGCCGCCATGCCCTCAGGGCTATTCTCTTTTTGGCTGATCGCGCGTTGAAAATTCCCCAACGCCTCCGGGTATAGCTTTCTTTCAAAATAGAGATATCCTTTCTTTAATAAGGCCTTTTGGGTATTCTCGATGCTTGGATGCATACTCACGGCCTTCCCAAAGGCAGCCAGGGCTTGATCCACCCATTTGACATTGGCCCCATTATGTGACTTTCTCAGGTAAAGATCGCCCAGAAGACACGCGGCCGTGGACGCTGCAGGACCTTTCTGCTTCATTAGACTTTTGGTTTTGAGGATGGCCTGTTCAAGATTGTCGGGGGTGTGTGCGTTGACAATCAGTTTGAACGTTTTCTCCTGGTCTTTTGGAATGGTGGTAAAGAGCTGAGGCTCAAAAGCCTTCCCTCCATTGCGCTCCCATCGGGGGGCCTCTTTGTGCGGCGCCAAAGGACTGGGTGGGTTTGAAAACCCATTTTCAGTAATAACCAGGATAGCCAAAAAGGAGAAGAAGAATGAAAAAAAAAGCCGGTATTGAATACTGGAAAACATTCTACGAATCCTGAAGAGACGGTTGTGGCGACAACGGCTCTTTCAACTCTTGGAGCGGCTGGCCCTGAGGCTCGCCCTGGGGCTGGCCCTCGGATGTTGCGGGTGGAGGGGCGCTCTCTTTTTTTCGGCGTTTTAGTTTTTCGACGAGGGTCGTTCGGTTTAAGTGCAGGAGTTGCGCGGCCCTGTTTTTCACGCCGTTGGCCTTTCTTAACGCCTCCTGGATCAGCCGATCCTCAAACGCCTCTACTAACTGAGTAAAGTATACCCCTTCGTCCGAAATTTCAACCCCAGGATAAGGGAACGGCGTTGCCACAGGAGGCCTCCCGACAGACGGGGTAATGACATTAGGCGTAGTCGCCTCCGTAGCGGTTGGAGGAGAGAACACTCCAATTCCTGCAGGGAGTGCCGCTTTCATGGGGTTAAACGATTCCTGAAATAGCGTCAGTTCGTTCGAGGGTATAACGACATTATTGGCGTTTGTCCTTCGGGTCTCGAGTATTTTGGGCGGCAGGTCATCTTTTGTTAGGGTCTCTCCCTGTGCCAGGATCACCATCCGTTCAATCACATTTTCAAGCTCGCGAACATTTCCCGGCCAGGGATAATCCACGAGGATATCCGCTGCCTCTTGTGAGATGCCCGTCAGGGCCTTTTGTTTCTTGCGATTGAACTGATCAATGAAATGGGAAATAAAGTGAGGAATATCTTCCTTGCGCTCCCGAAGTGAGGGAAGCAGAACGGGGATGACATTCAGCCGGTAGAAGAGGTCCTTGCGGAATTTTTTTTCGAGGACGGCCTGTTCCAGATCAACGTTGGTCGCGGCAATAATACGGACGTCCACCTGAATTGATTTGCTACCGCCGATCCGTTCGAACTCCCGTTCCTGGATAGCGCGCAGCAGCTTCACCTGCAGGGGATACGGCATCTCACTGATCTCGTCGAAGAAAATGGTTCCGCCGTGGGCCAATTCAAATCGTCCCTGGCGTGTGATTGCGGCGCCGGTAAAGGCCCCTTTTTCGTGGCCAAACAACTCACTTTCCAGGAGGGTCTCTGGAATCGCCCCGCAATTAATCGGAATAAATGGCTTGTTGGATCGGGTGCTTTGATAGTGAATGGCCTTCGCGACGACTTCTTTGCCTGTGCCGCTTTCGCCCTGCAGCAGCAAGGTGCTGTCACTATCGGCAACCTTTTCAATCAGATCACGGATGCGTTTGATACCGGGGGACTGTCCAAGCAGGTGGTTTTTATTTTTTACAGAAGCGGCGGTCTCTGTCTCAGACATGTCTATTCATTTTATGGTTTCTGTTTTTTCCCACGACTTTCGTTTTGGGTGGAGATAAGAACCCCACAAGGCAGTTGACTCTAAGCCTTTTTTTGTTTTAAGTCAATGTGAATAGGTGGAAATTGCAGGGTTACGGCAAAGTTGATGTTCCAGAAGAGTGGGGTATGAATTGCTTGGTGCGGATCGATTTATAACGGTGAAAGGCCAGCAACGGGAGCGATTTTCAGAGCTATTTTGGAGATGAAATCCCACCAAAAAACGTTTAGATAGATAGGATAGGATAGGGGTCAGGCATGAATTATTGAATAATTTGATCCATCGGCGGCAAGTTATGCCATTCGTAGAATCAACGAAAAGAGGCGCGCGTCAGAAACATTTCAAAAGACATTGCTGCGACGAACGCAAAAAAGATATTCATAATTTCAGGTCAAATTCTTTTACTTTTGTACGCCTCTTCAAATCTCATTCTCCGAATCTCCTGTCTCAGTTTTGTTGGTTTCATCAGCACCCTTCTTTCTCAAAAAAGAATACCTCAAAAACCGGACAGATTATGTACTCTGAAACCGGACAACTCTATTTGTCACTGACACCTTATTTGACACCAATTTCGTTGCTGGTATATCATTACCCTTACACTTCTGTCTCCATTGATGTGGAGAGCAGTTTAGACGCTCTGTGGGTGACATCTACCTTTTTTAGGTAGGTAATTTTTGTGTAACTGTATCCGCAAGCCGACAGCGACCGCAGGCGGCGTCCCGCCCAACGGGAGCTGTCCATTCGCTTCTGCTCGTAGCGACTTAGGGGGGATGATGAAACGACAAGCTTATAAAGTTTTACCTGGGCCGGAGGGGCTGCTGCCTCCCCCTGCCTCTATCATGGGTGTTCGTCTTCCGGATGAGGGAGAAGGACTGCTTCATGGGGATATTGTCTCTGAAGAGGAGGCGATGGAGGGCGCGGCGATGGCCCTGCTGACCCGTAAGAACCCGACCCTTTTTCCCGGGCCGCTCATGATCTGGGGATGGACCGAACATACACGGGAGAAAGCGCCACCCTTCTTTGAGATTGCCCATGAAATCCCCGGTGTTCGCATTATCCCGATGCCTGATTATCGGCCCATCTATCCTAAAATTGACCCCGAGGCCGTCATTAACCCGTGCCATCCTAACCTGACGATATGGCATAATAAAATTGAAGCCTGTATTTTCGTGGGGGTTCATTGCCATTTTGCCAATGTAACATTAAAAATGATTCGCGCAGGCACCAACTGCTTTACGATTGCACTCTGTGCAGAGGCAGGCCATGAGGATGCGATGGCATCCGTCCCCAATGTGGGCGCGGATAAACTACGTAAATTTGCAGAGGTCTTGCGTCGTCTCAAACGAGAGGGTGTCAAGCCGCTTTATGAGGGACATGGGATTATCCCTTCCGGATGGGCACAACAGGCCCATCTAACAGGCGCCGATATTGAACAGCCCAGGGAAGAGGTTCATGTCGGAGATGGTCACGCATTGGGCCACGAGTTGGAGCGCGGCCTAGACGAAAACGAGGAGTAAGTAGTGTCCGAGGAAAAACGCTCTTGTTCTGTTATTTCGAGCGGAGAAAAAATCTAAGGCTACGACAAAGTTCGTCATTCCGGCAATTTTTAAGCCGGAATCCAGGGCTGTCCGAAATGGCGTAACCCTGGATTCCAGATAAATTCATTCCGGAATGACGGGAAGCGGCGTTTCCGTTCAGGCACTAAGTAGGAAGGGTGGGAATAAAAAAGGAGATAATAAATGGCAGAGGGACTCGAAGAAGAAGTTAAAACAAATCCACAGGGTGACGTGATTACCGCAACGGCACCGCCTCCCAAGCTAGAGGAGAAAAAAGGCGCCGCGGCACAGCGGGTTGTTGATCCGGACTATCTGCTTCTACACGCCCCGCGCAAGAAGACTTTTATTACGGGCAGTGAGGCCGCAAAGGAATCCATTCGCCGTGCCAACGTGGACATTGCCATTTCCTACCCCATTACCCCGCAGAGCGAAACGATGCAGCAGGTGGGCTATCTTTACGCAGAGGGGTACCTTAAAGATTATTATCGCGGCGAAGAGGAATATGGCGTGATGTCGGCCATTGCCGGCGCCTCCCGATCGGGTGTGCGCTGTTTAAGTGCTACGGCTGGGCCTGGGCTCATGCGTGGGCTGGAAGTCATTTCTTCCTGGCCCGGCGGGCGTCTCCCCGCCGTGCTCCTTATTATGTGTCGCGTCATCAATGCCCCGCTGGCCATTCAGCCGGATAACGTCGAGCTTTCTTATATGCTTAGCACTGGCTGTATTCTGCTTCATGCGGAGAATCAACAGGACTTTTATGACTATCCTCTGGTTGGATTTATGGTGGGAGAAAAACCGGAAGTAACGCTTCCCGTCGCGGTGGCGGTGGATGGGTTTTTCGTGACCCATGCGAGGGGCTGGGTGAGACTTCCAGAGGCCGATATCAAACTCCCCCCGCGACAGTGCTATCATGAAGCGGTTCCGATGATGGACAATGAAAATCCGCCGATTCGCATCTCGCGCGATGCCCCTATCCAGAAATCAAATTTTATTTCGTATCAGATGCATGCCTCCTGGCAGCAGGAGATCTGGGCGGCGGGGGAACGATCTAGGAAATGGCTTAACCGATGGCTGGGCGGGTTGATTGAAGTGGTTAATCCGACGGCAAAGACCATGATTGTTGCTTCGGGCGCTGCGGTTTCTCAGTCCCGCGAAGCGGTTCGACAGGCAACAGAACAGGGAGCGGATGTGGGTCTCGTTAAAATCAAGTCCATCCGGCCGTTCCCAACGGAAGAGCTGATCGAAGCGTTAGACCATGCGGAAAGGATCATTATTCCAGAGTTTAATTATGTGGGGTGGCTGGCCAGGGAGGTCCGAAATGTGATCCCCCGAACGGAACGGGTGGTGCCTGGTGGGCCAAGGGTGTTTGGTGGCATGTCGATGCCCACCGAGTTGCTCCTGGAATATGTTTTGGGTACGGGGAGCGGAAGGCATTAAAACGCCGTCCGCAGTCGGCGTCCCGACCGGCAATGTTTAAGCCGGAATACAGCGACTTTTAAAAATGTTTCTTTAGTGAGCCATTAATAATGGATAGTGAAATTAAAGCGGAATTTGAAAAGGTCGATTTCAAGTTAGACCGGCTGGAGACAAGGCTAAACCAGATATTATTGGGTATTATAGGAACACTGGTGACATATGCCTTTATGGTCGGTGGAGCGCTTATTGCCTTTGTTCTCAAAAAGTAGAGGATTTACACAATTTAAAATAAAGGAGGTGTGTCATGTCATTAGAAACGATTAGGGTATCACCCGGATTTGAAAACTATTTGCCGCAGGAGTATTACGACCTCGTCAGAGACAGCCAGTTTACGAAGCCTCGGAAGGTCTCGGAGATGGGATCCTTTAAGGAGGTGATCGAAGAGCATCCGATGTGTGCCGGTTGCGCCATGACCCTCTTTATTCGAACCATGTATGTGGCATTACCCTCCGTGGAAAATACGGTATTTATTGGAACGGCAGGATGCGGTCGGTTGGTGCTCACACAGGGGGCGGCACCCTTTATTTATGGTAATTATGGCGATACCAACGCCGTGGCTTCCGGATTAAAGAGGGGCTTGGGCATCCGATTCCAAGATACTCCAAAAGATGTCATTGTTGCCGCCGGGGACGGGGGGTTGGCCGACATCGGTTTTTCGATGGTCATGCACAGTTGGTTCCGAAAAGAAAAATTCACCACCGTCATGTTGGATAACGAGGTCTATGGCAATACAGGTGGACAGGAGTCCGGAATGACCCAAAAGGGAATGGTCTTGAAGATGGCCCCCAACGGAAAGAAGTTTGAAAAGATGGATATGATCGGTTTGGCCAAAACCGCCGGTGTGGCCTATATTGCGCGGGTTGTTCCCACCAATCCGGCCCGGGTTGCTTCCGCGATCCAAAAAGCGGTGCTCATTGCACGGGAGATCGGCCCGACTTACGTACAGGCCTATACCTCCTGCAATATCGAGTACGCGATTCCTACCCCTAAGGTGATGGATGATGCGCGTGAGGTGGAAAAGGCCCGTTACGGATTTCAGGAATATTTCACTGACGAGGCGAAAGAATACTGGACCAGGATCGAGTCGGAAAAGCGGCAGGTCAAAGGCCCGGCAACCGAAGAAGAATAAATTTTTAGGTAGGGGCGTATTGCATACGCCCCTTAGAGACATAAGAAGAAACCCAAAAGGGAGGTTTTATGGCAGGCGATAAGAAGACAGTAAAGCGATATAACGTGCGAATGGCCGGAATTGGCGGACAAGGTGTCGTTACGGCATCGCATATCTTAAGCAACGGCGTGATTATCGGTGGTGGAGAAAGCACGCTGGTTCCCTTTTTTGGGTCCGAAAAACGCATGGCGCCGGTGGAGTCCTATGTGCGCGTTGCGGAAGATCAGATTTATGAAATTGGGGAGATTATTTATCCCAATATCCTGATGATTTTTCACCCCCAAGTGATTACCCACGGCAAGTCGTATACCATGCCGTTTTATTGGGGTTTAAAAAAGAACGGTGTTGTTATTATTAACAGCGAAAAGCCGGTGCCTATGATTCAAGATCAGATGGACGAACTGAAGTCACTGGGAGCCAAGATTTATTATATTCCAGCCACCAAGCTCGCGATTGAAGTAGGGGGGACAGATCTTGCCACAAATATGGCGATGTGTGGCGCCATCTCCGGTGTAATCGGGATGCCCGATCTTAAGTCATTGGAACAATCGGTGAGAGAGCGGTTCATCGGGAAGGGGTTCGTCGTTTCCGGCGGTACCGCTTCTTTGGATAACGTCATTGAGAAGAAGTTTGCGAAGAAGGCCGAGTTGGTCGCCAAGAACTTTGCCGTGGTGAAGGCCGCGCATGATTTTGCGATTGAACATGGCTGGGCCGAAACCCCCGTTGCGGCAATCCCTGAGATGGTTGCGGCATAGTTAACCCCACTAAAGGTAACGACAAGAAAATAAGGAGGAGAAAAAAATGTATTTGGTTGCAGATGTTGATGTGGATGTTTGTTCCTCAACGAATTGTCGTCTATGCACACAGTATTGTCCGGAGTCGAACACCATCCTGTTTGATACGGAACGAAAATCCGCTTATATTGCGGTAGATCGCTGTAAGGGCTGTGAGATTTGTGTCGGCATTTGTGACGCCCAGGCCAAGCATCATGCCATTAAAATGGTGTGGATTACCGATTTAGACAATCCGTTTGAAATTCGCAATCACGGATTCAAGAACAGTATCGTTGATTTGATCCCCAAGACCATTAACGGCAACGCCGCTAAGTAGTGGAAGAGGGAAGTGTATGAACCGGGCCGGTCTCATGAGTGAGACCGGCTTGGTTCGTTTTACGCCGTTGACAGATTCGACGTCATACCACAGATTATTAAGGATGACGGGTCAGAAACTGTTTTGCTTGTCCTATTTTAAACTTAAGTAAGGGATAGAACAGGGTCTTCTTTTTAAAATCTACCCCGTTAAATAGCCCTAACCCCAACAGAACGGTCAGCACGGCAAGAATGGGGATCCACATGTAAAGTGACGCCACCCATCCTACAACGGTATCAATTGCGCTATATGGTTCCATTTTAACGCCCTCCTTTTTAGGCTTCCACACAAACAGGGTGCAACAGATCGCGGGTAGCCAAAACACCCACGATAGCCCCATATCTCGTTACGGCAATGTGACGGATATTGCTCTCCTCCATCAAGTCATTTGCTTCCATGATGGAGGCGCCCGCATCAATGGTAATAAGTGGTGTTGCCATAATGGACGCGACCTTGGTCTCTCGGGGATCCAGTTCGCGGCTGAGCACCTTTCGGACCAGATCAACCTCTGTGGCAATCCCGATATACTGCCCATTTCGAGTTACCAACAGACTGCCTACCCTCTGCTCCGTCATCTGACGAGCCAGGTCTAAAACGCTTCGATCCGATTCAATAGATAAGATTTTTGAGGACATCCTGTCCTCTACCTTGATGTTCATAATGCACCTCCTGGTTCTTGGTGTTTATTTAGTCCCCGTAAATAAAAAAACGTTACCCCTTCTTTAAAGAAGAGGTAGGACTATTAGCTTAGGTTTAACATAACTACTTTTATAGTCCTTTTAAACGGACGTGTCAAGCGGATGTTTTTCCGAAAACTTTGCCCCACGAAGAGCAATTAAAATTTGCAAAGGAGGCCTTGATTCACTTATAAAAGAAGTGGGTGAAGTAGGGCTTTGACTTTTTTAATCGCGTCATTTTAAAGGGGGTACAAACGCCATGAAATGTCTAAAATGCGGTCACGATAACGATCCTGAAGTCGCATGGTGTATCAAATGCCTTCAGGAAATACCGTCCAATCTTCCCCGATTCCACATTTGCCCCCAATGCAGGCGTCACAATGATCCCGACCTATCCCACTGTGAGTCCTGTAATGAACCACTCCGCCCCGGCCAATGGGAATAGGTGACACACCGGTCACGGCGGATTGATGGCTTCCGTTGGGCGCGGTGGGCATGCGGTGTTGGTTTTGGCCATGACGCTTGTAGATTTTCCGACCCAATTGGCCGGGTCGCTCGGAGTGCCCATTGGCACCGGTTCCGTCGGGCGGAACACCGACTGCGGTCGCTGTAGGCATGCGGGTGTTTGTGGATGGAATGAAAATGGTACAATGCAAATAAGGAGGGCCTTTCTACGAACCTTTTTGGAACGACAACCGGATTAAAACAGAATCAACTTGCACGGCTAAAACAATTAAGCCATCGCAAGATCAAATCGGACGCCGTTATTTCCTATGATATCGCCCGACTTCTCACCACCCTATCCTTTGAGGTCGGCCGTCAAATTGGAATCTTAGTTAGCCGCGAAAGAGAAATTTATTCCATCCTGGTTGGATCTGAACACGGTATCCTCATTCCCGATCTCTCAGAATATCGCCCCATTAAAAGAGGGCTTCGCGGCATTCAACTTATCCATACCCATCTTAAAAGTGAGCCTCTATCTCAGGACGACTTAACTGATCTGGCCCTGCTTCGACTCGATTTGATGGTGGCAATCGGTGTGTTACCCGGCGGTTTGCCTGGAAAGGTTTTCATGGCCCACCTGTTGCCGGAAAATCCAGAAGGGAAGATTTACGAGGTTTATCCTCCGCTATCAATTGAGCAAATGAACCGGTCTGCGGAGGATATCCTCACCCCGCTTTATGACGAGTTAGATGTGCCGGAAAAAACCTATGCAACAGACGACCGAAAGGAACGGGCCATTTTAATCAGTGTCTCAAAGGCCAACAAGTTAGATCAGGAAGAGTCGCTGGAAGAGCTAAGAGAACTGGCGCATTCGGCCGAACTTAATCCTGTGGGAGATGTGATTCAACGCACCAAAATGACGCATCCCAAGACCCTTTTAGGAGAGGGGAAACTCAAAGAGGTGATTATGAAGGGGCTGCAGAGTCGGGCCGATCTTCTCATTTTTGATCAGAATCTGACACCGCTTCAGGTGAGAAAAATCGGAGAAATCACCGAGATGAAGGTGCTGGATCGCACCCAACTGATTCTGGATATTTTTGCGCAACGTGCAGTCACGCGTGAGGCGCAGGTGCAAGTGGAATTGGCCCAGTTGCGATATCGCCTGCCCCGGTTGGCCGAACGAAGCACCGCGCTCTCCCGATTGACCGGTGGGATTGGCGGTCGCGGCCCCGGTGAGACGCGGCTGGAGGTGGACAAACGACGGACACGTGACCGGATCACACGACTCGAACATGAAATGGAATCGCTGGCCCAGGGGCGTCTGCAGCGACGGATGAAACGAAACGCACACCCCATTCCCATTCTTTCGATTGTGGGTTATACCAACGCAGGAAAATCCACGTTATTAAATGCCCTGACCAAAAGCGATGTCAAAACGGAGAATCTTTTATTCTCGACGCTGGATACCTCCACGCGCCGTCTCCGTTTTCCACGGGAGCGGGAGGTGATTATCACCGACACGGTTGGTTTTATTCAATCACTTCCCCCCGACTTAATGGGGGCGTTTCAATCAACGCTGGATGAATTAAAGGATGCCCATCTGCTGATTCATCTGGTGGACATAAGTGCCCCCCGTTTTGAGGATCAGATGGGCGCGGTCGAGGCGATATTAGCCCAACTGGGTATCGACAAAACCCCAAAGCTTCTTGTATTTAATAAAACAGATCGTGTAGATGCCGAGACCGTTGCTCTCCTTTGTAAACGGCATGGTGCCCTGGGTGTTTCGGCGTTACATCCCGGCACACTGTTGCCGCTTCTTGCCGCTATCGAAGAACGGGTCTGGCAAGGGGACGCGTTTTCTGTGCTACCTGCTGCATCAAATGATTAAATAAGGGAATGGGTAAAGTGAAAAATAGCAAAGATATGGGTCGCCTGTTGATCTCCTGTCCGGATCGGCCTGGCATTGTCGCTGCCGTGTCGCGGTTTTTATATGAACGGGGGGCCAATATTATTCATTCGGATCAACACTCCACCGATCCTTCCGGCGGGGTCTTCTTTATGCGTGTGGAATTTCAACTCCCTGGTCTTTCGGACAAAGAGGCCGACCTCAACACACACTTTTCCGCTTTGGCATCTGAGTTTAATATGCAATGGCGGATGAGTTTAGCCTCTCGCATCAAACGGCTGGCCGTTTTTGTGTCCAA
Source organism: Candidatus Troglogloeales bacterium (assembly GCA_005239925.1). Lineage (GTDB taxonomy): Bacteria > Nitrospirota > Nitrospiria > SBBL01 > SBBA01 > SBBA01. Next base: position 9,428 of record SBBA01000044.1, on the reverse strand, counting down.
ACAGGAACATGCCTTATTAGAGCTGCTCTGGCGAAAACGGGCCGGTGATCTGAATGCGGACATCGTGATGGTGATTTCAAATCACCCTGATCTTGCTGGGGTGGCCGCCTCGGAGGGCATTCCGTTTCACCATGTTCCTATTAATCCAGCGAACAAAAAAGAGGCTGAGAAACAACAGATTGCCTTAATCAAGGATAAGGTGGACCGGGTGGTGTTGGCGCGATACATGCAGATTGTCACCCCTTATTTTATTTCGCATTACCCTTTTCAGATTATCAATATTCATCACAGCTTTCTGCCGGCCTTTGCAGGGGGAAATCCTTATGTTCAGGCTTATGATCGGGGGGTGAAGTTGATTGGCGCAACGGCGCATTATGTCACAGCAGAGTTAGATGCCGGGCCAATTATCGAGCAAGACGTGGAGCGGGTGAGTCACCGATACGGCGTGGAAGACCTAAAGCAGATTGGACAGCAAATTGAGCGGCGGGTGCTGGCGCGTGCCGTCATCTGGGAGGTTGAAGATCGGATATTGGTTTACGGCAATAAGACCATTGTCTTTGCGTAAAAGGAGGGGATGATGGCAATAGGGATGGTTCTGAATATTATCATTTTGGTTCTTCTGGTTGGGTTGATGTTCAAGGCAATGAAGTAGCCATGCGCCATAAAAGGGATAAACCGAAGGAAATCAACCTGTACCCCAAAACAGTGAATAAGGCTTGCTGCCAAGAATAGTGAAGATATCGTTCAGGATTGGTTCAAAACGGATTGTGTTTCCAATTGAAGACTGACAAGTCATCAAATGCCTTAAATGCGCCTCTGTTTCGGGTGAGCACCCCATTTGATAGGGCACATCATTCCAGAAAATATCGGGCAACCCAATGACCGTCCCTACTCTTTAAACCCCTCTTCCGGCGCGGGGAATTTTCCAGATTCAACATCCGACTTAAAGCGCAAGAGAGCCTCCTGCGCAAGGGTGGTGAAGTCGGCATAGCGGCGAACAAACTTGCGCGTCCCAGGGGACAGGCCCAGTAAATCATGTAAAACCAATATCTGTCCGTCGCAATCCGGTCCGGCGCCAATTCCAATTGTCGGAATATGAATGGTGTGCGTGATCTCTTTTGCCAGCCCCATCGGAATACATTCCAGAACAATCGCAAAGGCACCCGCCGACTCCAATGTCTTGGCGTCCGCAAGCAGCCGCCGCGCCTGACGTTCATTGCGTCCCTGAATCTTATACCCACCCATGCGATGGATGGACTGCGGCGTTAAACCGATATGCGCCACCACTGGAATATCATAGTTGGTCAACGCCTCAATCCGGTCGGCTACCGAAGCGCCTCCTTCTAACTTTACGGCCGCTGCGCCCCCCTCTTTTAAGAAACGGCCCGCATTACGGATGGTTTCTTCCATGGAGGTCTGATACGAAAGAAACGGCATATCGCCAACCACCAGCCCCCTTTTCACGGCGCGGCTCACCATCCGGGTATGATAGATCATCTGATCCATCGTGACAGAAAGGGTGTTCTCCTCACCTGCCACAACAACCCCTACGGAGTCGCCTACCAGGATAATATCAATACCAGCCTCGTCAATGATCTTTGCAAATGGGTAGTCATAAGCGGTTACTGCGGAAATCTTTCCACCCGCAGTCGGCGTCCCGACCGCAGTCGGCGTCCCGACCTTTTTTTCTCGAATAAGTGGTACCGTAACTTTATCCACGACCGTTCCTTTCATCGGCCCAAATCGCGGCCTGCAATGTATTCTGCAACAACATGGCAATGGTCATGGGCCCTACACCGCCCGGTACAGGTGTAATCGCTGCCGCATGTGGCGCAACCGCCTCAAAATCAACGTCGCCGACAATCTTCCCATCGGGAAGCCGATTGATCCCCACATCAATCACCACCGCCCCTTCCTTGATCATCTCTTTAGTGACAAACCGGGGCCTTCCAATGGCGGCAACCAAAATATCCGCCGTGCGACAAACAGCGGCAATATCCTTTGTTTTGGAGTGACAAAGGGTTACGGTCGCATGTTCATGTAGTAGCAGAAGCGCCGTGGGTTTTCCCACAATATTGCTTCGGCCCATAACGACTGCATGAGAGCCTGCGATGGCGACTTTCGTAGATTGAATCAATTTAATAACCCCCAGTGGGGTACAGGAACGAAGCCCCGGCTCGTTTGCCACCAATTTTCCAACGTTGACATAATGAAATCCGTCCACGTCCTTTTCGGGGGCCACGGCATCTAAAACAACCCGTTCGTTGATGGGTTTGGGCAAGGGGAGTTGCACCAGAATGCCATGAATCTTGGGGTCGTTATTAAGCCGGTGGATACAGGCCAACAAATCGGCCTCGGAGGTTTCTTCCGGAAGAAAACACGCCTCGGAATAGATGCCAACCTCGTCACAGGCCTTGCGTTTATTGTTCACATAAATTTTTGAGGCCGGATTATTGCCCACCAAAACCGCTGCCAGACCCGGCCGTATATGGGATGCCTCAATCTTATGTCGAATGGCAGCACGCGTTTCTATGGCCAAGGCCTTTCCATCAATGATTGTCATTTCTCCTCTCTCTTCTTTTCCAAGGGTAGGGGCACGTTGCAACGCGCCCCTACATTACCCCACAATGAATCATTTCTTTCTCCGTTATAATCTGATTTACTTTAATGTCTGTGGGCCCACAGGGTATATTATCGACTAATTGGAACTCAAATGCCGGGGCAATGATGTTGGTTTTCACCCCTGTAAGAAGCCGATCATAGTACCCGTAGCCATGTCCCAGGCGGTTTCCGATTCTATCATAAGCCACCCCGGGAACAATAAACAGATCTACATCCTTTACGGAGACTTCCCTGTCTAAATCCGGTATCGGCTCACGGATACCAAACGGTCCCAGTTGTAGGTGGGTTGGATGAAGATCTTCAACCTCAAAAAGGCGCAGGCCGTGATGCCGGATCACGGGGGCAACCACCTGTTTTCCTTGCCGAAGGGCCTCTATGATCATGACGTCGGTCTGGACCTCCGTGGCACAGGCCAGGTAAAAATGAATGGTCTTTGCATCGGCAAACACCTTGGATGCCAGGAGTTTCGTGGCGATTTCATTGCTTTTGGATAAACAGGCTGCCCCGTTAAGCGCCTTCATTTTCTTAAGCAATCGCATCCGAATTTCTTTTTTAATGATGACCGTGTCCACGTCCTACCTCTTTTTGTGCTACGGGTAGGGATCAGGGTAACAACCCATTTGAATGGCTGTCAAATGCAGTGAAGCGATTCTCTTGGGGGCAACGGATATGCTATAGTCCGTTCATTCACTATTTGCTTTGTTGCGCCTGTAGCTCAATAGGATAGAGCGACGGCCTCCGGAGCCGTAGGCTAGGGGTTCAAATCCCTTCAGGCGCACCAAAAAAGACAATTTGTAAAAAGGGGTGCTTTGTGTGGCCTCTAAAAAAGTAGCTGGACGAGAGGGTTATTGTAATGACTGGGTAGGGTACCCCTAAAAACCGTCATGAGACGTTACACGCCCACGCAGCAGGTCTTTAGAGGCACCCCTATTGTTACAACTATTTCAACGCCTTAAAATCAGAGACAGAATACCACCCATCACCTGCTCCACGGGCATCGTGTTTAATTGTAAAGGCCTTTGTTTTTGCTGGTTGGCCTATAGGTAATACGACTACTGTAGGAACGTCCATTCCCCAATGTCTATTAGGGACCACGCTCACTTCCCTGTACCCAAGGACATCGTCCTGCCACGATATGATGTAATCATCGTTATTATCTACTTGCAGGACTAATTTACGTACGGTGACAGACGTTGGCCCCAAATACACCGTTAAAGAGTTCTGGATTTCATCCATATCTTCTTGCCACCAGATCGGTCCCTGATCCCACTGATGCCCTTTTTCAAACACGGTAGCATCCGTCAAGGTGGAGAAGTCTACAATTGCGCCATCTCCCCAGCCACCTGTAAAAAACTGGCCTTTAGCAGCCACAGTTTTACCCAATGCAAAATTCACGGAATGCGCTGGATGTCCTGCGCGTGCAATGTCCATCGTAATAACTCCCACCATTAGGCACAGCCCCAAACCGATGAGACCTACCTTTCCTGTTTTGTTCCATTTCTTTTCTGTTTTCATTGTTCTCTCCTTCGTTTTAATAATGGGGGATCATCCCCCCTGTCTTCATTCATGGATAAAGGTGTCAATCAACTACGCCTCCATCCCCATTCGATAAGACCATTCTTACCGAACCGTCAGAACATACAGCGAGAAGCGTGCCAACCCATTCGCTTAGGCCTGCTTTCTAAATCATTACATTAAAATTCCCATTTATTTATAATGAGATAGTATGATTTTATTGTTTAATGCGAAGGAGAAGTCGGATCAAGACCAAGCGGTTTTTCTTGGTGAGGTGTATCCAATTAGATAACATTTGTTATCCAATTGGATACACTGTTAGATTTTCTGTTGGTGATATTACTGTTTTTGCGTGGGCACTTTTCGTGTAATGATATTCACTTGCCCAGACCGACCAACGGGAGGGCTCCGTTCGGAGTCGCCGTTGCGACTTAGGCCCGCACGCGGTGAAGATTGGCCAACAAACCAACGCCCAGGAGCAAGAACAAAACATGAGGCCCCCATCCGGCAACCCAAGGAGACACGACCTCAAGCCGACCCAGGGAGGTAGCAACCGACAAGACCAACCAGTACAACAGGATCATCCCCATCCCTAAGATCACACTCTTGGTCATTCCCCCTTTGCGCAAATAGGAAAAAGAGAGTGGAATGCCCAAGAGCACCAAAATCACGCTGGAAAATGGGAAGGCCCTTTTACCCTCTAAGGCCACCTGATATGGCACGGCATTGAGGCCATCGCGCTTCAACTGGTTAATATAGGCCAACAGTCCCGCGGTGGTCATCTCCTTCGGCTCCACGGCTATCTGCTGAATATCAGAAAGGGTTTTACCGATTGAAATCGTCTCTCGCACAAACGGAAGTCGCAAAAGGGTGCCGTCCGGTTGATATTGAAGGCGCGTCCCCCGATGCAAAACCCACGTTTCCCCTTCGTAACGAAGCATCTCCGCCTCAATTTCCTGAGTGATCGGCAGGGTCTCACCCAGATAGTAAAGGTGCACGCCATACATGGTGTTTTCTTCTGAGTTGACCAGTTGCGTATAGAGCAGCGTCTTGCCATTTAATCGAAACCATATCTTATTTTGCACAAGGGTTGCCCCCCCTTTTCGTTCGATTTGATCCTGCTGAATCATCCGTGCCCGTTTCAGCGTGGAGGGAACCATCGATCCATTAAAAAAGAAAAAGAGGAGGCTCACCAGTCCCCCCACAACCAACAACGGGGCGGCAAGCCCCAGGATGCCCACGCCGGCGTTCATGATCGGCACCACCTCGTTATTCTTCGACAGCGTGCCTAATGTCACCAGGGTCGCCAGCAGAACGGAGATCGGGATCAGGTCGGAAATCATCCAGGGGATTTTTAATAAGAAATACTGGGCAATCCAAAAGAAGGGGGCACCGGCCTGAGAGAACAGACGGATTTTTTCCATGAAATGAATAGTAAAAAAGATCAACAGGAACAGGGCCAGAAACATACCGAGGTGTTTTAGATATTCGCCTAAGATATATCTGGAAAAAAGGGGCATGCTACCCAGGCCTTCCTGATGTGAATAATCTCCGGCGCACGGGATCTGCCTGCAGCCCCAACAGGATTAGCGTAATGGGGGTGAGCACCAGGTTGGGAATCCATGCGGCCATCCAAGGGGCGACTCCACTGGATAGAGCCAGGGCGTCTCCCACCGTGTTTAACGCGTAATAAAGCAGGATCAGCCCGATACCCAACGCAATAGCGCCAAGACGCCCCGCCTTACCCGAAAGCAAACCCAATGGAACACCCATAAAAGCAAAGAGAAAGGCTGCGGCCGCGAGGGCATACTTTTTATGAAAGGCAATCGCCTCCGCCGGTCGGGTGGAACTGCCTCTTGAGGTGGGAATGCCGTTATCATCACGCGGAGGACGCATTTTAAGGGAGTAGGTGCCAAAGGTCATTAGATGATCGCCATTACGATTATCGGCATGCATCACCCCCTCGGCAAGTTCGATGCCGACTGAACCGTTCTCTTGTTCCTGTTGATTGATCAGCACCCCTTTTTTAGCCGCGATAATACGCGGATGAGCAGCGGATCGCCCATCGTAGATAAAGACATGACTCATCTCTGTCGGGGTCGGCTTAGATTCCGTATAAATCATCAGGCCGGGGAGGATTTCGGTAAATCGGCCCGCGTCCAATCCCACGCCGATTTTCTCTTTCAACATGCGGATCGCCACGGATTTAATGGAGGAGGCCCCCCATTGATGTGCCAGAACGCCCATGAGTAGCGTGGCCCCCCCGGTGACAACGGCAAAGGCAAACACCGGTTGCAGGAGACGGAAAAATCCGACCCCCGAGGCCTGAATCGCAATCAGTTCGTTATCAAAGGAGAGGCGATTAAAGGCGATGATTGCGGCAAAGGCCACGGCCATGGGAAGGGTTAACAGAAAAAAGGAGGGAAGCAATTTTAAGAATAGCTCCACCACCGTTCCCAGATGGATGCCCTTATCCATCACCCATTCGGTGAGCCTTAAGAGTTGATAGAGGAGCATCAAGAGGGTGAGCATCAGTGTCCCCAGCAGAAAGGGCGAGCAAAGCTCACGAAACAGATAGCGATCCAGCAGGCGGTTCATGGTCGCCGATGATACAAGGGGCGGGATAGGATTTGCAAATGAGCGTTAGCATGCCCCCGGCTAAAATATGACCGGGGCAAGCTCCGGTGGAAATCCATTGGCTACTTATATGTGTATGTTTTCGTATCAAAAAAATACGTGGTGTGACCAGGGGTAGAGACCTCTTTCATCGGTGGGTCACGATCATCATTCACTGAAACAAACACCCCCTCTTGGGATTCGAGTGTTAGCATACCATTTGTTTCCGATATAATACGCACCGGCCCTGTCATTGTTGGCGTAGGGAAAAACAGCCCGCTAATACCGCCTGTATTACTATCAAAAACAAGAACAACGCCTTGAAGAGGGTCTAATGTTGAATAACCCACATGGATACTTAACAATTCGCCTTCCTTTTCGCCAAGCCATCTATTCAGCTCTTTGAATCGTTTTACGTAATAGGGTCTTCCCTCTTCGCCCTCTTCGATAATCCCGATAGGGACATCCTTAGGCTGCTTCGTTACCTGTACTGTTTGTGCCTTCATCTCGCCCACTCCGTCTGTTGCTGCACAACACGCATCTGCAACAAATACCACACCTGTAAAGACAGTACCAACCGTTAGTAAGGACATCAGCTTTCTTGTTGTTTTCTTATTCATAGGTTATCTCCTTGTAAAAGTTACACAAAAAAAATAGCGAAGAGGTCTCACTTCCGCCATCTTATATCTGTTGAACGTAAATAGCTGGTATCAATAGAGGTGCGTCTATCGCTATTTATGGTACTGGTAAACTGAGAAAATGCCTGGGACGGGGTGTTATCGATTCCAACACAATCCGCCTTTTCTGCACACGCTACGGTCTGCGTGAGAATACCATTAAATACATCAGAACCAAAATGTGGCGGGTGTGTCGCAAAAGAGACCACAGGTAGACCAAATATAAGAAAAAGGAACAAGATAGAAGCATTAAGGTTCTTCTTCATAGCAATACCTGAGCACTAAGTAGTGTTAGATTTAGGAAGCTCCACCGTCCTTTCAAAGGACTAATAGCACATGCCCCCCTGTGTCAAGGGTCTATATTGAAGCACTGGTATAAATGTATTGATATAAAGATTTGATAGAGGAGCATCAAGAGGGTCAGCATCAGGACCCCCAGCAGAAAGGGCGAGAAAAGCTCACGAAACAGATAGCGATCCAGCAGGCGGGTCATGGTCAGGGATAATACAAGGGGTAAGATGTGATTTGCAAATAACAGAGAAAAGGAGGTCCTGCCAGACGTAGGGGGAGGGGAAGCTGTTGAATTTACCTAAGTGCAAAATAGGACTACCATTCGTCATACCGGCGGAGGCCGGTATCCAGTTTTTTATTCATGGATTCCGGCTAGAAGCACGCCGGAATGACAGCATTACTATTATGCACTTATAGGAACAACCCCCTACCCCTTTAAAAAGGGGTAGGGGGTTGTTCCTCAGAAAGTCAGTGATGCCCCTCTTCTTTTTTGTGCCCCCCCCCACCCTTGTGATGAGCGGACGGCTTTTTGCCATTGTACCCGTCGGCAAGCGACGTGTTGACGTGGACGACCGCCTTATTGAGATCCTTTAACGGATAGGTAGATGTGATCTCTATTAGGGCGTCGGCCTCACTCTGTTTATTCAAAATCTTTCCGGCGGGAACATATCGCCCCGGCGGCACCTTGACCCCAATCACTTTAGCCCCCGGCTCGATGACTACTCCTTTTCCAACGGTGGCCTTAAAAACCAGGGCCTGCATACCGACAAAACTATCGTCTTCCACCAGGGCCGGGCCATGCACCTGGGATTGATGGGTCAGTGAGACGCGATTCCCAATGTAGACGGAGTATTTATGGCCATTGTGTTCAACCTGATTTTTTTCGATCTCTGCGCCATCCTCAAATGTTTCCAGGCCATGGATCACAACCGAATCCTGGACATTACTGTCATTTCCGATAAAGATGGGTTGCCCTTCATCCCCCCGAACCGACGCGGTGGGGGCCACATAAACCCGCTCCCCAATCTTGACGTCGCCGATCACCGATCCAATCTGGTGAACGAAGGCCGATTTGGCAATTTTAGGATAATTGATATCAGGGTTAAACGAGGTCAGGACGTTGGGGCCTATAAAGCCCATGAGCAGAAAGGCGCCCAGCGCGATATTAAAACACAAACTAATTGTCAGTAGCCATTGATTAGTTTTTTTCATCAGCTATCTCCTTTGTTCGGTCGGGTTCACTCCCTGTTACGGCCTACCTTGTTATCCTAAATGACAGCAAGTTGTCAAGAAAAGTGAATACCAGATAGGTATGAACCTACTTACCAGTTGGAAGAGGGTGTGAAGGGAGGGTTTATAGGAAGAGCAGCGGCGAGTCATCGTATGATGGGTAGGATGAAAAAGATGAAAGTGTCTTGGAAGAGGGCTCTTTTGAGTTTGGAGGGATGGACAAAGAAGGCGCCACTGTCTAAACCTGGAGGTTCAAGACGATTTTTCAAGGGGGATGAGATAGTCACCCCTATTGAGATCGGGTCTGGAATCGAGAGATCGGGCCTGTTTTTTTAAGGACACTTTCTAAAAATGGAGAAACCGCCTTTGATTAACTATCATGACCTCAGAAAACTCTCTCCCGAAAAGGCGAGAGAGATCATCCGGAAGATGTTGGACAACAATGAAGGAAACGTATCGAAAGTGGCCCGACTCCTC